>JAFNUD010000008.1 GCA_017384225.1 Paludibacteraceae bacterium
GTTAACGGAAAGTTATCTCTATAAAGACATCTTGGATTTGGAGGGTATGCGTAAACCTGCTGTGCTGCAAAAATTATTAGTGGCATTGGCTTTGCAGATAGGTAGTGAGGTTTCATACCATGAATTGAGCAAGACAGTTGAAGTGGATAGCAAGACCGTGGAGAAATATATTGATATTCTGGAGAAATGCTATATCGTATTCCGTTTGAATAGCTTCAGCAGGAATATCCGCACAGAGCTAACTAAAGGGAAAAAGATCTATTTCTATGACTTAGGCGTTCGTAATGCAGTACTACAAGCCTTTGCGCCATTAGAATTGCGACAGGATAAGGGAGCGCTATGGGAGAACTTCTTCATTGCAGAGCGTATGAAATATAATCATTATTCCGACCGTTTGGTAAAGTCCTATTTTTGGCGTACCACGGAGAAGCAAGAGATTGATTATATCGAAGAGTCAAATGGTGAGTTGCATCTGTTTGAGATGAAATGGAACGAAAAGAAACAATCAGCCAAAATACCTAATCAGTTTATCGAACAATATCACCCACAAAAAACAGATGTGATAACGACTGCAAACTATCTAACTTATTTGATATAAGCTATCTCACAGATATGAATCTGTCAAAAAAAAGACTGCCGAAGCAGTCTTTTTTTGTATCTAGTAGAAAGGGCTTCATGCGGCAGAGTCGCGTTTCAAGGTTTCAAAGTTTGAAACAGCGAAGCGGTGAAATAGCAGCTTGCTGCGTGAAACTTTTCAACTTTTAAAACAGCCCGCAGGGCGCCTAGAACCCTTTCAACCAACACTAAATCTACACGGATTTAGCGTTTATAATTCTCCCACTTGGTGTTACGCATGTCGCCTGACTTGAGGAACTCCTCGTGCATAGCCAATGCGCAGCTCAAGGTGTGAGGGGTATGCGCCTTCTTAGACATCTCCAAGTACTCGTTCAACATTGGGCGGTATTGTGGATCCACACAGTTGTTGATGATCTCGTGCGCACGTTGGATAGGGCTCTTACCACGCAAGTCAGCAATACCGTGCTCGGTGATGATGATCTTCACAGAGTGCTCGCTATGGTCGTGGTGGCTAACCATTGGCACGAAAGCCGAGATAGCACCACCTTTAGCGGTAGAAGGAGTAGTATAGATGCTGATGTATGCGTTGCGAGTAAAGTCGCCTGAACCACCGATACCGTTCATCATCTTGGTACCGCAAACGTGGGTAGAGTTGATGTTACCGAAGATATCTGCCTCGAGAGCAGTGTTGATGGTGATAAGACCCAAACGACGAGCTACCTCAGGGTTGTTGCTAATCTCTTGTGGACGGAGCACCAATTTATCACGGAAGAAATCGAGGTTGTCGAGAATCTCTTGGAGCTTGTCTGCACCAATAGTCAATGAGCAACCAGAAGCGAACTTCACGCGACCCTCTTTCATCAAACCTACTACAGAGTCTTGGATCACCTCGGTGTACATCTCAAAAGCTGGGATGTTCTTGTTGTCTCCAAGTGCGCCCAACACAGCGTTGGCGATATTACCTACACCCGATTGGATAGGCAAGAAAGTTGCAGGGATACGGCCCTCTTTCATCTCGTTCTCGAGGAAAGAAGCTACGTTTGCACCAATCTTAGCAGTAGTCTCATCCAGCGGAGTGAAACCACCTACCTCGTTAGGACGGTTGGTCTTAACAACAGCTACGAGTTTCTCAGCAGGGATAGTCACGCAGTCTGCACCAATGCGGTCAGAAACGGTATATACAGGGATCTCGCGGCGTACAGGTGGGTCAGCAGGCTCGTAGATATCGTGCATGCCACGCATAGCAGCAGGCATAGCTTCGTTAAGCTCTACGATCACCTTATCAGCCAAGCGGCAGAAAGTAGGTACGTTACCTACACCTGCGGTAAGAACGATCTCTACTTGGTCACCTTTCTCTACTACCTCGCAAGCCTCCACGATAGCGAAGTCTGGCTTTGGCATAAAGCCATAGCGAAGGTCTTGCGCCAACTCAGAGAGGTGCATATCGTAGTAGTGTGCACCTTGTGCGTTAAGCTCGGTGCGGAGGTCTTTGTTACCTTGGTATGGGGTACGGAACTCGATAGCGTGAGCGCGAGCGAGTGCACCGTCGCAGCTGTCGCCAGTAGAGGCGCCAGTGTACATACCGATCTTATAAGGTTTGCCCTCAGCGTGGAGTGCCTCAGCCATCGCTGCGATAGCAGAAGGAACGTCCTTTGGAGCACCGGCAGGGGTGAAACCACCCATGCCGCAGATTGCTCCGTGAGGTACAAGCTGCGCAGCAGCTTCCGCTGTCATAAATGGAAGAGCCATTTCGATTTACGATTTAGCAATTTACAATTTATGAGTTACTCTGCCTTTCCATTAGAACCAAGCACGTTGATAATTTTGTGCTTGTAGAGCTCGGTCATGAGGTCACGAGCTGGGCCGCAGTATTTACGTGGGTCGAACTCACCTGGGTTGGTAGCGAACACTTTGCGAACAGCAGCGGTGAAAGCCAAACGGCTGTCAGAGTCGATGTTAATCTTGCAAACTGCGCTCTCAGATGCCTTGCGGAGTTGCTCCTCTGGAATACCTACTGCGTCTGGCAACTTACCACCGTATTGGTTGATGATGTCAACATACTCTTGTGGAACTGAAGAAGAACCGTGGAGTACGATTGGGAAGCCTGGGAGTTGCTCCATGATAGCGTCGAGAATATCGAATGCCAATGGAGGAGGAACGAGCTTACCAGTTTGTGGATCAACAGTACATTGCTCGCGGGTGAACTTGTAAGCACCGTGGCTGGTACCGATAGAGATAGCGAGTGAGTCGCAACCTGTGCGAGTAGCGAAATCTACTACCTCTTCTGGTTTGGTATAGTGACTCTCTGCAGCAGATACCTCATCCTCAACACCTGCCAACACGCCGAGCTCAGCCTCAACGGTTACATCGTGTGCGTGAGCGTACTCAACAACCTTCTTGGTGAGGGCGATGT
Organism: Paludibacteraceae bacterium; assembly: GCA_017384225.1. Classification (GTDB taxonomy): domain Bacteria; phylum Bacteroidota; class Bacteroidia; order Bacteroidales; family Paludibacteraceae; genus Colicola. Next base: position 2,990 of record JAFNUD010000008.1, read on the forward strand.
TCTCCTCGTATGGGAGGTGGCTACCGTCGATCATAACGCTTGAGAAACCGAAGTCAACGCAAGATTTGCAAGTCTCAAAGCTATCTCCGTGGTCGAGGTGCAAGCAGATTTGTGGCTTCTCCCAACCCAACTCTTTAGCATACTCTACAGCACCTTGTGCCATGTATTGGAGGAGGGTTTGGTTAGCGTAGTTACGCGCACCTTTAGATACTTGGAGGATAACTGGGCTCTTGGTCTCAGCAGCAGCTTTGATGATAGCTTGGAGTTGCTCCATGTTGTTGAAGTTGAAGGCAGGGATAGCGTATCCGCCTTTGATTGCTTTAGCAAACATCTCTTTGGTGTTCACCAAGCCAAGTTCTTTGTAACTTACCATAATAGTAGTTGATAGTTAATAGTTAATAATTAATATTTTTGTTCTGTAATTTCGGTATCATTGTGTGCAAAAGAGCACACCTCACACAATTTAGCGTGCAAAATTACGATAAAATTCGCACATATGCAAATTTTATCGTAATTTTGTGAAAAATGATAGATTAAATCTATCAATGTGCTATCGTCTGTTTTTTGGATTAACGATTTTTATACATGTCGTCGTAGTATTTCTCATATTCACCAGAAGTGATGTTATCCATCCACTCTTGGTTATCCAAATACCAACGAACTGTTTTTTCAATACCTTCTTCAAACTGCAATGATGGTTCCCAACCTAATTCTGCTTGCAGTTTACGTGAGTCGATTGCATAGCGCATGTCATGTCCAGCACGGTCAGTAACATAGGTGATGAGATTCATATCTTCACCTTCTTCTCTGCCTAATAGGCGATCTACTGTATTGATAACCACTTTGATAATGTCAATGTTTTTCCACTCGTTGAAACCGCCAATATTATAGGTCTCTGCTATAGTTCCTTGATGGTAGATGAGGTCAATAGCGCGTGCATGGTCTTCTACGTAGAGCCAATCACGTACATTCTCACCTTTACCATATACAGGTAGTGGTTTGCGATGACGAATGTTGTTGATAAAGAGAGGGATCAACTTTTCAGGGAATTGATATGGACCATAGTTGTTGGAGCAGTTTGTTACAATAGTAGGCATGCCGTAGGTGTCATGGAAAGCACGAACAAAGTGGTCGCTGCTTGCTTTGGAAGCAGAGTATGGACTATGTGGGTTGTATTTGGTGGTTTCTACAAAGAAATCTTTACCATATGCCTCGTGGTGTTCGGAAGATGCTTGTGTGGAGAATGGAGGAGTAATACCCTCTGGATGTGTCATCTCAAGTGCACCATATACTTCGTCAGTAGAGATGTGGTAAAAACGTTTACCCTCATATTTCTCAGGCTGTGCTTCCCAATAGAGTTTGGCTGCTTGCAAAAGGCTGAGTGTGCCCATTACATTGGTACGAGCGAACGTGAAAGGGTCTTTGATAGAACGATCTACGTGGCTTTCTGCTGCCAGATGGATGATACCAGTCACATGCTCCTCTTGCATAAGGGCATACATGGTGTCAAAGTCACAAATGTCGGCTTTTACAAAGCGATAATTGGGTTTGTCTTCAATGTCTTTAAGGTTTGCCAAGTTACCAGCATAAGTAAGTTTGTCAACATTGATGATGCGATACTCAGGGTACTTGTTTACGAATAAACGTACTACGTGGCTACCTATAAATCCTGCGCCACCAGTGATGATAATTGATTTCATATTTGTAGAGTTTTATAATTTTATCTCGTTATTGCTATATGACAAAGCGTATTTGTTTGAAGTGATATGTTTTTTGTTCTCCGTTTTGAAAACGCAAAATCAGTTCTCCGTTAGGTGTGATAGTTTGTATTTGTGCTAAGAAAGCTCCTTCAATATCGTTTTGCGCAATAGTTGTAGGAGTAGTGCTTACCTCGCGCTCCACGTATTTGTGCCATCCGTTTTTGCGATAAAGTCGTTGTAGGTAAGCCGCGGATAGTGCGTTTGTACTACTTTTTTCCCACTCTTTTATGGTATTTATCCATTGGTCTAATAGCAATTCAATCGTATAATCTTGACCTGTAATCTGCTTCATGGATATAGGGTTGGGGGCATCGCTTCTCCAATCAGTTTGGTTCACATTGACACCTATTCCAGCTATCGTATAAGCAATATTAGATCCTTGTAGGACGTTTTCAATGAGTATGCCTACGAGTTTCTTATCGCCATAATAGATATCGTTTGGCCATTTGATAGTCAGCATTTCTGGGGATAAGTATTGACTTAATGTGTCATGCAAAGCGACTGCCACCAGCATGGATAATCGCCATTGTTGGTGGGCTGGTATATCAGGATAGCGCAATAGCGAAGAGAAAAGGAGATTTTTTCCTTCTTCGCTTTCCCACGAGTTTCCTGCTTGTCCTCGTCCTGCTGTTTGGAAATCCGTTCGGATGGTGTAGAGATGGGGCAGACTGTCCGTGTATTGCTCGCGTAATAGGGTAGAAGTGCTATGTGTTTGCTTGATATACATCTAATAGATATTGTTCTATGATATGTTGTATTTTTCGAGTTTTGCAGTTGGCACTATTGACCATAATGGCAAATATCCATACCCGACCATCGGGAAGGAATAGGTAGCCTGCGTAGTTTTTGGTACCTCCAATCGTTCCGCTTTTAGCACAAACTTTTCCATGGAGCGGTGTGTCACGCAGGAATGAACAGAGCGTGCCACTTTCACCGCTGCAAGGCAATGTTGCTAGAAAAGTATCTTTTTGTTTTGAACCATACATATAGCGCAAAAGTTGTACATACATAGCAGGTGATATGGTTTCTTGTGGAGCTAATCCGCATCCATCAAGAATTTTTGCACTGCGAAATGAAATTCCACGATTTTTCCAAAACTCACGCACAAAATCTGTAGCATTATGAATCGAACATGGTATAGAATATTTAGCTCCAAAAGTACGGAATATCATTTCCGCATATAGGTTGTCGGACTCTTGTTCCAGATGGCGGATTATTTCATAGAGCGGTTCGCTCTCATGAGTGAATAGCGTTTGGCGAGCAGGTGCGTTGCTAGGTTTTTCGCTTAGGTATTGCTCTGTACTATCTACTGGGATGCCGCTTGCACGCAGGAGTTTTGTAAAATCGCGTGCAAGGATTAGTCCTGGGTTGGGCATGTCGCCTCGTACACCAAAAGTCTGTCGATTAGAAGGTACGCTACCAGTGAGATAGCGGGTATTATTGTACGGCACACCATGTACAAAGGCCCCATCATAGGTGATATGTGTGCAACGGATATGATTTTCAAATTCCAATTCGGGTATCTCAGGGGTTGTATAGAGTATCTCTGCGATGCTGCCGATAGCACCACTACGTAAGACTATATTTAGTGTGTTATCTTGGTAGGATAGTGCAAAAATACTAGGAGCATAGTAGTTCCCTGCATCTTCCCATAACCAGGACGGGTTGAGGGCGTTACCATCAAAATAGCTGAGGTCTGCAATGATTGATCCTGTGATATGTTGAATACCTGCTTCGCGAAGATGACGTACCCATTTGTACATAAAGGCATTGTCGCCCACATAGCGCGAACCAAAAGTAGGGTCGCCTCTGCCTTCAATATACAGATTGCCGTAGAGAGTACCATTTTGTATGTATCCCGAATAGGTAATAGGTGTCTGAATACGATAATCTCCTCCCCAAAGTTCCAATGCTGTTGCGGATGTGATGAGCTTCATTGTAGATGCTGGTGGAATAACAGCGTTGGGACGATAGGAGTCGATGGTGTCTCCAGTGTGGTAGTCGCAAATGAGTACACCAATATTAGCATCTCGCGTATTGGGATGTGTAGTAAGTATGGATAATATGAGTAGTAATTTTAACATTCGTATATGTCGCAAGAATATTGTTATTCTATAGTTAGTTGTCCGAATTGTTTGAGCCATTCGTATACGAGACCAATAGGGAATCCCATAACATTGAAGTACGATCCTTCCATTCGTGTAACACCCACATAACCAATCCACTCTTGTACTCCGTAAGCTCCTGCTTTATCTATGGGTATATATTTTTCCACATAGTAGTCTATTTCTTCTGCTGTGAGTGTTCGGAAAGTGACATGCGTGCAATCTACAAGTGTATCATAGAGTATGGTGGAGGGCTGTTTAGCGTTGTTTAGGGGAGTGCGCCAAGTGAAGCATACCGAGGTATAGACTTGGTGCGTTCGTCCACTGAGTTGCATCAGCATTTGCTTGGCTTCTGCTTGGTCCTTGGGTTTGCCGAGCATTTGCCCATTGAGCCAAACAATCGTATCGGAGGTAATCAGCAGGTCGTTTTCTTGCAAACTATGCTCGTACGCACGCGCCTTTGCGCGCGATATGTACAAAGGTATATCGCCCGCTTGCAAGTCTGCAGGATATGATTCATCCGCATCAATTGTAATTGATGTGAAAGGAATATCCAAACCCGCCATCAATTCACGGCGGCGGGGACTTTGAGAACCGAGGATAATGTTCATTTTTGGGCGATGGGTTATTATTGGTTATTGGCTGTGGGTTATAGGGTCAGGAGGTTTTGCTGAATGACAAAGCCATACAGCATACCCATAAACATGACAAACTTGATAATCAACTGTGTACGGCGGTATTCCAATGGTGTTTTGCTTGCCCATAGCAAGGCAATAGCACATATAATTGGGGTAATCAAGCCAAAGATGATATAACGGGTAGAGAAACTTTGCCATGTGTATGGAAATGGTAGTACATCGAAAGCGATGTAAGCAATTAAGACCACTGTTGCAACAAGGAATATGGTTACAATAATTTTACTAGCCTTTATGCCCCAAACAATCGGCATTGTGCGACACTCCAGCTCACGATCGCCATTGATATCTTCGATGTCTTTCACTATTTCGCGTACCAAAGTAATAAGAAACGCAAACAGTGCAAATCCACCTATCCATACATATAGATAGCCTGTGATAGGAGTGTATTTTAATGTTTCTCCGTAGAGATGGCGTAGGTAATCGGCATTGATAATAGCTATGGTCAGAGGTACTAATGCTGTTGTGAATGCTACGACGATATTTCCTACCAGCAGTTGGCGTTTGTAGCTGGCAGAATAGAACCATAGCAGTCCAGGGATGACAATGTACATCATCGCTAAAGTCCAGCTTCGTGCCCACCAAGCGGTAGCTAAGCCTGCCACTATACCAGCCCCACTCAATACTTGAAATAGACGCATGGCTCCATCTCGTGAGATAGCACGTGTAACCACTAAATCATCAGGACGATTGATGCGATCGATCTTTACATCAAAATAGTCATTGATAACGTAGCCGCCAGCAGCTATCAATACGATGCTCAATGTGAGCAAGGTTAGTATCCACCACGGCATGAGTTCTTTGAACTGTGCTAGTTGCAACAAAGGTGTAGCGACCCACTTCTCTATCACGTAGAGCAAGATGGCTATAAAAGCCAAGTTGCCTACGCGCAGTAGTTGGAGAAAAGGTTTTATTTTTGCTGTTAACTCTTTCACGAACGATAAATACTTAGTTGTTGATTTTTAGAATCACTCCTTTCCACGCAGGTAGTGTGAGGCATATAGGCGTATGTGACGAGAATGGGAATGTGTATTCGGTGCCAGTGAGCAAGTCGGTGGCGGATATGATTGTGTATTCAGCTTGTTTCAAATGCTCAAATGCTTCTTGTGGAATACGCACTTGTATGTCCGTTTGATGGTCGTCGAAATTCAAGACAACTAATAAAGTATGTTGCTTGTACTTGCGAATATAAGCATAATGCTCGTGCTTATTAAAGCCTTCTCTTTGTGCATATACGAGGTCATACATTTCGCCTTGTGTAATGGCTTTTTCAGTGCGTGCCAGGCGTAGTAGTTGGCGGTAGAAGAGGCGCAAGGCGTGTTGCTCTTCGGAGAGTTTGGCTCCGTCGAACTTGCCGTGATTGGTCCATGCCTGAATAGATTTGACACCCCAATAGTCAAAGATGGTAGTTCTGCCATCCATACCTGAGAAGCCTTCTGCATCCATTCCCTTCTCGCCCAACTCTTGACCCGCATAAATCATCACAGGATTATTGCCCAAGGTGGCTGCTACGATCATAGCAGGTTCGGCACACATGCCACGTCCGCAGAAGAATCCACTGGCGATACGTTGCTCATCGTGGTTCTCTAAGAAATAGAGCATGTGTTCGCGGATGTCATCTGTAGCTTGCCATTGCTGCGTGATGCCCTCCGCAGCCCAGTTTTTGCTGGTGACACCGCGCAGATAGTCATACATACCCACTTTGTCGTATAGGTAGTCAAAACCTGCTGCTATATAGCTGCGATAGAGGTCTGGATTATACACCTCAGCAATAAACAAGAGTTCGGGATATTGCTCTTTTACTTGTGCAATAGCCCATGTCCAAAAGGCTTGTGGCACCATTTCTGCCATATCGCAACGGAATCCGTCAATGCCTTTGCTCGCCCAAAAAAGCAAGATATGCAACATCTTATGCCATGTGTTGGGAATAGGGTCAAACTGTTGCTCACCACCATTTTGGTAGAATACGCCATAGTTGAGTTTGACTGTTTCATACCAATCATCTTTGGAAGGATGAGCTGTGAAGCAGTCGTTGCCAGTGGCGCGAGCAGGTGTTTCGCTATAGCCTTGTAGGTCAAACGACGGAGCAAAAGGCTCGTGCATATAGTAGAAATTGTTCAGAGGTGAGAATGCCCATTTGGGATTATCGTTTGCTCCCAAATCTTCTACGCCGCGTGGTTTGCAGCTGGAGTGATACTCACGTGCAACATGGTTTGGCACAAAATCGATGATTACTTTCAGGTTAGCAGCATGGCTACGCTCCACCAATTGGGTGAACTCTTGCATGCGGCTACGTTTGTCCTCGCACAGGTCGGGAGCAATATCGTAGTAATCGGTGATAGCATATGGACTACCAGCCTTGCCTTTTACTATGGAAGGAGTGTTATGTTGTGCGGTGGCATGACGTATAATGCCAGTGTACCAAATGTGTGTCGCACCTAAGTCGCGAATAGCGCGAAGGGCTTTAGGTGTGATGGCATTGAGTGTGCCGCAACCATTCTCTTGCAGCGTGCCATTATGTTTGCGCGTATCGTTGTAGTTGGCAAAGGTACGCGGTAATAACTGATAAATAATTGGTTTCAAGGTTCAGCGCGTATTTATATGGGGAAGCCACAGACATGGCTTTCCCATCTTAATTCATAATTCATAATTCTCAATTACACAAGGTGCATCGTATCGGATGCAATCATCCATTCCTCGTCGGTAGGGATGATACATACTGCTACTTTGCTATCTGGTGTGGTGAGTAGTGCTTCTTCGCCGCGAACGGCATTTTTGCTTTCATCAAAATCAATGCCGAGATAGGTGAGCCCTTTGGTTACTTCGGCACGGATATAAGCATCGTTTTCGCCGATACCACCTGTAAAGACAATCACATCTACACCATTCATTGCTGCGGCATAAGCGCCAATATATTTCTTCACTCTATAGATGAACATGCGGCGAGCGAGATCCGCGCGTTGGTTGCCTGCTTGTACGGCATTCTCGATATCGCGTGCATCGCTAGATACGCCGCTCACGCCCATTAGACCAGATTTCTTATTCACCAAATTGGAGAACTCGGCAGTGGTAAGGTTCTCTTTGTCCATGATATAGGTAGCGGCTCCAAGATCCAAATCTCCAGAGCGAGTACCCATCATCAGTCCCTCTACAGGGGTCAACCCCATAGATGTATCCACCGACTTGCCATTGAGTACAGCAGCGCAGCTACCACCATTACCTATATGAGCGGTAATAATCTTGGTTTGAGCAGGATCTACGCCTAAATACTCGCATACGCGAGCAGATACATAGCGGTGTGAGGTACCATGGAAACCATAGCGACGGATAGCGTATTTCTCATACAACTCATATGGAAGGGCATACATATATGCCTCGTCTGGCATAGTTTGGTGGAAAGCGGTGTCAAATACAGCTACCTGTGGTACAGTAGGCAATGTTTGCTCAATAGCCTCAATACCTTTTAAGTTAGCAGGATTGTGCAATGGAGCGAGTTCGATACACTTGATAATCATCTCCTTTACTTCTGGGGTGATGACTACTGATTGGTTGAACTTCTCGCCACCATGTACTACACGGTGACCAACGGCATTGATTTCGTCGAGTGATTGGAGACAACCGATTTTTTCATCAATCAGTGAGTTGAGAATAAGTTGGATACCTACAGTATGTTCTGGCATGGCTTGTTCGATTTTCACCTTCTCGCCATTAGGCAATTTCACTTGCAAGAATGAGTCTGGCAAACCGATTTTCTCTACGCCACCTTGTGCCAATATGGCGCGGGTGTCCATATCAAAAAGTTTGTACTTGATACTGCTACTTCCGCAGTTAAGAACTAAGATCTTCATATTATTATTGTGTTTTTATGGTTATTTCATTCCAATAGCTTGGTTGGCAGTGATGATCACCATTTGTACGATGTCTTGCACTTTGCAACCGCGACTGAGGTCGTTGACTGGAGCGGCGATGCCTTGTAGGATTGGTCCGACTGCATCAGCACCAGAGAAACGCTCTACGAGTTTGTAGCCAATATTACCTGCTTGCAAGTCAGGGAACACGAGGACATTGGCTTTGCCTGCTACAGCAGAACCTGGAGCTTTCTGTGCGCCTACGCTCTCAACGAGTGCTGCGTCTAGTTGTAGTTCGCCATCGATATCTAAGTTGGGTGCCATTTCGTGTGCGATGCGAGTAGCTTCTACCACCTTATCCACGAGTTCGTGCTTTGCACTACCTTTGCTGGAGAAACTGAGCATGGCTACGCGTGGTTCTATACCGCCCAAAGCGCGTGCAGTTTCAGCAGTAGTGACTGCTATCTCTGCCAACTCTTGTGCGTTTGGACATGGATTGACTGCGCAGTCTGCAAACACGAGGAAACCGCCTTCGCCCAAGTGGGTAGCAGGGGTAAACATGAGGAATGCACCTGATACGATATGTACGCCAGGTCGGGTCTTGAGGATTTGGAAAGCAGGGCGGATCGTATCAGCCGTCGTACCGCGAGCACCTGCGAGTTCGCCATCAGCATCTCCATTCTTAATCATAAGGCATCCCAGATAGAGTGGGTCTTTCACTTTCTCGGTAGCTTGCTCAAGGGTCATACCTTTGGCTTTGCGAAGCTCGAAAAGCAAATGGGCATATTCGGGCATTTTAGAATCAGTCAGCGGATCAACGATAGTAAGCTCACTATTATCGCTGAGAATATACTCATAGCCTTTTTCCTCTGCCATTTGTCGGATAACGGCAGGATCGCCAATCAAGATGAGCTTTGCTACTTTATCTTTGAGCAAAATGTTAGCAGCCTCCAAAGTGCGAGGTTCGTCGCCTTCGGGGAGTACGATGCGCTGAGGGGTCGCTTGCGCACGTTTGAGCATTTGTTGTAAAATTTCCATATCTTTGTGTGTTTTAATATCGTGAGTTGGTTGACTATAGGGTATAGCACCCCAAATAGCGTGCAAAGTTACGCAAAAAAATGCAAACATGCAAGTAAATGTGCAAATATTTTCAAAAATGCGCAGTGAGGGTAGTGTTCTTAATCGTGATCCAACCCGTTTCATACGTTAGCTTACCACTTCGTTAGCACTCTGATATTTGCTAGTGCCCCTTTTTCAGCCCCATGCTTTCGATCAATAAGTTTGAGAATAAGGAGCAAATACACTCCTTGTATTCGAAAATATAAATGGCAATAGGAGATTTTTTTCCCAAATAGCAGGATGTGAAGAATGGTAATGAATAGATTTTGATAGACGCTCGGTAGTTAGTGGGGGAGCGTGTTATCTATCATATTTTTGCAATAAACACGATTCTAAAAATAAAAATAAGGGGGTAAAATGCACTTTTTTTCGATTTTTCTTGCGCATGTGCATTTTTTGTTGTACCTTTGCAGTCGCGTTGGTAGGTATAGTATGATTCCTAATCGCGCGGGGTCCTATAGCTCAGTTGGTTAGTAGCACCTGACTCATAATCAGGGGGTCCTTGGTTCAAGCCCAAGTGGGACCACAAAAAAGAGTTGCCAATTCGGCAACTCTTTTTTATTCGTCTAACACTTAAAATTTCCATTTGACACCTGCTAAGAAATGAATACCTTGCGAGTGATAACCATAGAAAATCTCGTGTTTACGATTAAGATAATCATTGACTTGCAGATACACACTCAGCCAACGATTGATAGCATATTGACCACCAATATTGAGGCAAATGATAGGGCGTAGTTCTGTAGATAGGTATGGGGTAATATATGCCTGACGGCTACCTGCAAAATAATTTTCAGAATAAATGCTCCACTTGGTGTCAATATGTGCTTCAAGGTGAGCATATGCATCCCAATTAGGGCGGTCGAAGATAGTCGTCGTCCAGTCTGCAGAGGCATCGTAGCTATTAGCTTCTTGATAGTACAACTTATCTTGCGTAGCGGATGGTTCTTGATGATAGAAATAGTAGTTACCTCCTAAATTGATTTCCAAAATATCACGGTAGTGATAGTGCAGATTAGCACCTACTTTCCATCGTTGAATGTTGCTCATCCAAAGGGTGTAAGCATTGACTTGCTTTTCAGCATTTGTATGAGCTGCCATATTGCATGCATTCATCATGTATGCATAACCGCCATACAAATCAATGAGCAATGTCTTTGCAGGGCGAATCTTAAAACCTACTTGTGCATCTACAGGGGTATAAGCGCGTGGAGAATTCCATAAGAGTCCTGTCGTTGGGTTGAGATAGCGGTTATAAGTCATATACTCCTCCCATGATCCCAATCCGAATTGACCAGTAGCATTAGCATAGACGTGGAAGATATTGTCCATCATGCTCCATTCAAATTGTACATTGGGCGATGGCGCAAAACTAAGATTATCTATGCCGCTCAGCAAATTGCCAGTGCCAATGTTCATATTAAGGTTCACGCCCGCGTGCAAACGAATATGATCGTTCTTGTACTCGTAGAACGGTTCTACACGAATATTGTGGCGGGGAGTAGTCGTCAAACTATCGTCGAATGTGGTATAGAATGTGTTTTGCACATAAGCTTTTATACCAGCACTATGCTGCTGATTAGTCCACCATAAATCCAAATGCGATTTGACGCTATGCTCAAGTGTCCAGTCTAAAGTCGTAAAAATACTATATCCTGTCTGAATACGGTATTGTATGGGGGCTTTGTTGGTAGAGCGAATGCCTATCTTGGTATTGGCATTCCAAAGTGTTTTCCACTCGCTCCAATTGGGCTGATAGACATATGCATCATTGTTTCCCTCAATGGTAAAATATAAATCAGCACCAGAGAAATGACGAGCAACTTGCATACCTAAAGTGGATTGAGAAAGGGCATCCTTTCCCCAATACGCATCGTGCTTGGCGTAGAGGTTAAGAGACATCTTTTTCTTTTGGTGGATTTGATATCCGAAGAAGAAATGGGTATTGCGATAGCCTGCAGCTCCCTCCAAAATACCATCAAGTGGAGATGGATGTGTAAGGTTGGTCTTAGCGGCGGGTAACTGGTTGATATTGTAGTCAATAGACAATGGAGTGGAGTAGGTAGAATACACTACAGGGTTGAGTTGAATATCGGGAGTGATAATAGCAGGACGCTGATTGATTTTTCCTGCACTTTGTATTGCTGGCTGAAAATCGCGTTCTACGGTCACGATTCGATGGATAGTAGTGTCGCTTTGGGCAATTGACAACTGACTGTTGACAATTGATAACAAAACCATAAGGGCAATCAGTACGCCGTTTTGTCGAATTATGATGTTTTTTCTCATAGTGTTTCCTCCTCGTTTTCTGTGATTACGGGTTCAGCAGATAGTTGCTCAATCTCTTGGATCTTCTCGGATATAATAGTCTGTATATCATCTTCTTGATGATAGTTGCTTTGTAATGCCAAGAGGTATTGTTTTGCTTGGAAAGTGTCACCGCGTTGTATATTAATATCTGCCAGTAGAATCAAACTCTTGGCGAGCCAGTATTGTTGCGAAGTCTGCATTTGTGTAAAGGACATTACTTCTTGCTCTGCCAGTTCTACAGAACCTAAATGGAAATATGCTTCTGCCAATCGGTATTTAGCTTCAGCACCAATAGCAGTACGTACTTCTTTGGCCAATGGTGTTAGATCCACCACAGCCAATCCATATTGCTGGTTCTTTAGGTGTGCCTTTGCTCGATGATAAAGAGCTTCTTGTCGGACAAGTTCGGTTAGCTCCTCTTGCTCAAGCAACTGTGATGCCACCTCAAGCGCATTGTTGAGTTCCTCTTCGTGTTGTCCGCATCGTAGCATACCTAAGAGAGCTGTAACTCGATTGGTGGACGAAGATGCGTATTGCAACATGCGTTGGAAATAGTAGTTGGAAGTGCGATACTCTGCTTTGTCGTAGGCGAGTTCTGCTACGCGCATACAAGCTTCTTCCATATAAGGATTACCCTCAATATCTGCCAATGCACTATAGTGCTCAATAGCCAAATCATACTGACGCAATTGATAGAAACTATTGGCTGCGTAGTATTGGGCAATAATACAATAACGTCCTTGTGGACAGAAAGATGTGAGATAAGTGTTTAGTCCAGCTGCAGCTTGCTGATAGTTGCCCATAATATATTGCAATTCCGCAGTCACATACACTAACGAGTCTTCTTGTGTGGAAGTCTGCATGTTGACGTTATTGAGCGTTTTAGTGTATGTCAAATAATCGGAGATGTTGTTGGTTTCTACGTACACTTGCTCCAATCCCTCAAGGGCTGCGTATGCATCTTCACTACCGGCATATTTTTCGATGGTATTTTTGTATGCTTGGATAGCTTTGTCGTATTGACGTAGTGTGCGGTACGTCATTCCTAACTCAAGAGCGGATTTAGACGCTTTGTTGCTATTGGGGTATTGACCCAAGAGGCGGGTATAAACTTTTATAGCCTCTTCGTTGTTCTCCAATTGCAATTGTGCGCGGGCAATCTCGTAGAGGGCATCATCTGCGTAATCTGAACGTGGATAGCGATTAGATAGTTGGTCTAATGCGGCAATCTTATCAGAATAGCGATGCAATAGTCCTAATGCATATGCTTTTTGGAAAAGCGCGTAATCTACGCCGTAGTTAGACAGTTGTATTGTTTGATCGTAAGTGTCAATGGCGTTATTGAACTGACGGTAGCTGAATTGGCAGTCTCCAAGGCGATTGAGAGCATCGGAATAAGTGGTTTGTTTGTTGTCTGCTTTGTCCAAATATTGTTGGAAGATGAGTTCGGCTTGATTCAGTAATTGCTGATTAAATAAAGCATATCCCTTTAGATAGAGTGCTGCGGTGTTGTTTTGAGATGTTTGTACGTTGGGCTGTTTCTCGTAGAGATATATGTCCTCTAAACAGTCTGGGTATTGCAATAGGCGATACTTGCTATCTGCTCGTACAAAGTAGGCTTCGGTCTTGTAGTCGGATACACCTTTCTCGTTGTCAATCACCATAGTCATCCATTTGATGGCTTCTTGCATATTGTTGCGTAAAAAAGCGTCAATACCCATTTGGTAGCGCAGGTATTGCATGGTGGATCGCATCTTTGTATCAGGGGTGTCAATAGCAGCCAAGGCTTCGTAAGCAGCCTGATAGTTTTTGCTGTTCATATATATATCCGCCATAAGGGCATATATCTTGTTGGCGTATTTGGTGTTAGGATATTCGCGTAGGAAATCCTGAAAAGCTGTGATGCTTTCTCCCAATGCAGAACCTTGTAGGTAAGTGATTTGTACATAGTTGTACATGGCTTCTTCGCGAAGCTTATCGTTGATTTTCAAACGCATAGCAGCGGCGTAGGATAATTTGGCTTTTTCCTCATCACCGATACGCAGATAGCTATGTCCCAAATGCAGATATGTACTCTCAGAAATGGAGTCTTGTTGTTCTTTAATCTGTTTGAGGTGCTGTATAGCTTCTTGGTATTTTCCCACTTTGTAATTGGCTACACCGAGTAGATAGATGTCGTTACGCAAAGGTGTTTGTTTCAGCTCTTTAGCATGAGCGTAGTAAGTTTGCAGGTGATCAATAGCTTCGTTGTATGCACTATCTTGGTAGTACATCTCACCCAACATGCGGTGCAGTTCGTGGTTGTTTTCGTTAGTGGGGAATGTTTCTAAGAGGTGATTTGCACGTTCATACACCTTATCATACTCGCTTTGGGCGTAGTTGATTTGTATAATATAATAAGGTGCAATCTGCTTGTATCCACCCAATTGCTCCACAGACAAAAACTCTGCCAATGCATTTTGGAAATCCTGTTGACAATAATAGCAATATCCTGCATAATAGCGTGCATGGGGAGCATAGAGCGAGTTTTGAACCTTCAATCGTAGAAAATAGGATAGAGCACGCTCGTAATTCTTCTGCTGCAGAAAAGTATATCCCCAATAGAAGAGAAAGGCGGGTTGAGACTCGCGTGAGAGGTTTTTAGCATTGACCTTGGCAAAAGCTCGGTTGGCTTGTTTGTACTTGCCTTTTTCAGCATGCAGCACACCCTCCATAAAGTACACCTCATCGCTATAGGGCGTATATGGATAGGTGTCTATATAGGTTTTTATATCAGTCGGAGCGGTCTTGGTGCGCTCTTGAAATTGCTGTTGCAGGTCGCGAAATGCCGTTTCGTAATCCTGCGCACTTGCTATCGTTGTGCTAAGAGCGATGCAAATGATATAGACAATTATTTGTTTCATATGTTGTTATTTTCTTCTACGATTGCGTTTTTTGCGTTGTAATTCGCGTTGGCGTTTGCGTTGGATAGCTTGCACCACGAAGACGACTACAATAAGCGCTAAAACAACCAAAATGAAGACTACTAATCCTGCGCTCAAGTTATCGCCTTTCACACGTGACCACATAGCCAGCATATCTTCGGTTTTATCTCCACAATCGTGCATAAGAGCGCACCGCTCAATCACCGTTTTATCTGGATAGAAGACATGATTAGCATGCACAGCCTCTGCTCCTTCGCCAAAGAAATATGTAAGGTCGGCAGTCTCTTCAATATCCTCATCGTTTGCCCATTCCAATACTTCTGGCGAAGCTACTACGCTCACATAGCCAATTTCTTCCATGTTAAGGATAGCGTTTTCGGGCATACACATATAATTGATAAAATAGCTGGCT
Source organism: Paludibacteraceae bacterium (assembly GCA_017384225.1). Taxonomy (GTDB): domain Bacteria; phylum Bacteroidota; class Bacteroidia; order Bacteroidales; family Paludibacteraceae; genus Colicola. Next base: position 18,163 of record JAFNUD010000008.1, read on the forward strand.
GCCTTGGTGTTCTTGGCATAGATTGGGATACACCAACCGTCAAACCATACATTACTTCCTTCTTGTGGTACAAAATATTCAAGATTAACACCTACTTCTGCAGCTTCGTCTATAGCCCATTGCGCGTCACCAGACCAGCTAAGGTTGAGCCATGCTTTACCCTTGGTCATCTCCTCCTTGCCAAAGTCCACTTCCCAACCTGCAATGTTATTCTTCATGCGGGTAAGGAACTCTTCCACGCGAGCAATGCGCTCATCTGTAACATTGGCTACGAGTTCGTCCTTACCTACTTCTCCGCGAGCTATTTCATCGCGATAAGCATAAAGTACCACTACAGAATAGATGTCGCGGAAAGCGTCTTTCATGAACACTTTGCCAGCGAATTTAGTATCTTGCAAACCACCCAAAGAGAGAATCTCCTCCTTGTTGACCAGCGCTGTGTTGTATAGGATACCAGTGGTACCCCACATATAGCCGACAGTATAGTCTGCTACGCAGGTATTGGAGTCTGGTGCCATTTGTTGAAACTTATCCACAGCAAAAGGTGATACGAGTTGGGTATAATCTGGGGTGCTACCAAAATCTTTATTGATAGGTTGAAGCAGTTTGTTGCGCAACATTCGCTCAATGATGTACTCAGAAGGACAGATAACATCATAATCCTCCTGTCCTACTTCAATCTCTGTGAGCATAGATTCATTGATGTCGAAGGTTTGATAGAGTACCTCTACATGCTCGCCAGTCTGCTCGTAATACCAAGCAGGGAAGCCGTTGAGTACATTCATATCAATATAGTCTGCCCAGTTATACACCTTGAGTGTATGCTCGCGATCAGCAGCAAAAGCGTTAGACACCAACGCACAGGGTAGCACTAATGTGGCTACGGCAAGAATGAGTTTTTTCATTTTGTTTTGTTTTGTTGTTTATGGGTTCGTATGTTCATTATGATTAGCAAAATCAAAATGGTCAGGAAAATCAGTGAAAATAGTGGACGTAGTTCTGGAGTTAAACCGCCTTTGCGCGCATCGGCATATATAAAAGTAGATAGTGTCTCAAGTCCGCTACTACCTTTGGTAAAATAGGTTACGCCGAAGTCATCAATACTAAGGGTAAGGCTAAGGATAAAACCACTAATCATGCCAGGCCACAACTCTGGCATCATTACTTTGCGCAGGGCTTGGAATGGAGTAGCACCCAAGTCCAAAGCCGCCTCGTAGATGTTGGGATTCATCTTGGTGAGACGTGGCATAACGCTGAGGACAACGTATGGCGTACAGAATACCACATGTGCTGCAATCACAGTGCCGAGACCACGACTAATGCCTAGGAAGACGAATAGCAAGAATAGACTGATACCCGTCAGAATATCGGGGTTGATCATTGGTACGCTGTTCATGAAGGTTAGAATTTTCCTATCGCGCGAACGCATATGGTAAATACCGATTGCTGCTAAAGAGCCTAATACAGTGGATATTAGTGCAGACGAAATGGCAATAATCACAGTAAAGAATATGGCACGATAAAGGTTGGGGTCCACTTTGACTTGTGCTACAGCATCGTATCCCGTAAAGAGGTTCTCATACAGTCCAAATGTGAATCCTGTCCAGTTGCCAAAAACCTTACTTTGTGTAAAGGAGAAGATGATAATCAGCAAGATAGGGGTATATAACACCACTAATAGCAGCCACAAATATGCTTGTGCTGCAATGCGCTCTACCAAACTGCGATACTCTAATTTTAATTTTTTATAGTTTTTCATCACTAAACACTAAACTCTAAACACTAAACTACCTATTTATATCCTCCTTGTCTCCACCGAAGAAACTGGTTAGCCCGATGATTATCAGCATGATGAGCGATAGGGCTGCTCCGTAGTTCCACATGGCGATGCCACCTTCACCGAAACAGCGTTGGATGAGAGAGCCGAAAAGAGTGACCTTGTTGTGGGTCAAGAGTTCTGCGATAGCAAAAGTGGAAACAGTAGGCATAAATACCATGACAATACCTGAATAGATACCAGGTACAGAAAGTGGAAGTGTCACTTTGAGGAATACCTGATGACGTCTAGCTCCCAGATCGTGAGCAGCTTCGATAAGGCTGGTGTCCATCTTCTGAAGAGTATTGTAGATAGGGTAAATCATAAACGGTAGGAAATCATACACCATACCGAATAGCAATGCTCCCTCCCCTAAAGGAAGTCCGAACATACGGAATAACTCCACAGTGGCAATGGTGCGCAATAGGAAGTTGATCCACATAGGCAGGATAAAAAGCATTGCCATTACCTGTGGTGTCTTGAAATCTGCCATCGCCATGATGTATGCTGCTGGATATCCTAATAATAGACATATTATTGTGGTAATCAGCGCAATAGCCAATGAATAGATAAACGTGTTAATCGCTTCGGATTTAGTGAAGAAACTAACAAAGTTTTGCAATGTAAAACTACCAGTAGTATCTGTGAATGCATATACGCCAATCAACAAAAGTGGTAGAATTACCAAGCATAGCATAAATAGCGCATAGGGCCAAGCCCATGTGCTACGCGACTGAAATGCCATTCTTAATTTATTCATAATCTCTAAACACTAAAGTGCCTCGCTCTGCGAGCGCTTGTACAATCGGATGTAGCTTGGTGCAATACGAATACCTACTCGGTCGCCATCGTCCCATACATCGTTGGTGTCTACATATAAGTCATCGCCGTCGTCGGTACGAATGGTTAGATGATAATGGTCGCCTTTGTATAGAATAAAATAGACTTCGCCACAGAGTGTACCGTCTTCTTCATCGTCTTGTAGATTGATGCGATTGAAGTCAACCTCTACCTCAACCTCTTCGCCCACTTCGAATCGCTCTGCTACGCGCTCTGGAATGTCCCAAACCTCATCTAAGAAGCGTACTTGATTATCCTCCAATACTTCTCCGTCAAAGGTGTTGCATACGCGTTCCTTCTTCATTACTTGTATGTCCTCTGGTTTTACCAACATACCTACTTGTGTACCTGATTCAAAAGCTTTGTAATCTTGAATCATCAACTCGTATCCCTCCTCGGTCAGCACGGTCATCTCATAGTGCACCCCCTTGAAGATACAACTCTTTACTTCGCCGTGCAACTGCCATGGACTCTCTTTGCCACCCTGAATTTCTGAACTGTTCTGAACGGTAGCTTCGCTGCGTGGAACAATGCCGATGTAAATATCTTCTGGCCTTACGACTACATCTACTTCGGTGTTTTCACCAAAACCTTTGTCCACGCATTCAAAATCGTGTTCGCAGAAATTAACTACGCCATCTTTGACCATAGTAGCATCGAGGATGTTACTCTCTCCGATAAAATCAGCCACAAAGCTATTTTGTGGTTCGTTGTACACATCCATAGGTGTGCCGATTTGTTGGATCTTGCCCTCGCTCATGACTACTACGCGATCGCTGAGAGTGAGTGCTTCTTCTTGGTCGTGTGTTACATAGATGAATGTGATGCCCAATTTCTTATGCATTTCACGGAGCTCCATCTGCATATCCTTGCGCATCTTTAGATCAAGTGCAGCTAGTGGTTCATCGAGCAAGAGCACTTCAGGTTCGTTGATAATAGCGCGCGCAATCGCAACACGTTGTTGTTGACCGCCACTAAGACTATTGACATCACGATACTCGTAGTCGGTCATGCCTACGGTTTTAAGTGCTTGCTTGACTTTTTTCTCAATGACTTTCTTGTCAATTTTCTTGAGCTTTAGACCGAAAGCCACATTGTCAAATACATTCAAATGAGGGAATAGCGCATACTTTTGAAATACCGTATTCACATCACGTAAATGGGGTGGCATGGTAGTCACGTCCTCACCGTTGAGCAAAATATCACCTTCTGTCGCTACCTGAAAACCAGCTATGCAACGTAGCAAGGTCGTTTTGCCACAGCCCGAAGGACCTAAGATGGTTACAAACTCACCTTTCTTGACAGAAAGGCTTACATCGTCCAAGGCGAATTTTCCGTCTTCAAACTGTTTAGAGACGTGGTTTACCTCAATGATAAAATCCGATTTTTGCATTTCTTTTTCCACTATATACACTATCAGTGTAATACATAAAATTCGTTTTAGCCAATTTGGGCGCAAAGGTACAAAAAATATTGCACATACGCAAGCGCACGCGCAATAATTATTTTGATTCGCTCAAGTTTAGATGAAAATTAGTAGCCTTTATCTTTTAGATATTGAATGACGATTTTGCCTATTTTAGGACTTTTGTATATGAAAGATCCATGATCTTCGCCGGGTACTATAAGCATATCGCCTTGAGGAATATTATCGGCAATCATACGTGTGTGTGATTCGTCAATTAGGTCGAATTCACCGATGGTAATGAGTGCTGGACATTGGATGGTCTGCATATCATCGGCGGTCATTTGTGGCTCGAATAACATCATTTGTGTAAGCGGTGGGATGGAGTCTTTGAGTAGCTCTTTCTGGAATTCTTGCCAGAAGTCTGCTTTTACCCCTTCGGGAAAGAGATTGGCTCCTGCGGTAATGATGAGTCCTGCTGTGCCAGGGTGGAGTACTTCCATTTGCAAGGCGACATTACCACCATCACTCCAACCGAAGATGGCAGGGTGGTCTAAACTCAATTTGTCGATGAATTCGGCTAAATCATTAGCCATGTCAATGTAGTGGTATTCGCAGAGTGGGGCGTTGGCGCCTTGTCCACGTGAGTCAAGTGCGTAAACGAGATAGCCTGCGGAATCCAATTGATTGACCATTACAGATAGGTGGTCATGTTCGCCTGAATTACCATGTAATAGGATTACAGGTTTGTCATCTTCGTTGCCCTTTACTTGATATACGAGATTCACGCCATTGACATCAATATTGTTGATTTCATCGTAGTTTTTTGAACGCAAACACGTCATATATAATAATGCAATACTAATGAGTAAAAGTGTGAGTGGATACTTTGTTTTTTGAATGTCTTGCATAATCTTAAGAGTAATAAAGAGTTAATAAAGCAAAAAGTGCCTAACATTTCCATGTTAAGCACCTTCCTATTTGTGTACCGCGAGCGGGACTTGAACCCGCACAGCCATCACTGGCCAAAGGATTTTAAGTCCTTCGTGTCTACCGATTCCACCATCGCGGCTCAAAATCGGCTGCAAAGGTACAACAAAATTTGCACATATGCAAACAAAATAGGTAGAAAATTTTATTTTCAAGCAAAAAAGTCAAATGTAAGCTAAAATCTATAAAAAAAATTGTTATGGTGCTTTTCAATAAAGTCGCCACTTGTGTTAATTAATACAAGTGGCGACAGATAAATTGTTTATTTCAGAGATTATTCTATTGGGAGGTTATTCCTTTTTTGCTGTTTTTTTAGTACAATACTTTTTTGGACTTTCTTTCTTCGCCTCTTTGAGTTGCTTCTCAAGCTTTTCAATTTCTTTCTCTTGATTTTGGATTGTTTTGAGTAGCTCGTTCAACTCCTCATTCTCAATAGTAGTAGGATATTGTTCCTCCACTCGTTGTAAGAAGTCAGAAAGAATATTCATATAATTGATAAATGCATCATATGCCGACTCAAATTGTGTAGCACCTTGGTCAATGTGGTTCATATAGTGCAGATAGTTCACATCCTGCAGGATGAGCCAATCGCGCTTCAATTGCTTGTCTTGACACAAGTGGACACGTTCAGCTACAGCGTAGAGTTTTTGTAACGCTTCTTGTTGTAAATCATTGCCGTTATAGGTACTTAAGTCTTTTGCTTCGCCAGCCCATGTAAGTGGATATGCAGATACGATAGCATCGCTTGCAGCAAATTTCTTGGCTACCTCATTTGGAGTCATAAAACCCAGACTTTGTTCCATAGCAAAATATGGTAATGCTTTCAAAAAGTCAAAAATACCTGTTTCTGCGTGCTGACGAATGCCAAATGTCTCGGCTCCTACCCAAATATTTGCCACTTGTTCTTCCTCGGGTAACTGAGCTATAGCTATTGCGTATTTCTCCCCGTCCATTGGGAAGTTATGCCATGCAGGATCGGAGAAGTGGAATGCCAATTCATCACTCAGATTGGTGTTGCGAAGCAATACTTTTAGTTTAGGTGCAGCGCTACTACTATATACATAGTTAGGACTTTTCCAGCTAAGGATATGCTTTGCTCCCTCTGTCATTACGACCTTGAATCCCATCTTGTGCAGGTGGATAGCAATCTCATCAGAGTACAGCAATTCAGATAGGCAGGCAGTGGTGGATTCTACACCCAATAATTGTTTTACTTGTGCTTGTTGCTTAGTAAGTTGCTCCACAGCTTCGGTATCGCTATACACACTCGCTAATGAATAGGAATAAGGGCTTACGACAAACTCTACAGCACCCGTACTTGCTAACTCTTTGAGCAAATCAATCATCTCAGGAGCGTATTGCTCAAACATCTCTAACATGATACCAGAAACGCTCAAAGCACAATGGAATCTGCCTTTTGACAAACGAATCATCTCTGCCAAAGTATGGCACAATGGCATATAGGATGTTTCTACAATGTGTGATACACGATCTTCGGTCTGCATGTCATCGTAGTAGTAATGATCTTGACCAATCTCAAAAAAACGATAGCGCTTCAATGCGTATGGTGCATGCATTTGAAAGCAAAAACAAATATTTTTCATGACTTTTCTGTATTACAATTGTTAATGATTTTTTAGCGAAGCGTGATGTTGACGCCGCACATAAATTGTTTGTGTTGTTATGTTGTATTAGTATCCGTTTATGACTAAGTCGTATATTCTGCGCACTTTTAGTCCTGCGTCATACCACTTGATGTTATTCACCTCGTTGCGACCTAACTCGCGTAGTGATTTGTACATTGCAGGGTATTTTACAATAGCATAAATTGCGTCAGCCATCGCATCAATATCCCAATAGTCCGTTTTGATTGCATGCGAAAGAATTTCTGCACAACCTGACTGATGTGAGATGATTGATGGGCAACCTACTTGCATGGCCTCTAATGGAGAGATTCCAAATGGCTCGCTCACACTTGGCATGATATACACGTCGGAATCTGCCAATACTTCTTGTACTTGGCGTCCACGCATGAAACCTGGGAAGTGGAACTTATCTGCTATACCGCGTTGTGCAACCAAGTCAATCATCTTATTCATCATATCGCCACTACCTGCCATCACGAAGCGTACACCATCGGTCTTTGCCAATACACGTGCTGCGGCTTCTACGAAGTACTCAGGACCTTTCTGCATGGTGATACGACCGAGGAAGGTCACTAATTTGTCCTTGCGGTCGTGTTTTACAAATTCCTCTGGATTAGCCAAAGGCTCCACAGCGTTGTGTACTGTGCTTACTTTATGAGGTGGCTGACCATATTTTTCTATCACTGTACGGCGTGTCAGTTCGCTCACGCACATGATATGATCTGCTTCATCCATACCGCGTTTCTCAATGGCGTACACCGTTGGATTGACGTTGCCGCGGCTACGGTCGAAGTCAGTGGCGTGTACGTGAATCACTAATGGTTTGCCAGAAATCTGCTTTGCAAACACACCAGAAGGATAGGTTAGCCAATCGTGGCTATGGATGATATCAAAATCCATAGCATGGGCTAATACACTGGCAACCGCTTCATAATTACCAATCTCTTCCAAGAGATTGTCAGGATATCGACCAGAGAAACCGACGCAACCCAAATCATCTGTTCCAATGCGCGAATAATCATAATGAATATTATTACGCAAGTGATAGTACTCTTCGGGCGACATTTTGCCCTGCATACGATGGCGAACATAGTCATAATCGTTGTCTTTCCATACGATAGGTACGCTGTTCGCGCCAATAATCTTCAAGAATGATTGGTCTTCATCGCCCCATGGTTTAGGGATCACGAAGGTTATCTCCATGTCCTCTTGTTGTGCCATTCCGCGTGTGAGACCGTAGCTTGCTGTTCCGAGTCCGCCCAAGATATGTGGGGGAAACTCCCATCCAAACATTAATGCTTTCATATATTCTAGCCTTTCGCCTTTAACCTTTAACCTCTAACCTATCTAACGTATTACACACCTCTATCACGCTTGCTACGCTTGGTGCATAACTCATACCTCCATGTCCGCGGAATGGAGGGTTGCCATCGTATAACTCATTGAGCGTACCAATGCACAATTCGCTCATTTCCGCCTCGTAACCAGCGAGTAGGCGGCGAATGAAGTTTTCGCCAGAGTGTTGATATACTTTCAGGTATGCAATTGCGTACGCAGCTATCGTCCATGGCCATACTGGACCATTGTGGAAGTTTCTATCGCGTTCCAATTGTCCGCCAATATACGCAGGACGATAGTCACCACTCTTTGGCGAGATAGTACGCAAACCTTTTGGAGTGTACAATTCTTTTGTACAGATATCGACTACTGCTTTGCATTGACGTCTATCTAATGGAGAATAGGGCAATGATGCTGCGATGATTTGATTTGGGCGTACCTCTTTGTTGCGGTAGTCGCCGTCCACATAGTCGTCCAAATACATGCCATTCCAAAAAGTCTTAATGAAATTATCTTTTGTAATCTCTGCTTGATATTCCATTAAGTCTGCAATCTGTTCTTTACCTAAACAACGTTGAATAGCTGCCGTGAAAAGACGTGCGTTGTACCATAATGCGTTGATTTCCACTACATATCCCGTGCGAGGGGTGATGGGTCGACCATTCTCTACGGCGTTCATCCATGTCGCAGGACGCTCTTTTCCATCCACCCAAAGCAATCCGTTGTTGTGCAAGAATAAGCGGGGGTGTTGTTGTCTGCGAATGAATAGCATAATGTCAATCACGAGTTGCCCGTATAATCGAGTTGCTTCTTCCAATGAGGTGTATGCAGCGTATTCCTGTATAGCATGGATAAACCATAGCAACACATCAGGTTCGTCCATACCTACTAATTTATGAGCCTCACCATTCATAAATGCGCGAACTTCTTTCACGGCGGTTTTGTTCACAATAGCATCCCAATACTCAGGACGATTAATTCCTAAGGTGCAACCAGGCATGGCTAAGAACTCCTCACGAGCAGATGCTTTAAACCAAGGATAACCCGCCAATAGATAGCACTTATCGCCTTCACGTTTATAGAATTGCGATGCTGCATTCTTCAAGCAACCAAACATGTCATTGCGCGATGCGCGGCGATCGAACTCTTTCTTCCATAGTGTCTTGAGAGTCTTTGTGTTGATTTCGCTAATACCAGCAGAAAATATTACACTCTCGCCTTTCTTCATTGGCATCTCAAAATAACCAGGTACTAACTGATCTTCCTTGTAGTCAAATCCGCGCTCCTCTTCCTTGTAGTATTGTATATCCTTATACCATGTAGGAACGTGTGTATATTCTACTTTTTTTGAGCATTGCATGAATAATTCAGGATATGCATCATACATGCGATTAGCGCATCCATTCTCCACTTCGCGCATATCGCTATTGGCATGTGTATTTTCTTTTGCCAATTCGTGTACGCTGCGAAACGCTAAGTATGGTTTCAGACGCAAGGTTGTTGGAGAGTGTGCTTCTACCAGCGTGTAGCGAATCAACACGCGTGGCTCAAAACTTACCAACATACGCTCTTTGGTCAATACTACGCCACCCACACGGTAAGTGGTCTTACTAATCACCTCGCAGTCAAATTCACGAATGTATTTGTGTCCGTTGGGTGAGAAGTTGTTCCAACCATACTTGTGCAATCCCAAGTTGAATTCGGCTCCATGTTGAATCACAGTCTCATCTAAACTTCCCAATAGTACGTAATTATCTTCTGGTAGCGTACCAGCCAATGGCAATACCAACTGTCCATGGTACTTACGCGTATTACAATCAATCAAGGTAGTTGAGTTGTATGCACCCGCACGGTTGGTGCGAATCATCTCCTTGCTTAAACTCCGCTCTAGATTGATGAGCAAAGTTTTATCAAAATTTAAGTAACTCATATATTTCCAGCCGTTAAATTTTAAAACCTCAATTTTCAACTAAATTTTCCATCAAACTTTACCTCTGCGTCCATAAAGAATTGACGTATTTGCTGTTCAGCATCTCGTTTGCATACCAATAGTACGCCATCTGATTCAGCTACGATGCAGTCTTCCAATCCTTGTATCACAGCTAAATACCCTTTGGGTAGAGTCACAATATTGCCATGGCTATCGTAGTAGGTTGCGTCCGAATGAAGTGTTACGTTTTGGTTTTCGTCTTTTTCGCTTAATTCGTATAGCGAACCCCATGTGCCAAGATCGCTCCACCCAAAGTCGCTTGGCATGACATATACGTTTTGCGCTTTCTCCATTACACCGTAGTCTATGGATATACTAGGGCAAGTGGGGAACATATCTTGTATGAATTTCTCTTCTGCGTCAGTACCTATCACCTCTGTACCAGAGATAAATTTCTCTGCGACCTCTGGGAGAAATTGTAGGAATGCACTTTGAATGCTTTGCAAACTCCAAATGAATATACCTGAGTTCCAAAGAAAATCGCCACTCCCTAAAAATACTTTTGCCAATTCTAGATTAGGTTTCTCAGTAAATGCCTTCACTTTATAAATCTCGCCTTTTGCTTCATCTCCTCGCTGAATATATCCATATCCAGTTTCAGGACGTGTCGGCTTCATGCCCAAGGTGAGTAGTGCGTCGTTTTCTTGAATAAATGCAAAACCTTGTTCAATAGTTTGTCTAAACGCATCTTCTTGCAGAATAAGATGATCGCTAGGAGCTACTACGATGTTTACAGGTTGTTCATTTACTTTTCCCATCAACGAGTTTTTCTTCTCCTCCATAGCTTGAATGCGAGCTGCGGCGTATGCAATACATGGTGCAGTATTGCGGCGGGCAGGCTCACACATCACTTGTTCGGCACGTAAATCAGGAATCTGTTCCAATACTTGATCGCGGTACAAGATGTTCGTTACGATTAGAATGTTCTCAATGGGGACGATTGGACGAAAGCGATCTACTGTCATTTGTAGTAGGCTGCGTCCAGTACCGAAGAAGTCTAAGAATTGTTTGGGTTTTTGATTTCTACTGAATGGCCAAAATCGGCTACCTACGCCGCCTGCCATAATTACGCAATAATTATTTTCCTTCATCTTCATGGTATATATTGTTTTTTATTAGTTCTGTTTAAATAGAGGTGAAATTTATGTTTTTTGACAGCTTTTTAAGGTGTATTTTTATCAGCCCGCAAAGTTACTGCTTTTTTTTGATATATGCAAGCGTATACAAAAATAAATTAGTGGGATTTGTACAATTCTTTATCTCATTTTCATTAGAACGATATATATGATGCTACTAAAATGATTTGTTGAATTTGCATCAACATTGAATTTATTCTCATTCGTTTGCAGTTAAAAAATCCGTTATTTCTTGCATATTTCCAAAAAAAGCAGTACCTTTGCCTGCCGAATTTGTATTTTTATGAAAAAAGGACTTAATATATTACTTCTGTTTTTGCCGCTGTACTTCTTGAGTTGTCGTCCTACGGCAGTACCTAAGCCCTATGGATATTTTCGTATTGCGATACCTGATACCTCGTATTTTGATTATACCTTAAAGGATTATCCATATGCATTCCGTCTTTCGAATAATGCTAGAGTACAACCTATCAATAAGGAGGGAGAAAATTATTGGATAGACATATATTATCCTATGCTCAACACTACCATTCATTGTAGTTATAAACCTATCCGAAATAATCTCCGTACTCTTGCTCGCGATGCACAAGAATTCCTCTTTAGTCATAGCACGATTGCTTCGGCTATTCCTTCGCAAGAATTTCAAAACCCTGCACATCGTGTGTACGGTGTTTATTATGAGTTGCATGGTAACACAGCTTCGCCAATTCAGTTTATTTTGACCGATTCCATCGCACATTTTTTCCGTGGATCGGTTTATTGTAATGATATTCCTAACCAAGATTCTTTGGCTCCGATATATGACTATATGCGTCACGATGTGCGTACATTAATGGAATCAATAAAATGGCAATAAAGGACTATATATTACAAGCGAAAGATCAGGCTCGCAAATTGTTTGTGTTGTTGATTGATCCTGATAAGGTGTTTTCGCTTGAAGCATTGCGACCATATCTATCCTTGCCAGATTTAATATTTGTCGGAGGAAGTACGGCTTCGCAGTGTGATACTTGTGTGGCGCTGTTGCGACAATATACAACTCGTCCAATTGTACTTTTTCCTGGTAGTATCACGCAATTTACTCCAAAGGCGGATGCTTTGCTTTTTCTATCGGTATTAACATCTCGCTTGCCGCAATTGCTTATTGAACCTCATATACAAATGGCGACTTCTATACTTCAGTCAGGTATTGAGAGTATTCCGATGGGGTATATTTTGATTGATGGTGGACGCAAAAGCAGCGTTGAAATCGCTACAAATACGCAATCTGTTCCTCAAACAGATATTCCTACGATTGTACAAACAGCAGTCGCTGGTCAATTGCTTGGCAAACAACTTATTTACCTTGAAGCAGGCAGTGGAGCGAAAATGCCAGTGTCTGCAGAGGTTATCCGCGCCGTACGAGCAAAACTACAAATACCCCTGATAGTAGGTGGGGGCATTACTAGCCCTGAGACCATGATTCGTGCTTTTGAAGCAGGAGCAGATATAGTAGTAATAGGTAATCACTTTGAGCAATATCCCGATGAAATCGCGGATTTTGTGCGGATTAAACAAGAAAAATATGAATAATCCATCACTTGCTTCCCATATTTCATTATCGGATGACCTGCGCTATATGCAATTTGCTCTCTCCGAAGCGAAAAAGGCATATGCTATGGGTGAAGTGCCTGTTGGGTGTGTAATTGTGGCAGGAGAACAAGTAGTGGGAAGAGGACATAATCTTACTGAAACTCTTTCAGATGTTACTGCTCATGCTGAAATGCAAGCGATCACAGCAGCTGCTAATACACTAGGCGGCAAGTACCTCTCGCAGTGTACTCTTTATGTGACTGTCGAACCATGCGTTATGTGTGCAGGGGCTATTGGCTGGTCACAAATACGCAGAGTAGTATATGGTACAGCTGATGAAAAACGTGGATTTACCATCTTTGCTCCCAATGCGTTGCATCCAAAATGTACGATTTCAGCGGGAATACTCGAAACAGAATGCCGTGAACTAATGCAGTCATTTTTTGCTAAAAAACGCTAACTCATAACTTATAATTCATATGAAGCCCTCAATCCGAATAACTCTCCAACTATTAGCATTCGCTACGTTAGCTGCTCTATCTATTTATCTATCCCCCAAGTATAGCAACCCCTTCAAGTATCATTTTGAGATAGGTCAGCCTTGGGCTTACGGATTGGTAACAGCAGAATCGAATTTTGCTATATATAAAACTGAGGCTCAATTACAAGCTGAACGTCAAGAACTTCTGCGTGACTATACTCCATGTTACATCGTGGATACGAATACTTTACAGAGTAATATCTATGTGCTTCCTCTCTCAGAAATAGAGCGTATTCATTTGTTGGGTTGTACTAAGGTGTCAGTCTTATATAATCGTATAGCAACACAAGTGCCTGTTTCTAATCTGCATACCCCAAAAGAAGCATACGAAATAACCCACAAAAACCTACTCCCAAATCTACAATATGATTCGATTACATCGGAGAAATGGCGCGAAAATCTTCTATCTTCCATATCGCTTACTCAGGGGGCTGTACAAGCAGGAGAGAAGATCATAGATACTGGAGAAATAGTGACAGAGCATACGTATCAAATACTGGAATCTCTTCGCCGAACGATAGAAGAAAAGAATATCTCGCATCGTCAATCATTGACGTCTACGATAGGAACTGGATTGTACATCGTCATACTTATTGTGATTTTTGCTCTTTATCTATTTACGTACCGTCGCAAATTGTTGGATAATCTGCGTAACATACTCTTCTTTGCTATTCTGATGTTTCTGATGATTGCGACAGCCTTTGTAATTTTGCAGTATGCATCAGTAAACTATATTTATCTAATTCCTTTTGCATGGGCACCAATCATTGCACGTGTCTTCTATGATTCGCGTACAGCCATTTTTATGCATATTATAACTATACTCATTATCTCTGTAGCTGTCCCTGCTCCGTATTTATTTGTCTTACTACAGGTAATAACGGGAATTGTGGCAGTTATAAGTTTACGTGATATGACTCAGCGTGCGCAATTAGCACGAACGGCGTTATGGACATTCTTGACGTATTGTGTACTATATACTGCTATCACAATGCTAATGTCGGGTAGCCTAAAGGGTATAGAATATAACTATTATATCTATTTTGCAATTAATGCCGTATTGGTGATTTGTGCATATGGTTTGATTTTCCTCTTTGAACGAACTTTTGGACTTGTGAGTAGCATTACGCTGGTAGAACTTACTAATGTTAATTCCAATCTCATGTTGGAGTTTGCCGAGAAAGCACCAGGTACATTTCAACACTCTCTGCAAGTGAGCAATTTGGCTACAGAGGCTGCTAAACGTATTGGAGCCAAAGTCTTGTTGGTGCGTACAGGTGCCTTGTATCATGATATAGGTAAGATGACCCATCCAGAATGTTTTATTGAAAATCAATCTGGAGTCAATCCTTTGCAATCCATGTCATACGAAGAAGCTGCAAAAGTAATTATTGAACATGTAACAGAAGGTGAACGCATCGCACGAAAACAACATTTACCAGAAGTTATTGTGCATTTTATTCGTTCGCATCATGGCACATCGGTGACTCGATATTTCTACAATTCTGCGGTGAATAGGGCATTATCCGAAGGGAAAACGGAGGCTGATGTTAATAAAGAATGCTATACGTATCCTGGTCCTAAACCATATAGCAAAGAGGCGGCTATCTTAATGATGGCAGATGCTATTGAGGCGCGCTCTCGTACGCTCAATGAACTAACCGAACAAAGCATTGCTATCATGGTAGATCAGATGATAGACACACAAGTAGCAGACGGACAATTCTCAGAAACAAAATTATCCTTCAAGGATTTAGAGGATATCCGTGTTGTCTTTAAGCAAAAACTTATCGAAATCAACCACCATCGTATCACCTATCCAACCATAGAAGAAAAATAATTCTTTAAAATTAAGCGTGCGCAAGACAATGGACAATACAAAAGATTTTATCTTACCATACTTGGAGCGGTCGTTACAAAAATCAAAATTGTACCTTGCTCCTATGGAAGATGTCACCGATCCTGCTTTTCGCTTGCTTTGCAAACGGTTTGGAGCGACGCGTGTCTATACTGAGTTTGTAAATGCCGATGCACTTGTACGTGATGTAGCCTCCACTACGCGTAAACTTCAGATTAGTGATGAAGAGCGCCCTGTAGCCATACAAATCTATGGTCGTGAACCCGAGAGTATGGCAGATGCGGCACGTATTGTAGAACAAGCAAGACCCGATTATATTGATATAAATTTTGGTTGTCCAGTCAAGAAAGTAGCAGGTAAAGGAGCTGGTGCTGGGCTATTGAAAGATATTCCTAAGATGTTGGATATCACTCGTGCTGTTGTTAATGCAGTAAAAACGCCAGTGACAGTTAAAACGCGTCTTGGTTGGGATGATAATAATCGTATTATTACTGACATAGCAGAACCATTACAGGATTGTGGTATTGCCGAACTTGCTATTCATGGTCGTACCCGCTCACAAATGTACCGAGGAGATGCTGATTGGTCGCTCATTCGAGAAGTAAAGAATAACCCCCGTATTCATATTCCTATCATTGGTAATGGCGATGTTACAACTCCAGAACAAGCCAAACGCTGTTTTGATGAATTTGGTGTAGATGCCATTATGGTTGGTCGTGCCACTTTCGGATGCCCATGGATATTTGAAGATATGCAGTACTACCTTGCAACTGGCGAGTTGCTTCCTCCACGTAGCATGCAATGGTGTGTGGATATACTCAAGGAACATGTAGAACGTAGTATCGAGTGGATTGGCGATGAGCGCAAGGGGATTGTGCATAGCCGCCGACATTTCGCTGCTTCCCCTGCATTCAAGGGACTGTTCGATTTTCGTCAGACACGCATCGATCTTCTTCGTGCTGACACCAAAGCAGAAGTTTTCCAAATCATGGACGATATTGTAGCAACATGGGGATAGAAAAGCTATCCCCATGTTTTCTCACATATATTAATACGAACTTAAAATTCTGCGATTGTTATTTTATTTCAATCCCAATTATATTATAGATTTTTTGATTGTGAAGAATAAATAACTGTCCATTACGAAGCAGTTTTTGGTAGCGTGTGCTTGGTGTATGTATCTCATGTTGTGCGGTAGGATCTTGGTTATATACACAACCATACATGTCATACTTTGGGTGATCAGTAGTGTAGAGGCAACTATCTTCGCGCCAAGCGCAGAGCATGACGGAAGTTTGTGTTTCGCTGCTATTAGTACCTCTACTTGGGGCGGCGTGAGCGTTGCTTGTTCGTGTGGCTGTATTGTGCACAATACCGTCGATAGAGCCCAAACCCGCTAACCATACTTTTTGCAGGTGTTGCTGCTCAAGGTCACTACCTGTTTCCTCTGGGAAGACTACTTCTAACATCATGCGGCAAGCGCCATTCTCTAGGGTGTCTTTACCTGTTACAACATGGGTGTAGGTGGTTTCTTGTGGGTAGTTGTTGATACCCGCAAAGATTTCGATGGTGTCGCCAGGCTCCGCTGTGAAGTCATAGAGGACATACTCTACTCCATCACGGAGGAAGTACACACGGTTGTCTTCATCTTCGCCGAAATGCAATGCACCCACAAAAGATTTGGTGATAGCCGTATCTTTGGTAGATTGGCGGGCGAGTTGGTAGAAGGTTTTACCCTTGGCAACGATGGAGTCATTCTCTAAGGTGTAACTAAAGGTCTCTGCACGCAGGATAGTTGGGGTACCGTCCATTTCTTTGGTTTCTACTTCTAACATATTCCATTGAGTAGGCGTAGGTCTGCCACCAATCTTGCCGTTCTTGGCATTGTCTTTGAGAGGTCCACGGTCATAATCGCATAGACACTCTGCACCAAGGCGTTCCATTTCGGCATAGTCCATTTGGTAGAGGAGTTTGTTGTTTTTGCTTACGCAGACGAGGTGTGTGCCAATGTGACATGGAACAACGACTTCTTGAATCAATCCGAAGAAATTGCCGTTGCGACGACCTCCATACATGCCAATAGCCTCTACATACTCCATACCATTGTTGAATGTCCATTTCTTGTATTCTTTACCATCAAGGATTGTGACAGAAGAAATATCTGTAACCACCAATGTATCATCAGAGTACATCGTTCCGTCGAAGTCTTTAATGTAAGCAGGTAGTGAGTCGCCGACTTCCAACGTGAAGTCATATAACACGATGTCTTTATTCAGACTTTGACTATAAAGAAATATCTTATTATCTTCTTCGCGTAGGAGATAACCATTGCAAAGGATATATGGTTTGTCATTCTCAAAGAATATGCTATCAAAAGTCTGCTTGTAGGTAAAATTAGCAGAATTATCATCCTCTGTGTCTCCACAATATTCATTGCAAACCGTCCGCTGCAATCCAGGAAGAGTTAGGATATATTCCTTATTTTCTCCGCTATTGTATTCACAACCGTATTCAGCATATTCTTCATATTCCGTTGTATATTCAGTATTGCCGTCTTTATATGCACATAACAAAGCAGTTTGATATTCTGAAAGTCCGCAATCCGCACCTGTAATAAATCCACACAAATCGCCTACACCCTCTACCCATTTGGTGACACCAAAACAGGTAGGTCTTACATCACCAGAGAAATCAGGAAAAACACTAAGAGAAATTTCGGTACCAAATGGATAAATACCAGGATATCTTTCCACTTCATCAACTCGGATTGTATTTGTATGATGGCTATGATAATGGTTAATACCTGCGAATACGGTCAATTCATCACCTGGTTGTACATTAAAATCATATAGAAGATACTCTGTATTATCGTAGTAAATATATACTTTACTATCTTCTGTAAAGCGAACTGCGGCTACATATTCTGGTTCAGGAATAGTAAAAGGATAAACACCTTCAGGTACTTTGGTTGTTTGACGAGTAACGGCTGTATAGGTATAATTATTAATGATTGTATCTTGTGCAAGATAGTAACGCCAAGTTTCAAAATCTTCTTCAGTGGTGTACTTAATCGTGCGGTATTTTAGATCCAATACGTTCCATGTGTCGCACCATTGGGATTTGTAGGAAGTTTCTACTTCGCACAAGCACTCCGTGCCAAGGCGTTCCATTTCGGCGTCGTCCATCATGTAGAGGAGTTTGTTGTTCTTGCTTACGCAGACGAGGTGTTCACCTTGCAAGCTTGTAGGGACATCCCTATTTGCAATCAATTGGAAGAAATCGCCTGACCATTGTCTATTACCAAAACTACCTATGCCTTCTACATACTCCATTCCGTTGTTAAAGGTCCATTTCTTGTATTCTTTGCCGTCCAATAGGGTGATAGCGGAAACATCGGTAACAATCAGCGTATCTGCTGGGAGTATATTACCCTCTAAATCTTTGTGGTAATCTACTATACACCATATCTCCATATCACGATCTGCAATCCAATCATCTTCTGCAAAGAAGTCAATATACAGCATAGGCAATGAATCTCCTACTTGCAGATTAAAGTCATATAATACAAGATCTTTATTCAAAGAACGACTATAAATCAATATCTTATTATCTTTTTCACGCAGCAAAAATGGCGAATAATAGATGTATGGGGCACCTGTTTCCGTTCTAGTTGTTAGGTTGGTAAATTGTTCAATTCGCGTTTTATTGTCGGCTTGTTCACAATATTCACGGCAAATTGTTCGTTGCAATCCAGATAATGTTGGGAAAAGGTCGTCGCTGATTACACCTGCGTTATAGTCGCAACCAAAACGCTCATAAAATGAATCTGTATATTTCAATTCATCGCCTTGGTAGGCGCAGAGGAGCGCAAAGGTACCTCCGCCTGGAAGAGGAGTACTAATTAAAAATCCATTAGGTGATCCAACGCCTTCTAGCCATGTTATTTCTTCATCAGATACTCCTATATGACCATCGCTATCTACCACACGTAGAGGATGTAACATTATGGTACGAAGATTGGTTTCTGGATCTGTTTGCACATCATATACAACACATTGCTCTGTAGTATAGGAATGGATTCCTGAGAATACTTCCAATGTATCGCCTGCTTTTGCAGAGAAGTCATACGCCAAATACTCTCCTGTTGGTAAATCTTCGCTATATGGGTCATGGTCATCAAAATATTCATGGTACACATACACTTTCCTATCGTCGGTAAAGCGTACATAGGTTCCTGAGATAAATTTAGAATATGTATAATCACCAATGACGGTATCTTTACCTAGTCGATATTTAGAGGTGCGTGCTGTTTCATCAAAGCGCATACCATCAAACCACATGACATTCCATTTGTTGCACCATTGAGATTTGTAGTCTGTAGTAGGTTCAATTGGCAATATCTGACCAAAGTCTTTCCATTGGTCTGCATTTTTATATGCCTCAACAGACTCGGCAGGGACATAAATTGTAGGATTGTTGTATATGGGATTCGAACCGAAAAATGTATTGCTGCTAATCGTTGGTGGTTCTATGGCATAACAAATGATTGTATTAAGACTAAGACAATCTGCAAAAGCCCAATCGCTAATTTCTATTAGGGTTGCGGACAATGTGATTGAAGATAGCAAAATAGAGTTGTTGAATGCAGATCGTCCTATCTTTGTTGTACCAGTTGGAATCGTGATACTTTCTAATGCAGAATTATAAAAAGCATTATCCCCTATTTCAGCAACGGAATTAGGAATAATAGTCGTTTTGCAACCTGCAATCAAGGTGTTAGGCGTAAAGTATGGATTTTGAGATGTTGTGATAATAGCATTGCAGTTCTCGCGACTATCATAGTAAGGATTTTCACTATCAACCACCACGGTTTTTAGATTTGGGCACCCTGCTAATGCATTTTTATTAATAATATCTATCGTTTTAGGAATAGTAATGGACTCTACGACAGAACTTGCTTCGTTGGTAAAAACTACAGAACCCATTCCAAATGTTGTTACATGAAATCCTCGATCTCCATAGGAAACGTATTTAGGAATAACTACATCTTTTTTGCAATCGGCAATTTCAATTAAACTAACATACCCTTCCCCATCGTCTGGAGTATTTACGCTAATAATCTTATAACCAAAGCCGTCAATGTGGAAATCATTCACATATTCAAATTCATACGCGAAAGATGCTACACTAGCCGTGATGGCGAGGGTGAGAGCAAGGAGTTTGCTGCGGAGGGAGTTGATTGTTTTCATATCGTTATGCATTTTAGTTTCTTATGGTGTTCCTATAGTTATCTATCGTGTATCTAACGTATATCTATCGTATATGTACCGTATATCTACCGTAATTGACAGCGGAGAGACAGCGGCTTAGCGGTGTGTTATGTTCGAGTTATATAGTTTGTAGCTGGTTATTTCTGCCGTAAAGATTATTTCTAGTGCAAAGGTAGTACATTTTGACAATATATGCAATAGGCAAAAGCAATTGTACAGACCGCAAAAATGTATAGCACTTATATTCTGATAGTTATAATTGAAATGTACAGTTTTTTGATTGTAGAACAAATAATGTTTAGAGCTTTATTTTTTAATCAAATAATACATTGCAGTTGTATAAAAGTCCGACAAATATGGAATTTGAAGGTATTGGGGTATTATACGAGGACGCAAACTGAATTTTATCTCATAGTTGGGATTGATGAAATAATGCGTATGTTTTAATATTTGGTATTGCTCTTTGTGTAATATACTTTCGAAGCGGGAAAGACTAATACCTGTGGCTTTGATGTCTAAAAGGGCCTTGATTGTGGAAGCACTTTCTCCGCCCAATTGTAATGCCTTTTTATATAAACGATTAGGCAGCAAATGCAGCCAAGGGGTATGCGACAGCCACTTGTTGCGACATATCTGTTGGTGTCCGCCGAAGGGATTGCACCATACGGGAAAGCCGAAGAAAACAACCGATTCGCTATGCATAAAACATTTGAGTTGGTGCATAAATAGTTCTTGATTTGGTAAATGTTCTATCACATCTCTAAGTATAATCAAGTCAAAATTGCCTATTTCATTAGGTGATACCTTATAAATATCGTTCGCTATAAGACGAAGATTTTTGTTTAGTGAGTGGTTGGCAAAAAATGCTTTGGCCTTTTCTAACTGTGCAACATCTATATCTATCCCGACACAATGGCATCCTACATCTAAGAATGGCTTTAGGTTACCTCCTTCGCCACAACCTATCTCTAGAACACGGAGATTGGATTTAATACATAGCACTTGTTCGATATACGGAATAACATATTTTTGGGTACATTCCGTTTGCTCTCGAAAGTAAATCTCTCTGTTTTTGTGTCGTATTTGCATTGTTGCAGTGTGTTAAATTCACTGCAAAATTACAGCAATTCTTCTACCTCAGCAATAGTAAAAGGTAGTTGTACTGTTTCCTAAAATAAATGTGGTTCATTATCAATTACCTATCTCTTAAAATGTACAGTTTCTATTTTTCGCTTTGTAACATCTCGTATAGGAAATGATACAGTTCTCGGGTGGGGATTCCTATCTTTTGTGCAATGCGGCGTTTGAAGGTGCTGACGCCCGTAGCGGAGTAGTGCATCCAATCAGCTAAATCCTCCAGCGAGGCGTTGGGATAAAGGAGCATATAGGTACAGAAGACATTCTCGCGGTTAGAGAGTTGGTAGGTCTCCAGTTGAGATAGCCAGTCGTGGAGTTGGGTGTCTAAGTCTTTTTTGAGTTCGTTGTAGTCATTCCATTGTTTGCAAGGGCGTGGGTAGGTAGCACGAATGTCGGAGAGTTGAGCACCGATAGATAGGTCTTCTATCTGATTATGAGCTACTTGCAGGCGGCGGACAGCATATCGGCGGTGCAGCACGATAGCAATGACCAATAGCAGGCAAGCCACAAGAAGAGATAGGAGCGTGATCCATGCCCAGCGATAAGGATAAGGGTTTGCTAGATGCTCTTCTAACAGCGTTTGCGCGCCGTTGTAGTTGCCTACACTCTGCATCAAGAGTTCGTTAGCATCTTGTCGCGCGTGCGCATACGTGCTCAGTTTATCTATATCTGCGCGTGCCTTGGCATCTTGCATGAGGCAGTAATAGGCATTGACCAGATCGTTGGGGTCAGCAGATTGCTCAACAATGATTTGTGCGTAAGGCAAAGCCGCTGCTTGGTTGCCCATGTCCAAATAGACTTGCATGAGTTTCTTGTAGGTGTAGAACTTGTCTTCCTCATATTCCCAAAGGTGTAAGGCTTGGTGGAAGTAGTAGAGGGCAGAGTCGTATTGGAGCTGCTCGTAGAAATAGAGTCCTTTGGTCTCGTTGTAGCGTGCGAGGTAGTAGTTGTCTAATTGGTAGGACTGTGCGATACGGAGCACGCTATCTGCCTGAGTATAGTGTTGGAGGCAGGTATGAAACTCGCTAACATCCAATAGGGTATGCGCAAAGTACCAGTCTTTACCACTGGCTTTGAACGCCTCATTGGCACGAATGAAGAAGATGAGGGCAAGGCTGTCACTCTCGTTTTGTTTGCTGATATGCGCCAAGCAGGAGTTGATGCGCCCGCGATAGATAGGATCGTCTATCTGCGCGCGGTCAGCAGCGATATAATGCTCTGCGGCTTGGGTGATCTGGTCAGCAAGACTGAAATGACGTCCTATATAGTAGTGGGCTTTGCCGAGTTGGTTGTGTGCGAAGAGTCTGCCGAAAGGATTATCGAGTGTGCGGATAGCTTGCTGCAGCGCTGCGGTGTCATCGTAGAGGGTGTGCTCGGTTTGGTCGAGACTATCAGCAAGACAAATTACCAGCTTCGCCTCCTGCCAATGGCAAGAGGATAGCAAACTAATCAATATTATGACCAAACAGATATTTCGCATGGTAGCTGATTTCGTTTGCAAAGGTAGTGAAAATATTGGACTTTGGCAAGTGAATATGTGGAATGTACATGTTTTTGCGTAAATAAGTACTGATAATGTGGCAGTTGTATGGATTTTGTACAGATACTGTATTTGGTGTAAAGTGTAAAGGCAGGGGATATAAAAAAGAACTACCCAGCCATTTAGCTGGGTAGTTCTTAGCAGTATATCTATTGGTAAGATAGATTAGTAGGATGTGCGTTGGGTAGCAGCGTAGCTGATCTTCAGTGCGTATGCACGGCGAAGTTCTTGCTTGATGTCTGCGATAATACCCATCTTTGTCTCCTTATCTGCCTTGATAGACACGGTCATCAAACCTTGGTCAGACTCTTTCATAGAAGAACGCTCGTTGATGATGTAATCACCAATCTCCTTAGCGTCAGCGAAAGCGTCGTCCAATTGGATACGTGTCTCAGCACCGTATTGCTTGCGGAACTCAGCAGTAGGAGTACCTACATAGATGTAACGAACCAATGATTTCTTCT
>JAFNUD010000080.1 GCA_017384225.1 Paludibacteraceae bacterium
AAAGGTATCCATAACAAAATGGATGGCCACGGAAACTATACACTTGGTATCCAAGAGCAAATCATCTTCCCTGAAATTAACATTGATAACATCACCAAACTTCTTGGTATGAACATCACTTTCGTGACTACAGCTAAGACCGATGAGGAAGGCTTCGCTCTCCTCCGCGAGTTTGGTTTACCATTCAAAAAGTAATTAGAC
This sequence comes from Paludibacteraceae bacterium, assembly GCA_017384225.1. GTDB lineage: Bacteria > Bacteroidota > Bacteroidia > Bacteroidales > Paludibacteraceae > Colicola. The sequence continues at coordinate 202 of JAFNUD010000080.1, forward strand.
TATGGCAAAAGAATCAATGAAAGCTCGCGAGGTAAAACGCGCAAAGCTCGTAGCTAAATACGCTGCTAAACGCGCTCAACTCCTCAAGGATGGTGACTACGAAGGTCTCCAAGCATTGCCTAAGAACGCAAGTCCAGTACGTTTGCACAACCGTTGCAAAATCACTGGTCGTCCAAAAGGCTACATGCGCGTGTTCGGCTTGAGTCGTATTCAATTCCGTGAGATGGCGTCTGCTGGCCTCATCCCAGGTGTGAAGAAAGCAAGCTGGTAAACCCGATACCACCCCGATACCACTCCGTAGGGTTACCGAGGAGAACGGGGAGGTTTCTAACATCGAAATTCGCCCAGAGGACGTAGGTGCCTCTGGGGAATAAATACAATTAATTTATTAAATATTGTCCCGAAAGGCGGGATTAATTTAACAAACATTATGACAGATCCAATCGCAGATTATCTGACTCGACTCAGAAATGCAATCAAAGCTGGTCACCGCGTAGTAGAGGTACCTGCTTCGAATCTGAAGAAGGAGATCACACGTATCTTGTTTGAGAAGGGCTATATCCTTTCTTATAAGTTCGTGGAGGATGGCCCTCAAGGCACTATCAAGATTGCCTTGAAGTATGATCCAGTTAACAAAGTTAACGCCATCAAGAGTTTGAAACGTGTATCAACACCAGGTCTTCGTCAATACGTAGGCTATCGCGAGATGCCACGCGTGTTGAATGGTCTCGGTATCGCAATCCTTTCTACATCTAAGGGTGTGATGACCAACAAAGAGGCTCTCGGCATGAAGCTCGGTGGTGAGGTTATTTGTTACATCTATTAATCAGGAGGAAAAGACTATGTCAAGAATTGGTAAAGCCCCTATCGCTATCCCTGCAGGTGTAACTGTAACAGTTAGCCCTGAGAACCTCGTGACTGTTAAAGGTCCTAAAGGTGAATTGCAACAACAAGTTAACCCAAACATCACTGTAGCTGTTGAGAATAGTGTAGTGACCGTTACTCGTCCAAACGATGAGAAACAAAACCGCGCAATGCACGGTCTTTATCGCGCACTGATTAACAACATGGTTGTAGGTGTAAGCGAGGGTTACAAGAAAGTTCTCGAACTCGTCGGTGTAGGTTACCGTGTAGAAATGGCTGCAGGTATGCAAAATACCCTCAACTTTGCACTCGGTTATACCCACCCAATCTATCTCCAACTCCCAAAAGAGGTTAAGGTAGAGACCAAGTCAGAGCGTAACCAAAACCCTCTCGTTATCCTTGAGTCTGCTGACAAGCAACTCATTGGTCAAGTATGCGCTAAGATTCGCTCTTTCCGCAAGCCAGAGCCATATAAGGGTAAAGGTGTTAAGTTCCAAGGTGAAGTTGTTCGTCGTAAGGCTGGTAAATCGGCTGGTAAATAATTAGAAAGGAATAAGTTATGAATCAAAAAATTGCAAGAAGACTTAAAATTAAAGCATCTATCCGTACACGTGTTTCGGGTACCGCTGAGCGTCCTCGTCTGACTGTATTCCGTAGCAACAGCCAAATTTACGCTCAAGTTATCGACGATTTGCAAGGCAAGACTCTTGCTTCTGCATCTTCGCTCGCTATTAAAGATAAAA
>JAFNUD010000039.1 GCA_017384225.1 Paludibacteraceae bacterium
ATTGAATTAAAAATGAAAGCGTAGTATGACTATTAATTTTGAATTATCAAAAAAAGAGGACGCGAACAAGATGCGTCAAATACTGGTAAGAATATCGGTATCAAGAACCTTCCGAGTAGGGAGCAAGACTGGATTGTATGTATCATTGAAAGATTGGGACGAAAAAAACAATTCTGTGAGAAAGATTAGTAAGATTGAGAGCGTGGAAAAGCAGCAAGAACTCGCTACACTTCGTGATGAACTTGCAAAACTTGAAAGCCATATTGAAAAGGCAATTATTGGCGAACGAGGATTGGAGACAATGACTGATAAAAAGGATAGGCAGGAGTGGATAGATTTAGTGATTGAGAGTTTCTACGACCCAAGTGTAAAACTCACAAGAATGAAGAACCTGACATTTGAGGAGTTTGCAAAGATTTATGTGGAGGTTAGAAGTAAGGAAGAACATTGGAAACCTGCAAAGAACAGCCACACAAACAGAAAAAAACATTGGGAGCACCCTTCATTTGACAAATTGAGTGCAGTGCAGAGCCAAGTGCATAAGATGGACCCGAAATTACTGATGGACAAAATTACAGGAGCGACATTGGATGAATATCAAGACTTTCTCGTCAGTAAAGGGTATATCAATACGACGATTGAAAACCATATGTCATATTTTAAGCAGATTTTGAAATGGGCATATGAGAAGGGATATTTGAAGTATGGGAGAGATGTGATGAAGCACAAGGTTAAGAAGTTGAAAATTGCAAAACCGACACCATTCAATTATCTAACTTGGGATGAGTTTCTCCAATTCTACAATTGTGAGTTTGATGAACTTGAAAAGGACTTGGAGTTAGCAAGGGATAGGTTTTGTTTCTGCTGTGCGACCTCATTGCGCCATAGTGATTTAGCGTTGTTAAAGAAATGCCATTTTGACCATCCCGATAATCCAAAATCATTTTCAATTGTTAGTAAGAAGACGGACGATGCTCTCGTTATCCCCCTAAACAAATATAGCAGAAGTATATATGAAAAGTATAAGGATAAGGTTAGTGATAATGGACTGCTTTTCCCCAAGAAGTCAAATCAGAAGATGAATAAGTGCTTGAAGAAAATTGCATTGAGGTTGGGGATAACGAGGGAGGTGAGCAAAACAGAGTATTGCGGGAATGTCCGAAGCGATATCACAACGAGGATATGCGACATCATTGCTACACACGCAGGACGCAGAACCTTCGTCGTGCATTGTGCAGAAAAAGGTTGGAATGAAGAATTGATTAGAACCTATACTGGACACGAGGATTTCAAAGCAATGAGACCATATTTTGCAATCGGGGATAAGAAAAGGCGAATGATGATGGAAAACAATTTTTAGAAGGGAACTACAAAGGTAGTTCCTTTTTTCGTGCATTTTTTAATATAAAATGGCAGAAAAAATGCACGGTGCATTTCGTGCTGTTAGACAGAGTGAAATAATGAGATAGGAAGTGTGGGATATATGGGATTTTGAAAACAACTACACCTTATTATATATATAGTATTGAAGGATAGTAGTTTATGAGGATAAAAAACACCCGTAGGAGTATATGGAAATAGGATGTAGTGCATTTTTGGTGCATTTTTTTAGGCATAAAAAGAACCTACAAGGTTGAAATATAATTCCTTGTAGGTTCATTTTCGCGGAAAGTGGGGGATTCGAACCCTCGATACGCTTGCGCGTATACCGCATTTCGAGTGCGGCTCTTTCGACCACTCAGACAACTTTCCTTCAAACGCGACTGCAAAGGTACTGCTTTTTTTTCAAATGGACAAATTTATTCCATTTTTTATTAAAAAAATATCCCTTCAATTATGCTCCCTCTCCGTTTATCTTACCCAGTAAATGCAGTGCACCGCCAATAGTCTTCACTTGTTGCACCACCATATAGCGTTTGCCCGTAGGTTTGCCCTGACGATCTTTATCCTCCACCAATCGACAACGCTCTGCACGCGAACATGCATATTGTACTAACTTTCCAAAGATCTCAGAGTGGAAATACTTAGGATTATGATTCACGAAATACATAGACATGCGTTCCTGTTTCAAAATCACTTTCTCTATACCCATTTTGCAGCACAACCATCTCAGCCGCACCACATTCAGCAACTGCTCTGCCTCCTCAGGCAACGGACCAAAACGGTCAATCAATCGCTTCTGATATTCGAGAAGAGCGTCTTCGCCGCTCAGACTATCTAATTCGCGATACAGTGTGATTCGCTCTGAAATATTTTCGATATATGTAGGCGGAAACGAGAGGGGTAGGTCGCTTTCCAATAGGCTATCATGGCACCAGTGTTTCTGGCTATTAGAGATTGGATGTTGGCTATTGGAGATAGGCGATGGGGTATTGGTTTCCATGATTTCCTCGCGTATCTCTTCTACAGCTTCGTTAAGAATACGTTGATAAGTATCATAGCCCAAATCCGCAATGAATCCACTTTGTTCTGCACCCAGCATATTTCCCGCACCGCGGATGTCTAAGTCTTGCATTGCCAGTTGGAAACCAGAACCCAACTCCGCAAAAGTGGTCAGTGCGTCCAGTCGGCGGCGTGCATCGCTGGTGAGCAGTTCCTTATCTGGTGTGACCAAATAGCAATAGGCTTTTCTATTCGAACGTCCTACACGACCACGCAATTGGTGCAAGTCAGACAAACCATAGTGCTGTGCAGAATGGATGATGATTGTATTCACATTCGGAATATCCACACCCGACTCAATGATGGTGGTAGATATCAGTATATCGTAGTCATAATTGATAAACGCTTCCAATCGCTCTTCCATCTCGCCCGCGGGCATCTGTCCGTGTGCAATCACGGTACGTGCTTCTGGACACAATCGCAGAATACGATTCTCTATGCGAGGCAACATCTCAATGCGGTTGCAAACTACATATACTTGTCCGTTGCGCTGCATCTCCAACTGAATTGCCTCTTTGATGATGTCTTCATCGTCGAGCGTAATGCACTCTGTCATAACGGGATAGCGATTGGGCGGTGCGGTGTTGATAATGCTCAGGTCGCGTGCGCCAAGCAGCGAGAACTGCAAGGTACGCGGAATAGGTGTGGCGGTGAGTGTCAGTACATCTACGTTGGTGCGCAATGATTTGAGTTTCTCTTTGACAGCCACGCCAAACTTCTGCTCTTCGTCAATGATAAGCAGACCGAGGTCTTTCCACAATACCTGTTTGCCCACCAATTTATGAGTACCGATAAGGATATCGATCTTGCCCGCTTTGAGGTTGGCGAGAATATCTTTCACATCTTTGGCTGTTTTGCGACGACTGAGGTATTCCACACGCACAGGGAAATCGCGGAAGCGTTCGCGGAAGGTATTGTAGTGCTGCATAGCCAATACAGTTGTTGGTACCAATACTGCTACTTGCTTGCCATCCGTAGCTGCTTTGAAGGCAGCACGCATTGCCACTTCCGTCTTTCCAAATCCCACATCACCACACACCAATCTGTCCATAGGCATCGGACTCTCCATATCGTGTTTGATATCCAAGGTGGCTTTAGCTTGATCGGGTGTATCTTCGTAGAAGAAGGATGCCTCCAACTCATGCTGCATATAGCCGTCGGGCGAGTAAGCAAAGCCCTGTTGCTGCTTGCGGGTGGCATAGAGACGAATCAGGTCGCGAGCAATATCTTTTACCTTGTCTTTGGTGCGCTCTTTCATGCGCTCCCATGCGCCTGAACCCAAGCGCGAGATGGTGGGTTCGCTGCCTTCACGTCCTTTGTATTTAGAGATGCGATGCAGGTTATGGATGCTCACAAATATAGTATCACCACCCTTATAAGTAAGTTTGATACTCTCCTGCGGGCGACCATAGAAATTGGTTGTCACTAATCCTGCAAACTGACCTATTCCGTGGTCCACATGCACCACATAATCACCCACTTGCAGCTGGTTGATTTCTTTGAGCGTGATGATGGCTTTGCCTCGTCTGGCATTCTCCGAACGAAACGTTACACGATGATAGCGCTCGAATATCTGGTGATCGGTGTAGCAACATATCTTCGCAGAATTATCCACGAATCCAGCATGCAATGTTTGGTTGATAGGCGTAAATCGAATGCCAGACTCTTTATCATCAAAGATTGCCTGCAGGCGGTCGGTCTGCTTTACCTGTTCGGCAAGAATATACACCTTATACCCATCGTTTATGCGTGCGCGAAGGTCGTCAATGAGTAGGTCAAAATTCTTGTTAAAAGTAGGTTGGGGCAGTGTATCAAAATCCAGTGCATCGTAAGTCGGCAAACTGCTTTTTTGCCCTATCTCAATCGTGCATCCTCTCGCCTCATCCCCTTCTCGCCTCATCGCCTCGTCGCCCATTTTATATCGCACAAGACTAAAATCATTGCTCACCCAAATAGTATTATCCGACAAATAGGAAGTGATTTCTGTGATTTCTTCCTGAGCATTAGTTCCTACAATATCTGCAGATACAAGGCGCGTAGTAGAGAGTTGCGTTTCAATGTCAAATTCGCGTATAGAATCAACTTCATCCCCAAAGAAATCTATGCGATAAGGATTATCGTGAGCATAACCATACACATCTAAAATACCACCACGCACAGCAAACTGTCCTGGTTCATACACAAAATCTACGCGGTGGAAGTTCAGTTCTACCAATTGCTTGATAAGTGCAGATTGGGCAATCTCTTGCTCAGTATGGATGTGGATGGTCTTTTGCTGCAATGTTTGTGGCATTGGCACAGGCTCCATCAATGCCTCAGGATAGGTAACGATGATAGGGCTGTGTGCCTGTTGCGCACCTAAAAGTGTACTTAGCACTTCGGTACGTTGCACCACCATGGCATCATCGGTCTTTTGACGCCGACGATGCGACGAGGGAAAGAAATACACACCCAGATCGCCACTCAATGTACGCATATCGGCGTACATGTATTGTGCATCATCTACATTGTCCAGGACAACCACCATTGGGCGTGCATATTGGGTTCCAGCTAATCGTTGGTGTAAAGAATGAAGAATTATACTTCGGGAAGAGGCAAAAAGATTCCTAAGCAAAAAATGTTTTTTACACTTTTTACTTAATTCTTTTGCCAATACATCTACCTCGGGATGCAGGGCAAAAATCTGTTCCAAATCCCCAATTTGCATAAATTTGCTGCAAAGGTACAAAAAAATATACATAATATATCAATATTTTTGCTATTTTTTCTCTAAAAAAGTACATTTATGCCGTAATTTGGCATTATAGAGCAATATATTTGCTGCGAAATTAGAAATAAGGAAGAAAAAAATAGAATGATAATGCCAAAATTTAGCAGTAAAATTTGGTTGCTTACTAAAAAATATGTACTTTTGTAGCCTAAATCATAATTCCGATGTCCAAATAGAAACACAGCCCTATTGCTCAACCGATATATATGGTTGCTAAATGCTTTTTACACTCGTCTGCGAGTGATACATTTCGCAAGGAATTGCTGTCCTGCGGTTCTGCCATAGAGGTATTGGCTCCTCAATCGCTACGCGAAGAGATTAAAACAAATTCGGAAAATGATGGGCATTTACGAAGATTAATTAGAGATGAACGCATACGAATTGGCATACGAATACGTGCAGCATACCAATCGCTGCATTTTTCTGACGGGCAAAGCAGGTACAGGTAAGACTACCTTCCTACGACGTTTGAAGCAGGAATGTCCTAAGCAACTGACTGTAGTTGCACCTACAGGTGTGGCTGCTATCAATGCAGAGGGTGTCACTATTCACTCGCTATTCCAATTGCCACCACAACTATTTCTACCAACGCCAGAAGCGCGACGTCAACTATTCTCGGAGATGCAGATGCGTGCCAACAAACAGCGTGTATTGCGCAACCTTGAACTACTCGTTATTGATGAGGTTAGTATGGTGCGTGCCGACTTGCTTGACACCATAGATGCGGTATTGCGCCATTTCAAACATCGTCCAAATATCCCATTTGGCGGTGTACAAGTGCTATTCATAGGCGACTTGTTTCAACTTTCTCCCGTAGCACGCGAAGCGGAGTGGAGAATCTTGCAAGACTTCTACGTTGGTCCTTACTTCTTCCAAGCACAGGTATTTAGAGAACTTCAGCCAGTCTATATCGAACTTGACCATGTCTTCCGACAATCCAATATGGACTTTGTGGAAATCCTAAATCAAGTACGTAACAACACCCTTACGCCAGAATCTCGAATGACCCTCAATAGTCGTTATAATCCTTATTTTCAGGTTGATAACAACGGCGAGCACTATATCACCCTCTCTACCCACAATAACAAAGTAGATGCTATCAACCAACGCGAATTATCCGCGCTGAAAGCGCAAACATATACCTATCAGGCTCGTGTTAAGGACACATTTCCTGAGTCCATGTATCCCATCGACATGACTTTAACACTCAAAGTCGGAGCTAAAGTCATGTTTGTGAAAAACGATTCATCGCAAGAGAAATTGTACTACAACGGTAAGTTGGCTACAGTGACTTCTCTTTCTAAAAACGAAATACATGTTGTATGCGAAGATGGTACGAAAGTGGAGGTACATACAGAAACATGGGAGAACATACGCTATAATGCAGAAACGGGTTCTGACCAAGTAGAAGTGGAGGTAATAGGCTCTTTCACACATTTCCCTTTGCGCTTGGCATGGGCTATCACTATTCATAAAGCACAAGGACTTACCTTCGACCATGTAGTAATTGATGCCGAAGATGCCTTTGCCGCAGGACAAGTCTATGTAGCACTCTCTCGCTGCCGCTCACTAGAAGGAATAGTGCTACTTACACCTATCCCCATGCGCGCACTCACCAATGCCAAAGAAGTGCTATACTTCACACAGAACCAATTAGATATAGCAACCACAGAACAACGATTAGCTCCAGCTCAAACCGAATATCTGACGATTCTCCTTTGTGCCTTATATGATTTTCGTGCCCTCATCAATCGCCTCTCTTCGCTGTCGCGAAACATAAAGACGAAGGGCTCGGTACAAGGGGATATTTCTTCCTTTTTTACCACTTGTACAGGTGGGTTAGAGGGACTACAGATCATAGCAGAGCGTTTTCAGCAGCAGATACGGCAAATCGTGTATACAGACACTTCCTCGTCTGCTAATTTGTCAGACCGTTTGACTGCTGCTGCCAACTATTTTGCGCCTAAGATTCAGCAGTTGATAGCCACTTTAGCGGCGTGTCCATTACGTACAAATGACCGTAATGATGCCGCCTTTATCAAGCAACATCTATTGGATATCCATGCAGAATTGTCGCGTATCAAGTATATTCAGCGACAAATCTGCCAAACACTATCGTTAGATGTTTTTTTCAAAGCGCGCCAATCGTTCCGTTGGGTAGAACCCACACTGACTATCTATTCTCAACATCGTAAGACACGAAGCGATGCATCTGCTTTTCAGACGCTTACGCTCTTCTACCAAAGACTGACAATTCCACAGATTGCTAAAGAGCGCAAGATTACGATCCGTACCGTGGTGAAACATTTACGCTCTTTTATCGAACAAGATATTATCCATATATCAAATTTTGCCCCCGAAGACCAAGAATTGATGGGAATATAATGGGGGATTGGTTATTGACTATTGGATTATGGGATAGCAATAAAAGAGGACTGTAACGATTATGTTACAGTCCTCTTCATTATAGCGAAAGCTATCTTATTTCACTTCTTCGAAGTCCACATCCTCAGCTGCGCCTTGGTTGCTATTGCCGCCTTGGTTGCCCGCTTGTGCACCACCTGTAAAGTCAGCACCTGGTTGAGGACCAGCTTGCCCCTGAGTAGCGTTGTACATCTCTGCACTAGCAGCTTGGAAAGCAGTCATAAGTGCTTGGTTAGCAGCCTCGCAAGCATCAGCATCCTTCTTCTCATAAGCAGCCTTAAGGTTCTTGAGTGCCTCTTCGATAGGAGCCTTCTTGTCAGCAGGAATCTTGTCGCCGAGTTCAGCGAGTTGCTTCTCGGTTTGGAAGATAGTAGCATCTGCTTGATTGAGTTTAGCAATGCGCTCAGCTTCTTTCTTATCAGCCTCTGCATTTGCTTCAGCCTCTGCTTTCATACGTTTAATCTCTGCATCGCTCAAGCCGCTTGATGCCTCGATGCGAATCTTTTGCTCCTTACCAGTCGCTTTGTCCTTAGCGGTTACGTTGAGGATACCGTTGGCATCAATATCGAAGGTCACCTCAATCTGTGGCTCGCCACGGCGTGCTGGCATGATACCATCGAGGTGGAAGCTACCGATGAGCTTGTTTTGTTGTGCCATTGGGCGCTCACCTTGATATACCTTAATCTCTACTGAAGGTTGATTATCAACGGCTGTAGTGAAAGTCTCTGCTTTCTTGGTTGGGATTGTGGTATTAGCCTCAATCATCTTGGTCATCACGCCACCCATAGTCTCAATACCGAGAGAGAGTGGGGTAACATCGAGGAGGAGGACATCCTTCACATCACCCGTCAAGACACCACCTTGGATAGCTGCACCAAGAGCTACTACCTCATCTGGGTTAACGCCCTTAGAAGGAGCCTTACCGAAGAACTTCTCTACTGCTTGTTGGATAGCAGGGATACGTGTAGAACCACCTACGAGGATAATCTCGTCAATATCGCTGGTGCTCAAACCTGCATTCTGCAATGCGGTACGACATGGAGCAATAGTGCGTTGAACGAGGTCGTCCACGAGTTGCTCAAACTTAGCGCGGGTGAGAGTCTTCACCAAGTGTGCTGGCACACCATCCACTGGCATAATGTATGGCAAGTTGATCTCACTTGAAGTGGTGTTAGAGAGCTCAATCTTAGCTTTCTCAGCAGCCTCTTTCAGACGTTGCATAGCCATAGGGTCTTTGCTCAAATCTGCACCCATATTGTCGTTCTTGAACTCTTGTACGAGCCAATCGATAATGCGGTGGTCGAAGTCGTCACCACCCAAGTGGGTATCACCATCAGTAGATTTTACCTCAAAGACACCATCACCGAGCTCCAATACAGATACGTCGTGAGTACCACCACCGCAGTCGAATACTACAATCTTCATATCCTTATCGCTCTTATCAAGACCATATGCAAGAGCTGCAGCTGTAGGCTCGTTCACGATACGACGCACATTGAGACCTGCGATCTCACCTGCCTCTTTGGTAGCCTGACGTTGGCTATCGTTGAAGTATGCAGGCACGGTGATAACAGCCTCTGTCACCTCTTGACCAAGATAATCTTCAGCAGTCTTTTTCATCTTTTGGAGGATGATAGCTGAAATCTCTTGTGGCGTATAAAGACGGCCATCAATATCCACGCGTGGTGTATTGTTATCGCCTTTTACTACTTTATAAGGTACGCGTGCAACCTCACTTGCCAAGCGGTCGTAGGTCTCACCCATAAAACGTTTGATAGAATATACGGTACGAGTAGGGTTGGTGATTGCTTGACGCTTAGCAGGATCGCCCACTTTGCGCTCACCACCATCTACAAAACCAATAACTGATGGAGTAGTGCGTTTACCCTCAGAGTTGGTGATAACTACAGGCTCATTGCCTTCCATAACAGCGACACAGGAGTTAGTTGTTCCTAAGTCAATTCCAATAATTTTTCCCATTTTATTTAAGTTTTTTAGTTTATATTCTTTTTTAATTCTGGAGTCACGCATCGGGACTCTGGCTTTTATTCTTTACCTCAATATTATCAAATGCTATGCCAAACTATATTTTCCAGAAAAAACTGACAAGTAACTGACAAATTGGCAGAACTTTTTGCATATGTCATAAAAAAGCACTACCTTTGCAGACAGAATGACTTATCGTATATTTGATGATATGGCGCAATGTACCGAGCAAGAAGTAGCTCGGCTATTGCCTTTGGTGAGCAACCAACGTCGTGAGCAGGCATTGGCATACAAACACCTATTTGGTCAGTATTGCTGCCTAAAATCCTATGAGATACTCATGCAGCTACTTCTCTCCAATCTCTCGTCTTTCGCCTCATCGCCTCATCACCTATTTTTCTCCTATAACAAATACGGTCAACCACGCCTTGAGGGTGGTCCTTGCTTCTCTATCTCGCATTGCAAGAATGCTATTGCCGTAGCCATTAGCGAAACGCCTATAGGTATTGATATTGAGCATCTTCGCATAGCGAAGCCCGAACTGGTAGAGCGAACCATGAACTTGCAAGAACAAGAGCAAATTTGGCACTCTGATAGTCCTGATTGGATATTCACACAACTATGGACACGCAAAGAAGCCGTACTGAAAATGAAAGGCACTGGTATTATCAGTATAGACGAGATAAAAAATACCTTGGCCAGCATCGAACATATCGATTTACTAACCAAGGTAAATATAGATAAGCAGTATGCTTGTACCCTTGCTTCTCGCCTTTAGTTTCTTGCCAAACACCCTTCCCCTTAGGGTGAAGAGCCTTAGGCTCGATTGAATGTCCTGAATGGACATTCATAGAACAAATAGGTAGGGGGTAGGCTCTTTACAATAACGCAAAATCTATCACCTCTTGAATATCTTTCACGTAGTGGAAAGACAAACCTTTGAGGTACTTAGCTGCAATATCCTCCACATCTTTTCTATTATCCTCGCAGAGTACCAAGTCGGTGATACCTGCACGTTTAGCAGCTAATATTTTCTCTTTCACACCACCGATAGGCAATACCTTGCCACGCAAGGTCATCTCACCCGTCATCGCCACACGCGGACGCACTTTGCGTTTGGTGAAGGCGCTCACGAGGGCGGTAGTCATGGTGATACCCGCACTTGGACCGTCTTTAGGAATAGCACCCTCTGGCACATGTATATGTACAGATGTGGTATCCAGCAACTTACGAGCAATACCAAACTGATCAGCATGCGCCTTGATATAGCCCAAAGCAATAGAGGCAGACTCTTTCATCACATCGCCCAAATTACCAGTGAGGGTGAGAGTAGGGGTCTTAGTTGGAGAGAGCGAGGTCTCGATGAAGAGAATCTCACCACCTACTTGAGTCCAAGCCAATCCTGTGACTACACCAATATATTTATTGGTTTCCCACTCGTCGCGCGAGTAGCGTTTCTTGCCTAAGTATGCTACCAAGTCCTCAGATGTAACCGATACGTTGTATTCCTCTTCCAAAGAAATACGTGTAACCACTTTACGGCAGATAGCAGCGATCTGACGCTCTAGATTACGCACGCCCGACTCACGAGTATAGTTATCAATAATCTCCGATAGAATAGCCTTTTTGAGTTTCAGTTGCGATGCTTTTAGTCCGTGGTTGCTCAGTTCTTTTGGCAGCAAGTGGCGCTTAGCAATCTCCTCTTTCTCCTCTTGCAAATATCCTGTCATCTCGATAAGTTCCATACGATCAAGTAGGGGACGAGGAATTGTGTCCAATGAGTTAGCCGTAGCAATAAAAAGCACTTTACTCAAATCGTAATCCACATCCAAGTAGTTGTCGTGGAAAGTGCCATTCTGTTCAGGATCAAGTACCTCTAGAAGTGCACTAGTAGGATCGCCCTTGTAGTCTGAACCTATTTTATCAATCTCGTCTAATACAAATACAGGGTTACTGGTCTTTACCTTGCGCAAGTTCTCAATAATACGACCTGGCATAGCACCTATATAAGTACGACGGTGACCACGAATCTCCGACTCATCGTGCAAACCACCCAAACTGATACGTGCATATTTGCGTCCAAGCGCTTCAGAGATAGAACGACCAAGACTGGTTTTTCCCACACCCGGAGGGCCATAGAGGCATAGGATAGGGGCTTTCATTTCGCTGGCATTGTTAGCTGCCTTCATCTTCAGCACCGCCAAGTACTCTATGATACGCTCTTTAACTTTCTCCATGCCATAGTGATCCTTATCCAGAATCTCCTGCGCATTGCGGATGTCATAGTTATCTTCCGAATACTCGTTCCATGGCAAGTCAAGCAAGGTATCGAGATAGTTCTGCTGAGTTGCATACTCTGGCGAATGGGAGTTCATACGACGCAGTTTCTTGAGTTCTTTCTCGAAAGTCGCTTGCATCTTCTCGCTCCATTTCTTTTGTTTGGATTGCTCGAGCATCGCATTAGCTTGTTGCTCATCGGAATCGCCCAACTCCTTCTGAATGGTTTCCATTTGGCGGTGGAGATAGTATTCGCGCTGTTCTTTATCAATATCTTCTTTCGTTTTGTTTTGGATAACTGTCCTCATATCAAGCATTTGCAGCTCGGTAGTAAGAATCTCCAATAAGGCTACAGCACGATCTTTCAGCGAGTCCATCTCCAGCAGTTTTTGTTTGTCTGCTATGCGCACGCCAAAGTTTCCACAAATATAATTGACCAGAGTAGGGGGATTGTCGATACCCTTGAGTGTCATACCTGCTTCGGCAGGGATATTCTCCATACGTTTGAGAATCTTCTCAGCTTGTGCTTTTAGGCTGCTAACCAATGCTATGAACTCTTTATCGTTGCGTTTAGGAAAGTCCTCTGCCAAAATCTTTATCTTGGCTTTCATATAGGGCTTAGTAGCAACAATCTCCTGTATTTCAATACGTTCAACGCCTTCTAATATCACCATCAGACTACCATCTGGCATATCTAATGTGCGCATTACGCGTCCTGCTGTACCAATAGAATAAAGATCTTCGCTATTGGGTTCCTGTATATCTTGTACACGTTGGCAGCAAACAGCCAATAGTTGGTCGTTTTTAAAAGCAGTCGTTACAAGTTTCTTTGATTTAGGACGTGCCACAGTCACTGGCAACAACACGCCAGGAAAAAGCACCATATTGCGCAAAGGGAGCACACCAAGCATATCACCATCGTTGATAGATGGCTCTGGAGTATCGTCATCAGCTGCAAGTGAAATGTATTCCACTTCGCGTTTCACATCTTGTTCTTCTGTTAGTAATTCATCAAGGTAGGTCATAATCACGTTGTGAGTTCTAAATATTTCAATAGTTCTGTATAAAAGTTCTGTATAAAATAGGTATTACTATCCAAAAATGCTATTTTACATAATTGCAATTAGCATTTATTTGATATATTACAAATATATAAGGAGTTTTTGTGATGTTTACCTTTTACGACGTTTGTGATATCCTCTAACAAAGCGCGTGCTGAGTTGTTGCACGCGCAATGTTGTTGGATTATGTTGTTATAGTTGTTGTAAAAATTTATGCTTGTATTTCGCGTAGGTCAATCATCAACTCATCTAGTTGCTTTTGATCTACGAGACCAGGAGCACCGAGCATCACATCACGTCCTTGGTTGTTCTTAGGGAATGCGATGCAGTCACGGATACTGTCCAAACCTGCGAACAAACTTACGAAACGATCCAAACCGTATGCCAAACCGCCGTGAGGAGGTGCACCGAACTTAAAGGCGTTCATCAGGAAGCCGAACTTGAGTTGTGCCTCTTCTGGTGTGAAGCCAAGAATCTCGAAGGTACGTTGTTGCAGCGCCGCATCGTGGATACGGATACTACCGCCACCAACTTCTACACCGTTGATAACCATGTCGTATGCGTTGGCACGTACAGCAGCTGGATTGGTGTCCATGAGAGGAATATCCTCTGGTTTTGGACTAGTAAATGGATGGTGCATTGCCATGAGGCGTTGCTCCTCGTCGCTCCACTCGTACATTGGGAAGTCCACAATCCAAAGGCATGAGAACTTCTTAGGATCGCGCAATCCAAGTTGCTTGCCGACCTCCAAACGAAGCTCACACAATTGCTTGCGGGTCTTCATCGCATCGTCGCCAGAGAGAATGAGAATCAAGTCACCTGGCTGAGCGTTCATCGCCTTAGCCACCTCTTGCAACTGCTCTTGGGTATAGAATTTATCTACGCTTGACTTCACGTTGCCATCTGCCTCTACGCGTGCATAAACCATACCTTTTGCGCCAATCTGTGGGCGTTTTACGTAGTCGGTCAATGCATCCAATTGCTTGCGGGTGTATGTAGCGCAACCTGTAGCGCAGATACCGCCGATATAAGCAGCGTTAGCAAACACGCTGAATTTCTCCTCTTTTTGCTCCTCAATAGCGTGGAAGATGTCGTGCAGCTCCACGAACTCCATGCCGAAGCGTGTATCTGGCTTGTCGCTACCATAATATTTCATCGCGTCTGCCCATGTCATACGTGGGAAATCTGGCAAATCGATATTGAGAATGGACTTGAACAGGTGCTTAGACATGCCTTCGAAAAGTTGCAACACGTCCTCTTGCTCTACAAACGACATCTCGCAGTCGATCTGAGTAAACTCTGGTTGGCGGTCTGCACGCAGGTCCTCATCGCGGAAACACTTCACGATTTGGAAATAACGGTCAAAACCGCTGACCATCAATAGTTGCTTGAGGATCTGTGGACTTTGTGGCAACGCATAGAACTGTCCTGGGTTCATACGGCTTGGCACAATAAAGTCGCGTGCGCCCTCTGGGGTTGAGTTCACGAGTACTGGTGTCTCTACCTCCAAGAAGCCCTTCTCGTCCAAGTAACGACGCACCTCAAAGGCCATCTTGTGGCGGAGTTCGAGGTTCTTTCTCACGCAGTTACGGCGCAAGTCTAAGTATCTGTATTTCATACGAATATCGTCGCCACCGTCGGTCTCGTCCTCGATAGTGAAAGGAGGAGTAACGGCTGCGTTTAGGATATTCATCTCGGCTACTTTGATTTCGATTTCGCCAGTAGGAATTTGCGTGTTTTTGCTCTGACGCTCAATCACTTCGCCCGTCACTTGGAGTACGAACTCGCGCCCTACCCCATTGGCTGCCTCCAGCAATGCGTCTTGCTCTGCGCTACCGTCGGATTGGAAAGCGAGCTGCGTGATACCATAGCGGTCACGAAGGTCAATGAATGTCATACCGCCCATTTTGCGGATGCGTTGTGCCCATCCTGCGAGGGTCACTGTTTTGCCTGCATTAGCGAGGCGTAGCTCGCCACAAGTGTTGGTTCTAAACATATGTTTATTTTGATTTATAATTTACAAATTACGATTCTTTGCTCCCCTATTCTATCTTATGCAAAAAAATCGTGCAAAGGTACGAAAAATTTGGAATATATGCAAGAAAAATCGCCGAAAAAGGCGATTTTTCTATTTCGTAAATCACAGAACTATCTGCTTGCTAATATGAGTGGTATGCGAAGGTACGGCATAGCAACAGAAAAAAGCCACTTATGTCCGAAAATATAAATGGCAATATGAGTATAAGTTGTAAAGACGAAAATTATTTGTTGTAATAATCGCGGTTGAACAATGCCAAACGCTTGTCAAGTTCTTCGTACTGATCATCGCGTATGCAACTTACGCAACCACGCATGCCTTCGCGTTTAGCACCTGTACTTGCCAAGGATATGGCAGATATACCATAGTAAATCAATTTATTAACCATCTGTTCGCCCGTCCAATCCTTATAACCAAACGTGAAGAAAAATCCATCGCCCACCTCTTCATCGTCGGCATCCTTGTCATACACAATATGGAAACCGTTGCGAAGCATAATATCTTTTACCAATTTCGCTCTTCGCGCATATTCGTGGGTAGTATGCACAAAGTCTATCTTACCCTGACACGCTGCCTTAAACATCGTTGCCATTGCAAACTGCACACTATGCGTCACACCCGACGACAGACTATAGAGTACATTATAAATGAAGTTGCGCAAGAATTCACCATCATTCTGATACCTATCTGCCAACGAAGCAAAACAACGATGAGCCAAATACGGATTAATAGCCACAATAGCAGCACGCTGTCCCGCATAAGAGAACATCTTAGAGCACGAAATCATATGCAGACAGTTGTTGGTATATCTACCCACAGTAGGTTGATACGGAGGCTCGTATGGCATACCGCGATCAGGATCACGAAAATCCATATTCAAGTATGCTAAATCTTCGATTACTAACACGTTATACAACGAAGCCAAACGACCTATAATCTCCAACTCGCGTTCAGTAAGGCACATCCACGAAGGGTTATTCGGATTAGAGAAAAGCATCGCTGCTATCCTACCTGACTTGAAATGGCGCTCTAATTCTTCTGCCAACGCCTCTCCGCGGAAATCTGCCACATCAAATGCATCCACACGTACACCAATAACTTTGCATTGCTGTTTTTGCACGGGGAAACATGGGTCAAGGAAGAGTATCGTATCGCGCTCTTTATCCAGCTGCGAAACAAGCATATTAATCGCAAACGCAGCCTGCATACTGCCCACGGTAGGCACAATACATTCGCGTGGAATGTCTAATCCCATAAAAGCACGCACAAACTCGCTACCCCAGTGTTTCACCTCAGTAATACCTGTGATAAGGGGATACTTGGAGCCCATGCCCGCCTTGAGGGCCTTGTGCTCTGCCATGATACCAATTTGCTCGGCTGGCAGTCCTGGTTCGCCCAATTCCATGTGGATAAACTCTACACCTGTAGCACGTTCGATATCCTTGACTACGCCCACAAGCTGACGAATAGAAGAGGCGCCAAGCTCCTTAGCGTTGCGCAGACCAAAATCAATACAGGTTTGGTCCACAAGTTGTTTGTTTAACGGAAAACTCATGGTAATTTTGAATTTTGAATTAAGAATTAAGAATTACCATTGTGTTCCAAATAATTTCCACAATGTCGAACTATGTACATTCTCGTAGCCAGCTTCAATGGCAGCCACATTAGCAGCTACAATGGCTTCACCTTTACGCGCAAAGATACGCTTCACACCAGCTATTATCTTGTCATGGTCTATTCCTAACATTGGGATAGCAGCGCCCAGCAACACCATATTGGCCGCTTGCGCAGGCGCGCCCGCTTCCTTAGCCAGCGTTTCTACATCCAATAGCACGTGATGAGGAATGGCCTCAATATGCTTGATAACCTCCTCTACGTCAGGATAATTAGGGATATTCACAAAGGGTTTGTTGCTGGTGACAATCCAACCATCTTCCTTCAGATAAGGTAGATAGCGGAGCGCCTCCATTGGTTCGAGTGAGATAATAATATCTGCCCCACCCTTTGGGATTAAATCCGAATAGATAGGCTCGCTGGAGAGGCGAAGGTTAGACTGTACATCGCCACCTCGCTGGCTCATACCGTGTACTTCGGCTTGCTTAAGATAGAGCCCCTCGTTGAGGGCTGCATCACCTATGACAGTGGCAATAGAGAGGATACCTTGTCCGCCTACGCCTGCTAAAATAATATCGCGTTTCATAAGTTAATTATGAATTTTGAACTTTGAATTAAGAATTATTTTTTCGCTTTGAGGTGTCGTTTGAGGGTTTGGATGCATTCGCGGCGGGCGATGACCACACTGGTGCCGTTGTATGCGACCTCCTCGCGGAGCACTTGTTTGATCTCATCCATGTTCTTTGGCAATGGCACCACTACGCGCACATGCTCTGGCTCTACACCCAGACCGAGGCAGATAGCTTCCAAACGACCTGTACCCGCAGAGTCTTGTCCACCCGTCATACCTGTGGTGAGGTTGTCAGAGATAAGCACTACTACATTCGCCTTGCTATTCACGCAGTCCAGCAGACCTGTCATACCTGAATGAGTGAAGGTACTATCGCCAATGACGGCAAACGATGGGAACTGTCCAGCATCTGCAGCACCCTTTGCCATCGTGATACTAGCTCCCATCTCCACGCAGGCATGGATAGCATGGAAAGGCGACAATGCACCTAATGTATAACAACCAATATCACCAAAAATCTTTGCTCCTTCGTGCTCGGCAGCCACCTCATTGAGCGCAGCATACATATCACGATGTCCACAACCTTGACAAAGTGCAGGTGGACGGGGTACGATTAATTCAGGTATCGCGAATCGGGAATCAGGAGTATGCTTTCCTATCAACGCTTCGCGTACGCAATCAGGAGTGAGTTCGCCCATACGAGGTAAGTCACCCGTCAAACGACCTTTGACTGCCACAGTAGAAGGCACCATACCACGAAGCAGTTCTTCTACTACAGGTTGACCTTCTTCCATCACCATAATCTCCTCGGCGCCATCTGCCACTATCTGATCTATCAACGCTTGTGGCAACGGATATTGCGTAATTTTCAACACACTAGCCTCTAAACTGCGCTCCGCGCACACCTCCATCAGATAATTATAGGCTATACCTGTAGTGAGAATCGCTTTTTTAAGATTGCTACCTTTGGTGTATGTATTGAATACCGATTCCTCGCTGATTTGCAGGAAGTCAGCTTGTGCTTCTACGAGTTCAGCGTAGTTTTTGCGTGCGAAGGCAGGCAAGAGAATAAAGTGATTCGTATTCTCAGGTGCAGACAACAGATTTTGCTCGCGCGGAGTATCCATCGTTTCCACCACCGCACGCGAGTGCGCCATGCGCGTGGTCACACGCAACAAAATAGGTGTACGTAATGACTCAGAGAGGTCAAAGGCATAATGCATCATATCGTATGCCTCTTGCTGATTGCTTGGCTCAAGGCATGGGATCATAGCAAACTTAGCATAGAAACGCGAGTCCTGTTCGTTCTGTGAGGAGTGCATCGAAGGGTCATCTGCTGCCACAACCACCAGTCCACCATTGACGCCCGTAATGGCTGCATTCATAAACGCATCGGCACAGACATTCATTCCCACGTGCTTCATGCATACGAGTGCACGTTTGCCCATATACGACATTCCGAGAGCACCTTCCATGGCGGTCTTCTCATTGGTAGCCCATTGGCAGAAAATCTTGCCTTGCGCCTCATCTCCTGATAGCGCCTTGCGCTTTTCGCATAATTGTATATATTCAGTAATCTCTGTGGACGGCGTACCCGGATAAGCATACACGCCACTCAGTCCAGCATCAATAGCGCCCTGCGCTATGGCTTCATCGCCTAAAAGAAGGTGCTTCATGGTAGTGAGTAATTAACAATTAATAGTTAATATTTTTTTAAGGTTAAATTTTTATGGTGCAAAGTTATATAAAAAATCGCACATATGCAAATGTACCGTGCGATTTTCCATGTGTTTATGTTGTAAAACATTTATATTTGTTGCGATAGCGCTTGCCAGAGTGTGTCATCGGGCACGGGAGCAGTAATAGATATTGGCTGTTTGCTTACAGGATGAATAAATTCTATTTTGCGCGCATGCAGGCATATCCCGCCATCGGGATTGCTACGTTTAGCACCATATTTGAGGTCGCCTTTGATTGGGCAACCTATAGCTGCCAACTGACAACGAATCTGATGATGACGCCCCGTTTCCAGATTTATTTCTAATAAGGTATAGCGGTCGCTTTGCGCAATGGCTTTGTAGGTAAGCACAGCACGCTTGGCATCTTTCGTTCCTGATTTGACGACAAAGGATTTGTTTTGTTTCTCGTTGCGCCACAGGTAGTTCTCCAGTCGAACAGCCTCTTGCTTTCCGATTACTGATTCCTTGCTCCTATCCACAATGGCCCAATAGGTCTTTTGTATTTGTTCATGCGATTGAAACATCGCATTCAGGCGTGTGAGGGCTTTGCTAGTACGCGCAAAGAGCACTACTCCCGTCGTAGGACGATCCAATCGATGCGTAACGCCAAGAAACGCTTCGCCTGGTTTTTGATATTTCTCTTTGATATACGCCTTCACCGTCTCAGAAAGCGGTGTATCGCCTGTCTTATCGCCTTGCACGATCTCGTGACAAGTCTTGCTGACAGCTATGATGTGATTATCTTCGTAGAGAACAGTCATACAAATGGATTTATAATCAGGAATCGCCTGCAAAATTACAACTTTTTTTTGAATATTGCAAATAGAAGAAAAAAAATCGCCATCTGCAAATGCAAATGGCGATCAATATTCAGTGTAGAAGATTATTGTAGCAACATTTTTTGTACCATATTACCTTCCGCATTGCTAACAGCTATAATATATACTCCCGCCTGCAGATGAGAAGTGCTAATACTATTATTACCTTGTGCAACAAGCATGCCATGCAAGTTATAAACCTGAATAGCACCATTAGCAAGCAATAATTCGTTTTCCATAGAGATACCCGATTGAAGTAAATTCTCTACGTTAGTACCAATCAGTTCTCCTTCGAACCACAATAGCAATCCCTCTTCGGTCAATACCCATGGTGCATCCACACTCACACCTAAATCAAAAGCATGTTCTGCTAACCATGTGTTTGTCAATGAAGATATTGGCAGGTTAGCACCTTCGGTAGTAGTATCTGTAAGAGCGATAGTAGCATCAACAGCAGCCAAGTCTGAATATACATAGTTGTTCTTAAATCCTTTTTCTGGAGCAAAATAATCACGTGGCCACTCAGATTGTGGTTTACTCCAATCCACTTTATCCCAATCGTACTCGTAGTTATCGCCACTAGAGAAACCTACTACACGGTGTGCAATCACATCCTTGCCCTCAGGAACATTGATAGCAGAAAGACCTACAAGGCAGTTCTCAACCAAGATAGCAGTAGAAGAACCTGTAGCATCGGTCTCAATCTCTCCTACGACACCACCCACTTTACCTGTAGTAGCAGTAGCATCAAGAGTGAGCGTACCCTCAACCACACAATTGCTAATCAACGAACGACCGCTATATCCTACAATACCACCGATGGTATTACGGCTGTAGAAATTAGCATCAACACGGCAGTCATACACAGGCTCACCACTACTAATCTCGCTGGTGATACCACCAACTACTTTACCCTCAGCTTCGCCTGTAAACACGCACGCGTGGACACTAGTATAGGTTTGCGCCTTACCTACCACACCACCTACTTGAGCAGATGGAGCTGAAATAAGTGCATCATTTACAGAGCAAGTATGCACATCCAAGTTGAGAGAAGCTTCACCTACCAATGTACCTACTATTTGCTCGTAACCACCAGCTTTGATGGTAGCATTCCATACATGTATATTGCTAAGTTCAGCATAGATGTTAACACCCTCATCTGTCACACCACCTTGCATATAATCAGCCAAGATACCAGCTGGATTGAGGTCCTTAGAAGAAAGAACCAAAACAGGATTTTTGATTTGCAAATTACGCACCTTGACGCTATCCTTCATAGAATTGAACAAACCGCCCCCTACAAGACAAAGGTTATCTAAGGTATAATTTTTGCCATCCAACGAACCCACAAAGGCTTTTTTAGGACCTTGGAATGGTTCACCCAAGAAGTCAATATCATTTGCCACTTCATAGTAAGCTGCAGGATTGTTATCAATGAGTTTGAAATCGTATGCGCATGTAATTTGATAAGGATCCTCTGCGGTACCACTACCCTTGAGGCTAGAACTATTGAGTGGTAGAGGAGTGTAATGCATGGTGAGTGCGCCATTCTTTTGATATACGCACATGATGCTTGGATTAGCACCCTTGTCCATTAGATACACCATATTCAACTCACCCATTTCTTCGCTCTTACCATAATCCAAAAGAATCTCTCCCTTGGTATTGCAAACAAGCAAGGCAGTCTCCTTATCCGAAGTGTTAGTAGGGTTATAACGCTTAACCAACACCATATATTCGCGTGCATTATCGGTATGCATAAGCCATGGATTGAGTGCCTCAGTAGTGATATTCACTGTAGCAGCTTCGATATATTTGCCAAGGTTGATATTCTCATAGCGATTGAAGCTACCATCTGCATTGAGCCAAGCAATATCTTGAGAAATAGTGCCATCTTTCTCGTTGTTACCTTGCAACATAGCAACTGCATACTCATAACTATCACCCTTAGGATAACGATCGATGCTATAAGAGATACTGCGACCATCCTCGAGGAAAACAGAGATCTCCGCACGAGTTTCGCAAGATGGTAGATCCACAAAGAAGAACTCGCCATCGTACTCCTCTTTCATGAAGAGCCATTGCTCCTCTTGACCTGCGATAGGGCTCATCTTGATACGACCAAGGGTATTCTCAGCAATGGTATTGAGCAGATTACCATTAACGTCATACTTGTAGTAAGAATTGATAGAACCATCAGACTCAAGGTTATACTTCTCATGGGTAATGATATATGCAGGAGCATCGCCATCGTAATTGCGGATAATATCGTCCATACCATTGAGGTTACCAAGCATTGGGAAGGTATAGAGGAGTTTTTTGTTCTCGTCTTGTATCACAGGAATCTTGGTTGTATAGAGAGTCTTGTAGCTTTGGTTCATATAAGTGATGACCAAATTGTTGTCTGGGTTAACCACAGGATCTTGATCCAACGGGGTGTTAGGATCGAAATATGGTTTCTCATACTGTTGGGTCACGTAGTAGAGCATCGAACCATTCTTGAACATGAAGATAGGTTGCAAGTCGGTAAGCGCAGCTACGTTAGCATAAGGGATGCGGAAGGTATGTTGCACGCCACCACCATACACAGACTTACGACGCACATCGTAGCAGAGTGTGTAGTCCTTGGAAGTAGAAGCACTATCGCGAGCGAAGATCATCACATAGTTCTCGCTATAGTCGCCTACATTTTGTGCATACACTTGTCGTCCGTCCACAGAGGTTACAGGGGTAGTCACTGTCTCGCCATCGCCAATAGAAAAGACGTGGTTGAAATTATGTCCCTCGTAGTTCTTGGTTTGTGCGTGGAGGAAGAGCATCACCTCGTACTTATTGTCGGTATTGAAGAACTTTTGTGTCACCAATGGATTGATCTCCGCTTGGTTAATACCAGTCATGTTCTCATCCTCAAGTTTGAGCGAGTCGATAATGGTACCAATAAGTTCTTTTTCACTGTTATACACACTCAATGTTACCTTGGTGTAGAGGTTATACTTCTTCTCGAAAGAAGCAGTATATGTCCATGTCGTACCATCAGGTGCATTCAAAAATCCATAATTGTCCACAGCATCAGCAGCAAAAGCCACCATGCTAACATGCATGCTCAATAGCATACAAAAAATACTAAAAATTCGTTTCATATAATGTAACTTAAAATTAATTTCAAATTCGTATATATACAAAATTCGGGCAAAGGTAAAAAAAAAAAAAGAAATATGCAAGAAAAAACGATTACAATAGGGATTTTTGAAAGATTTTTAGTGAGTATAGCCAACATTAAAACCAATAAGAGTACACGTGCTACTTCTGAAATCAAGGGGGTTGGTGGACACATCAGAGTGATAAGCAAGTGATTTCGAAAGGTACGTGTAAAATGGATGCGATATGGAGGCGATATAAAAAAAGAGCGTGTATTGCTTAATGATACACGCTCCTTTGGGTTGATACGACGTCTCGTATAGATCGGCAATTAGTCTTCGCCTACGTGGAGCTGGCGAATGGATTTGGCTACGTTCAAGAAGTGATCTGCAATACGTTCAGCATCAGACGCAAACTCTTGATATACTTGACCTACGCTAGCAGGATAAACTCCATCCATCAAGCGTTGCAAGTGCATCTTCTCAATACGAGCCACCATATCATCAACCTGATCTTCGTAACGATTTACCTCAATCAAGGCATCGAAATCGTGGTCCATATATGTCTTCATCGTCGCTTGATATAGCGCACCCATGGTTTCACGCAATTGCTCCACCTCAAAGAGAAGGTCCTTAGAGAATGTCTCCTTGAAGTTTTGCAACAACTCCGCATACTCGGTCAAGTTCACTGCATAATCCCCTACTCGCTCCAAATCACCAATGGTGCGAATAGCGGTTGCCAAATAGCGATTATCCTCCTCGCTGATAGGCAGGTTATTGAGATGTACTATATATGGAATGAGATTACGATTGAGGTAGTTGAGTTGCTTCTCGTTCTCATTGAACTCATCCATCTTGTCGAAGTTCACAGTAGAAATAATATCCATCGCAAGGTTGAAGTTATGGATAGCTACAGCCGCCATATTCTCAATCTCCAATTTCACTTGATTCACAGCAATAGCTGGAGTACGGAGCATTTGCTCGTCCACAAAGTGGAAGTGAGGTTGTCCCTCTTGCAATGCCTCGTCCACACGATTCTTCTCTGGGAGAATCTTCACAACCAGATTAACCAGATAATCGGTCAATGGCAGGATGATACATACCGTGATACAGTTGAAGATGGTGTGGAACATCGCCAATTGCAATTGTGGTGCACCTGGGAACATGGTCTCAAAGATAATACCATAGTTGAGTGCGCCCGAAGTAACGAGGTGCATAATCCACGCAGCAATAAGGAAGATGCAGACACCAAAGCAGTTGAATAGCAAGTGGATAAGGGCAGTACGTTTCGCATTAAGACCCGAAGTCAAACCTGCTATGATAGCCACTACGCACGAACCGATATTCGAACCCATGGTGAGGTAGATACCTTGGTTGAGCGAGATAAGTCCAGTCACCGCCATTGTCAAAGCAATAGAGGTCACCACAGAAGATGATTGCACAATAGCTGTCAATATCGCACCAAAAAGCACAAGCATCAATGGATGTTCAATAGAGGCGAGGAAGTCCTTGATTTCTTGTAGCTTAGCCAATGCATCCATTGACTTGCTCATGAGGCTAAGACCCACAAAGAGCATACCGAAGCCGGTGATGATACCGCCCCAAGTCTTCCATGTATCTTTCTTAGAGAAAAGTTCAATAAAGGCTCCCAGACCTGCGAAAGCAGCAAAAATAACAGTAGTAGATATACCGCCACCGCTACTAAGACCAAGGGCAACGATTTGTGCAGTCACGGTGGTACCGATATTCGCACCATAGATGATAGTAGCCGCTTGCGCCAGTGACATGATGCCCACATTCACAAAACCGATGACCATCACGGTTGTGGCACCCGAAGACTGGATGGCAGCTGTGGCTACTGTACCAATACCCACGCCCAACATGCGCGAGTTGGACATGCGAGAAAACAGACTTTTGAGGCGAGCACTGCTGGCTGTCTCCAAGTTGGAAGACATCATTTGGCATGCCACCAAGAAAATACCAATACCTGCAATAAGTTGCAAGATGGCTTGAAGGAGTATAGTTATGTCCATACTTTAAATAGTGTTCAATGGCGCAAACGCGCCGTTTAGAATGGTTCAGAATTTGTTCAGAATCGTTCTTAAATCTAAAAGGACTTATGCACCGTTGTGTGCATAAGTCCTTGATTATTTAGAAGTTGTTTTGTTGCAATTGGAAGTATGCTTGTGGGTGTTTGCAAACAGGGCAAACCACAGGAGCATCTTGACCGATATACAAGTGACCACAGTTGCGGCATTGCCAGATAGCATCACCATCGCGGCTGAATACAAGCTTATCCTCGATGTTCTTGAGGAGCTTGAGGTAGCGCTCTTCGTGTGCTTTCTCTACAGCAGCCACACCTTCCATCATAATAGCAATCTCCTCGAAACCTTCTTCGCGAGCCTCAGCTGCCATGCGTGGATACATGTCTGTCCACTCTTCGTTCTCACCCATAGCACCGTCTTTGAGGTTCTCAAGGGTAGAGCCAATACCGTGGATAAGTTTGAACCAGAGCTTAGCGTGCTCTTTCTCTTGTGCAGCGGTCTCCTCGAAGAGGGCTGCTATTTGCTCATAACCATCCTTCTTAGCTTTGCTTGCGTAGTAGGTGTACTTGTTGCGAGCTTTAGATTCGCCTGCGAATGCCTCCCAGAGGTTGGCTTCGGTCTTTGTGCCTTTAAGATCTTTCATATTCGTAGTTATTTAAAAAGTTGTTTATTGTTTATTTTATCAATTGCGTAAGGTAATAGTAGCCACGTACTTTAACTCATACGATTCATCAATTCATAGAGATACGCTGGGCTTTGAATATAGAGCTCATTTTCTTCATCTTGAAGTGCTGTCATGAGAGACGAATTATAAACTTTCGCCATAGCTTGCTCCAAGTTGCAACCCGTATCCTCCATGACATACCGAACTAATTCGCTCAATGCGTAATCGGTCAGATATGTTGCTATTTGATGATGAGTAGCAGACAAATCTAGAGGTGGTTTCTTGCTCATATTCTAATTGTCTAGTTGCATGCTGCATTATTTATCTTCGTAATGTCCGTAAGCTGTCAACACTTCTACATAGACATTCTGTTCGTATATTCGATATACCAAACGATGCTTTTTGGTTATCTGACGACTCCATCGTCCTTCTGGTTTTCCTTTCAATGGTTCAGGATGTCCTGTGCCTTCCTTTGGGTGTTCCACCAACTCATTCAAAAGGCGTACCGCTTTTTGAAATGCAGCAGGCTCACTCTTTTTCAACTTGCGCAAATCCTCTTCTGCCTTGGGAGAATAGATAATAGTGTACATAATCAAAGAGTATTCAGCCAAGCGTTCATATCAGCTTTGTTGGTAAATGTAATTCCTTTTCCCTCTTTAATATCTTGCTCCGCCTCTTCTACTCGCGCAAAGAATTCCTCTTTACTCATAAGTGTATTATCTTGAGAGGCTTGTTTAGCCATACGACGCAAATACTTAGCCACTTTGGTAAGTATCATTTTATCTTCTGCAATTATTCCTAAGTTGCGTAAGATCTCCCCATCCAATTGTATTGTTTTCATAGTCTTTGTATATGTTTTCTGACCTTTTCGGCGCAAAGGTACAATTTTTTTTTGATATGTGCAAGAAATATGCCAATTTTGTGAAAAATACTTGGCAAAAGAGACAAGCATATTTGATTGCACCTTCCTTTTGTATACCCTGTTTAGTATAGGGAAAGCGACTTGCAAATTAGGTGACCTGAAGGAGTGCGACGGAACGCACTCCGAGCGCAGCGCCCGAAAAGTCCCCACTTTGAGGAATCAGCGCAATACATAGAACAGAAAACGAGGAGATCTGTGGGATATCTCTGGGCTTTCGGTGGCTATTAGGTTTCTCTCAAGTTGCCCGCGGGCTTGGCGACCATTTCGCGACCACCGTATCATATCTATGGGCTAGTTGTGCCTTATCTGTAGCGATTGTGTGTCAAATTGTTTATGCCTCTATACATTATAGTAATGCCGTATCTTCGGCATTTTGGTAGTTTTGTGCCGAAGGTTTGAGAATAAGGAGAGTAAAATGGTATATATATAACGCGGGAAGTGTAGTGTCTACTATGCTTCCCGCGTGAGTGTATTTTTTTGAAAAAAGTTTTCGCGTGCCGAAAGTTGTGCCGAAAATTGTGATTGTATGTTGAAAGCACTGCCAGTTCCTTTTGAATCATTCCATATGTTATATGGCTTTGTCGTTAATAGTAAAATAGGCTTGCATAAATTCCTCGGGATAATGCGCTTTTAGATATGCCATCTTATACGCAAGCCATGTATAGCAAACTGCATGAGATTTGTTGAAGAGATAATTACCACATCTCATCCAATCTCTCCAAATTTTCTCAAGAAATTCTTCCGTATATCCATTTTCCATACCACCTCTAATAAATTTTTCTTTCCAAGCAGTTTCTGATTGAGTTAGTCTCTGATGGCAAATAGCCCTTGCCAATAAATCACTCTCCTCAGGCGTGAAGTTCGCAATTTCCTGACTGAGCAACATTAGTTGTTCTTGATAGATGATAACACCGTAGGTTTCTTTCAAGTACTTCTCCATCATTGGGTGATAATAGGTAATCGCTTCCAATCCATGCTTTCGCTTTGTATAGCCGTCAATGCAATCTATTATTCTTGG
>JAFNUD010000081.1 GCA_017384225.1 Paludibacteraceae bacterium
AGAGTCGTTTGAGGAGAGTCATGTCCTAATATACTCGATACGATAGAGATATCGCTTCCAGTGTTAATCAGAGCGTCTGCAAAACTATGTCTCAGAAGATGAGTGCCTTGTCTGGCATTCTGTCTGATACCTACCATCTTGTAGACATTGTTTACAATATCCGGGATTCTACACTTTGCATAATATCCTCTCAGTTTTTGCTTGGTAATAAAGATATATGGCAAGTCTGTTTCAGGACGCTCATCCTTAATATAGTCATACAAGGTATTGCCAATTATCGGTCTAAGAGGAATGATCTGTGTATTTCTTGTTTTGGTCTGCTTGAATATTATCTGGTCCTTATTCCATTTAATATCATCCAACTTGAGATTAGATACATCCATTTGTCGCATACCTGTATACAGAAGCAATATACAAATAGCCCTGTCACGCTTTGACAATGGACAATTATCATCAAGTAGAAATCCCTCGAACTTGCTCCTCTCCCCTTCTGTCATTGGTTGATATACACTTCTGATGATTCTCTCCATTGGGAAATAGGAACTTTTTATGAGTAGTTCGTTATCCTTTATTGATTCTGCATACCTTCTGATGAAAAGACCAATTCTGTATGGAAGTTCGGGTTTGCATTTGCTGTAAACCATATATTTCCTCACATGGTCTTCTTCTAAATCATGAATACATCTGACTCCCAATATCTGTAGATATGCAAAGAAAGTAGCACAACTGGATGCCTCGACACTGATAGTCAGATCCCTAACATGGGCTGCCTTTGCTGCTCGCATGCAGTCATCTAGTAGAAGCCTAAAGTTATCATTCAATTCATAATACGCGGAGTCAGCAATTTTCCTGTTTGATGGAAGCATGTCGTAATAATCATACAGCAGGAGTGATCTTAACTGAAAGTTAAGTTTAGGGTATTCTCTCCTAATCTGGTTGTACTTATCAATATCTCGCTTTGCTCTCCGCCTATAAATATGTCCATAGGCACAGATCATCATATCGACTTCAGAGTCACTATACCCTTTGTCTTTGATGTACTTGAGTAATTTCTCCCACTTCTTATCCAATGGGACTTTTGAGACCTCTGCATCAGGATACTTGAGAATGAATTCCCCATTCCTAATCAAAAGCCGACCTTCCGGTAAGTCCGGATTGATTTTGTCAATGAATGCCATAAGTGATTAGTATTAAGTGAATAAAAAAGGCCCCACATCACAACAGTGATGCGAGGCCAGATAATGTTTCTTGCTAGGTTGGCTACTTCTTGTAGTGCCCGAAAGCAGATAGAACTAGAACTTCAATAACTTCATCATAGATACGATACACAAGTCTGTGCTCATGCGTTATACGGCGCGAATATACATCCCCGTCGTAACCCTTAAGTGGCTCAACCTGACCCGTACCTGTCCTAGGATGCTCCTGGATTTCTTCCAAAAGCTTTGATAGTTTCTTTATAGCCAGAGGCGCTTTCTTGCTCAGTTCCTTAAGGTCCTTCTTTGCGTCGTTAGAAAATACTATTCTATACATCTCAGTCTTCATTAATCATTCGACTAAGGAAGCCATCAACACTCTCCCCTTCCTCCATTCTATGAACTTTTCCCTGTTCATATTCCTCAATTCCGCGTCTGATTTTAGCCTCCAAAGTGGACTGATCAATGAGCGTATCACTTTCTCGCACTGGCACAAGCCTATAGCTGCCGTGAGACCTTGAGGTAATCACGACATCATTTGTAAGGGCTAAGTCAAAGTACTTACGCTGGTTAGCCCTGAATTCTCTGCTACTTACTACAACCATTTTCATGTGTATTTGACTTTACAAATATATGCTTTTTCAAATAAAGTACCAAATTGGTACACATTTATTTTAGTGAGCAGTTGGATTTATATGCTCAATATTATAACTTTACACACAAATCGGGATTTTGCGAATAATTAAAGTAGTATGCTATGAAAAAGTTCATCACTCCTATTCTAGTTATCATTGGTTTCTTCGCATTAATGTATGCGGCCCTTGCATCAACAGACCGCACAACAACAATTGCATTAGTTGGGGCCGGGTATTCAGTACTTCTAGTGGCTATCTATTTGCTAATCCTAGCCATCAAGAATCCTAACTTTAGTATATGGTGGTCACTGCCTGATGATGCAACTCGTGCAGAAATTTTGGCAACATACATTTCCAACTTCCTTGTTTGCGGCGCGATATGCGGATCAGCATTTCAGCTCCCAAAGGAGCATCTCTCAGAAATACCTATTGTATACTTCGCGACAGTGCCAATAGTCGTAGCGGTAATTGCGTGTGTTGTACGCAGGATAATTGTAAAGCATAACAAATAGACAAATCGAAATTTTATGGTCACTTATTTTGATGCATGTGAGATTCTTGAAATGCTGTCTGAAGCATCTGTAAAGGTGTTTCTGGACGGCGGTTGGGGTGTCGATGCACTTATAGGCAGAGAAACAAGAATACATAACGACAT
>JAFNUD010000082.1 GCA_017384225.1 Paludibacteraceae bacterium
CGCAATCACGGATTCAGAGTCCTATTGCACGAGAAGCCCTTCAAAGGGGTCAATGGCTCTGGAAAGCACAACAACTGGTCGCTGGGCACCGACACAGGAGTACTGCTTATGTCGCCAGGTAAGACGGCCGAGGAGAACCTCAGGTTCATAACATTTGTCGTGAATACTTTGATGGCTGTATATCATCATAATGGTTTGATCAAGGCTTCCATTATGAGTGCCGACAATGCCCATCGTTTGGGCGCAAACGAGGCACCTCCTGCAATTATATCATCATTTCTCGGTTCACAATTATCTGAAGTGTTGAAGCATCTTGCTGAAAACGACAGCGATGATGTCATCTCTCTGAGTGGTAAGCAAGGGATGAAACTTGATATACCGCAGATACCCGAACTTATGATTGACAATACGGATCGTAACCGCACTTCGCCGTTTGCATTTACGGGCAACCGCTTTGAGTTCCGTGCTGTCGGTTCCGCAGCAAATTGCGCCAGCGCGATGATTGCGCTGAATGCAGCGGTGGCAGACCAGTTAATTACATTCAAGAAAGATGTTGATACCCTTATCGAAAGCGGAGAACAGACGATGAAAGCCATTGTCAAGGTTGTTCGTCGTTACATAAAAGAGTGCGCCCCGATCTGTTTTGACGGCAATGGATACTCGGATGAATGGAAAGAGGAGGCTGCTCGAAGAGGCTTGGATTGTGAGACAAGTTGTCCTGTCATTTTCGATAATTATCTGAAGCCGGAAAGCGTTACGATGTTTGAGAATACAGGAGTAATGACCCTGAAAGAGTTGAAGGCTCGTAATGAGGTAAAATGGGAAATGTACACAAAGAAAATACAGATAGAGGCAAGAGTCCTCGGAGATCTGGCTATGAATCACATCATTCCCGTCGCAACCGAATATCAGAGTAAACTTATCGACAATGTACATAAGATGATGGATATCTATACATTGGAGGTTGCCGACAAACTTTCGGTGGAAAACAAACGTTTGATAGAGGAAATAGCAGACCATACCATTTATATTACCGGTCATGTTGATGCAATGATCGAAGAACGCAAAAGTGCAAATAAAATTTCAGATGAGAGAGAAAAGGCTATTGCATACCATGACACTATCGCACCAATGTTGGAACAGATCCGCTATCACATTGACAAACTTGAACTCATTGTCGATAACCGGATGTGGCCCTTGCCTAAATATAGAGAATTGCTGTTTATTCGCTAAATTCATAGATGTTAGTTTAAGGTAAAAAGATTAGTTAGGATTGTTTGGTGGAAGGAAGGAGGCAAATCTCCTTCCTTTCTTGTAAAAATATAATAATATGTGTGGAATTATAGGAATATTTCAAATAAAACAACAATCAAATGCTTTAAGACAAAAAGCTTTGAAGATGTCCCATAAACTTCGTCATCGTGGTCCAGACTGGAGTGGTATATATGTAGGGGGAAGTGCAATTCTTGTCCATGAACGGTTAGCCATTGTTGACCCACAGAGCGGTCAACAACCATTGTACTCTCCCGACAAAATGCAAGTGCTAGCGGTAAACGGAGAAATTTATAATCATCGTGAACTACGTTCTCGCTACAATAGTAATTATGAATTTCAGACAGGCAGCGATTGTGAAGTGATTTTGGCTTTATACAAAGAAAAAGGAATTCATTTCCTCGATGAGTTAAATGGCATATTTGCTTTTGCTCTTTATGACGAAGAGCGTGATGAGTATTTGATTGCAAGGGATCATATAGGGGTTATTCCTCTTTACATCGGCAAAAATAAGGATGGAATGCTTTATGTCGCAAGCGAGTTGAAGGCTCTTGAAGGCGAATGTGAAACATATGAACCATTCTTGCCTGGACACTATTATTGGAGCAAGGAGAAGAAAATGCAAAAATGGTATAAAAGAGATTGGGACAAGTTTGAATCGGTTAAGGATTCTGACATTTCATTAAGTACATTGCGTGCATCCTTGGAAACTGCTGTTCAACATCAAATGATGAGCGATGTTCCATACGGAGTACTTCTTTCTGGCGGTCTCGACTCTTCAATAATATCAGCAATTACAAAAAAATATGCTGCAAACCGTATTGAGACTAACAACAGGTCTGCAGCTTGGTGGCCACAATTACACAGTTTTGCAGTGGGATTAAAGGGAGCCCCAGACCTTATGAAAGCCCGTGAAGTTGCAGACCATTTAGGAACAATACATCATGAAATTAATTACACTATCCAAGAGGGTTTGGATGCTATTAGGGATGTAATCTATTATATAGAAACATATGATGTTACGACAGTAAGGGCTTCAACTCCAATGTATCTGCTTGCCCGTGTCATCAAGTCTATGGGAATAAAAATGGTCTTGAGCGGTGAAGGAGCCGACGAGATCTTTGGAGGATACTTGTACTTTCATAAAGCACCTGATGCAAAAGCTTTCCATGAAGAAACAATCCGTAAATTAGGTAAATTATATCTATATGACTGCCTTCGTGCCAACAAAGCACTTGCAGCTTGGGGTGTAGAAGGTCGAGTTCCTTTTCTTGATAAGGATTTTTTGGATGTTGCTATGAGGCTCAATCCGGAGTTAAAAATGTGTACAGACAAGATAGAAAAGAAAATTCTTAGAGAGACTTTTAGTGATTTGTTGCCTGAAAGTGTTGTATGGAGACAAAAAGAACAGTTCAGCGATGGTGTCGGATATAGTTGGATTGATACATTAAAGTCTGTAACTGAGACTGTCGTTAGCGATGAACAAATGGCAAAAGCTTCTGTCAGATTTCCAATAAATACTCCATCAAATAAAGAAGAGTACTATTATCGTTCAATCTTTGAGGAACATTTTCCTAGCAGAAGTGCGGCTATCAGCGTTCCGCATGAAGCCAGTATTGCTTGCTCTACTGCAACCGCATTAGAGTGGGATAAAGCTTGGAAGGGAAAGAATGAGCCAAGTGGTAGAGCCGTGAGAGATATCCATTTGGAAGGTAGGTCTAATTTATAAACAGATTAAAATGTCAAAAATAATTCGATTCACAAAAATGCACGGACTTGGCAATGATTATATCTATGTCAATTCTTCCTTATATCCGATAAAGAATCCTTCTGCAGCTTCCGTCAAATGGAGCAACCGTCACAAAGGAATAGGTGCAGACGGTTTGGTATTGATTGGGAAAAGCGCAGTAGCGGACTTTTCGATGCGGATATTCAATGCTGACGGGTCAGAAGCGATGATGTGCGGTAATGCCAGCCGTTGCATCGGTAAGTTCGTTTATGAGAACGCACTGACAAGAAAGAATGATATTTTACTTGAGACATTATCCGGTATTAAGCGTCTCATATTGCATCTTTCCGGCAATAAGGTCGAGAGTGTAACCGTAGATATGGGCATTCCATCGTTATCAAACTCTCAACAAGTGGCAACAATAGACGGCAGCCTGCTGAGAAAGGAATTCAAGGTTAATGACTTAACCTATTATGGCACATACGTCTGTGTCGGGAATCCTCATCTTGTCATATTTGTAGAGGATGTGGAATCTGTTCCATTATCAGAGATTGGACCCATATTAGAGAATCATCAACTTTTTCCTCAAAAGACAAATGTAGAGTTTGCGGAAATAAAACCAGACGGAAGCATTCGTATGAGAGTTTGGGAACGTGGTTCAG
>JAFNUD010000083.1 GCA_017384225.1 Paludibacteraceae bacterium
AACTGTCAAGTCAACTACAGAAACGTCCAAAGTAGGAACGCGCATAGCCATACCGGTCAATTTGCCGTTCAACTCAGGAATAACTTTACCTACAGCCTTAGCAGCACCAGTAGAAGAAGGGATGATGTTGCCAGCAGCTGCACGGCCACCACGCCAGTCCTTAACAGATGGACCGTCAACAGTCTTTTGAGTAGCGGTGGTAGAGTGAACAGTAGTCATCAAACCATCGGTGATACCCCATTTGTCGTTCAATACCTTAGCGATAGGAGCCAAGCAGTTGGTAGTACAAGAAGCGTTAGATACGAATTGTGTACCCTTAACGTAAGTCTTCTCGTTTACACCGCAAACGAACATAGGAGTGTCATCCTTAGAAGGAGCAGACATAACAACATATTTAGCACCTGCCTCAATGTGAGCTTGCGCTTTATCTTTAGAGAGGAACAAACCTGTAGACTCAACTACGTACTCTGCACCTACCTCATCCCACTTCAAGTCAGCAGGGTTGCGCTCTGCAGTTACGCGGATAACTTTACCGTTAACGATGAGCTTGCTGTTCTCAACATCAGCCTCAACAGTTCCTTCGAACTGACCGTGCATGGTGTCGTACTTGAGCATGTAAGCCAAATAATCTACAGGGCAGAGGTCGTTAATACCTACGATCTCAATGTCGTTGCGTGTCATAGCAGCACGGAAAACGAAACGTCCGATACGGCCAAAACCGTTAATACCTACTTTTGTCATAATTGTTTTGATTTAATTTATTGGGTTAATATTCTATTTGTTTCTTAAAAGTTTTTAGGGCATTTTGCCCACTTCTTCAAAATCGGTGCAAAATTACAGAAAATTTGTGAAATGTGCAAATTTTTGTTTAGTGTTTAGTGTTTAGTGTTTATTTTTTTTGTTTTTTGTTATTTTTGTTTTACAAAAAAGGGTATTTTAAGGTTATTTTCGTCCAAAATCGGCAGGAATCTCTCCCCAATGCTCTGTATCCCATTTGTAAATCGGAGTAGTCCATGTGTTCTCGTGGAGCCACTTTTCGGCAGCACGTACTGCAAGAAAGAGGTCTTGATTCTTGGCGTTCCACTCAATCTTGGTCTTGCATTGGCGTTGGCGCACCCATGAGATAGCCGTCTTGCTATCGGAGTATAGTGCCCAAGGCAGATTGTGCAGTTTCAGATAAGCAAGTCCCAAGACAATGGCAAGAAACTCGCCGATATTGTTAGTACCCTCCACATAGGGTCCTCGGTGAAAGACCTGTGTACCCGTGTCGGCAATCACACCACGGAACTCCATCGTTCCGGGATTACCTGAACACGCGGCATCTACTGCCAAGGCAGGGAGGATGGGAGAAGAGGACGCCTCGCTATAGGTTAAAGAACGGCACTGCGTACCTACAGGACGCTCACAATGCGAGTTATGGGATATAGTGATATAGTCTTCGGGGGTGCCTGCAAGTGCTTGTTCGGCTTCCTCGCGCGTGGCAAAACCTTTGTATTTGGCTGCGACACCCTTTACCTGTGCCTCACAAGCCGCCCACGAGTCGTATATACCTACCTCGCGACCTTGCCAAACCACATAAAACTTTGCTTTTTGTTTTGCCATGTTGAAAAAAAGTAGTATCTTTGTGCCGAGTTTTGTAGTCTCATCGGGAATCGAACCCGAATCTAAGTCTTAGGAGGACCTTATTCTATCCATTGAACTATGAGACCTCGTCGGAATTGGTTTGCGAGAAAGAAACGCGCTCTGCGCATTTGGCTCACTGCCATTCCTCCTCTCCCCAAAAATTAAAATTTTCGGGGACTCCGTTAAAAACAGGAATCGGCTGCAAAGGTACGAAAAATATATGACATATGAAAGAGATACTTGATTTTTTAGCAGAATTAGCCTGCAATAACAACCGCGAATGGTTTAATGCGCACAAGGATTGGTACAAGCGTTGCTACGAAAAAGTGGAAGTTTTTACCACACAATGGTTGGAGCGATTGGTAGCGATTGACCCTGAGTTGGCAGGTCTGACGCCCAAGGACTGTATATGGCGCATCTACCGCGATGTGCGTTTCTCGCATGACAAACGTCCCTTCAAATGGTGGTTTGGTGTGTTTATAGCGGCCAAGGGTGGTCGGAAGAGCGACAGGAGTGGATATTACCTGCACTTCGAGCCTGAGCGTTGCATGTTTGGTGGCGGTATATGGTGCCCCAACAAAGACCTGCTACATGCCCTCCGAAAAGAGGTACTCGCCAACTACGACGAGGTGGAGGACATATTCGCTAACCCTATGACCAACAAGTATTTCCAAGACTTTGACACCGAGCAGATGTTAAAAAAAGTACCGCAGGGTTTTCCTGCGGACTTTGAGCATGTGGATTGGCTGAAACGCAAGGCTTATACCTACTCCACGCCGCTGACCGATGCCGAGGTGTGTGCACCTGACTTCATGGACAAGGTCATGGATATTTCGCGTGCTGCCAAACCGATTAACGATTTCCTCAACTACACTTTTGAGGAGTACGGCGAGTTTCCTGATAGATAACACAAATCCCCACTTAGCGGTGGGGATTTTGTTTGGATAT
>JAFNUD010000084.1 GCA_017384225.1 Paludibacteraceae bacterium
AGAAGGTGATCACTATCGACGAGGCTGTGAAAGTTTTGGGCGAGGCTACTGCTACCGCTAAACTTCACCGCGAGGTTAAGGCTGAAATTAAGTTGAACGTTGTTGCTGAATAAGCGCTAAAGAAAGGAAACAAATTATGAAAAAAGGAATTCATCCAGAGAACTACCGCGTAGTAGTTTTCAAAGATATGTCCGATGGTACACAGTTCTTCTCTCGCTCTACAGCTAACACGAAGGACACCATCGAGATTGATGGCACTACATATCCATTGATCAAGTTGGAGATCTCCAACACCAGTCACCCATTCTATACTGGTAAGTCTAAACTCGTGGATACCGCAGGTCGCGTTGACAAGTTTATGTCTCGCTACGGTAACCGCAAGCGTAACTAATACGGTAAACAAAAAAAGGCGAGCAAACTGCTCGCCTTTTTTTATCCCTCGCCTTTACACTTTACACCCTACCTTCTACACTTTACACCCTACACCGCGACGCAGTCGCCTTCACATCATGAAACAGACTTTGTGGCAAGCCTTCGGCAAACAACTGCTGATTTCCCTCGGCATTTATACAGCCCTATTCCTTATATTATTTATAATAGAGTGGTTTGTACCTTCGCTTTGTGGCATATTGCTCCAGTGGCATGACCCTGCGTTTGTGGTAGGTATTCCCGCCAGTGTAGCAGGTACGGCGTATGTACTGACTATCCGCGATCCAAAGAATTATACGGGCTTCTATGGTGGAATACTGATGGCATTGTTGCTCTCGGTACAATTCTATTTGCAGGGTAACTTAGATCTATTCTTTTTGCAATTGCTTGTGTTTGTGCCATTTCTGCTATCCTCTCTGTTGCGTTGGCGTAAATTGGCTTTGCAATCTCAATCCGCAGACCAGCCTTTCGTGCCAGAATGGTTGCCACGTCATCTACAATGGTTATCGTTGCTTATCTTGTTGGTTGTAGTGATAGCAGATTATGCGCTTGCCACATTGGTCATTCAGCGGGATGCGTGGAACGAAAATATACTTATCAAGCTAATGGGAGGGCTGATGATAGCATCTTCTACATTGGCAAACTTCATTCTTATTTATCAAAAAATCGACGCATGGATATGGTGGGCACTATATGCTCAAGCAGGAATCGTATTGTATGTATTGATTGGCAATATCTTTTCCGTAGTGCTCTTTGTCGTCTTCTTGGCGATTAACGGCAGTGCAGGTCTTGCATGGCTAAAATTAAGAAAGCAAGCTACCTAATAACCGACCGCTAAAAAAGTACGTTTCTTAAGGATTTCTTCCTTTCACACCTTGCTATCTTCTCCGTGTCAAAGACCCTGGACGAACCAAGGACAAACCAAGGATGAAGAAGTGCCTCGGATGGCACTTCGAGTGTTGCGCCCGAAGAGTCCCCACTCTGAGGAAAAGCTCAGCACATAGAATAAAGAAAAGAACTCCACACTACAAAAAATGCTATTTATTAAGATTGCCATTTCTTTTCCCTTTCTTACACCTTGCCTAATTCCACCGAGAGACGACCGAGAGAACACCGAGAGAAGAGCGACAGAACTTTTACAAAAAATCGCGTTTTTTCACTCAAATCTTGTATATCTCAAAAAAAAAGTGTATCTTTGCCGTCGAAATAGACTAATGCCGATATTATGAACCTAACAACACTCATAAAACAATACTTTCATTCGTCAAACAACGATGTGACCATTGATGTGTTTGATGAGAAAAACATTTACTCTGTTTACCAACGAGTAGTAAGTGTTTTAACGCAATATATTGATATTGAAACTACGGTATTGCAA
>JAFNUD010000009.1 GCA_017384225.1 Paludibacteraceae bacterium
TTATACGCATGAAGAAATAGTAGAAGATGAGAACTACATTTACCATTATATATTTACTTTAGAATTGACGGTTATACCATTTTCATCCGATACAATAGTGGTGGAAGCATACGATTCATACGAGTGGCATGGCAAGGTTTATACCGAAAGTGGCACATACATATACGAAGAGTATTGCTATCAAGAAATCCTCCATTTGACCATTATTCCTTCGGAAGAAAAGGAATATTTGTATATCTACCTAAACGAACTCATCTGTGACGGATATGAATATAGAGATCCTATTACTGGTATATACCATATTATTAGTTCATTTTTTCCTTACTCGCTAACATGGTCTGATACTATAACGGGCACCGAAGTTGATACTATCTATACATTTTATATCACTCCAATTGTTGCTCCTGAACCATTAACAGAGGATATGCTATATGCTATTGGAGCCGTGCCAAAACTTGTGGCAGGAGAAAAAGTTGATATTGCGGGTACTACAGAACTAATTATGGCGTACTACCAAAAGCATGACAAAAATGATATAGCCGATGTAATAGGCGTTGAATGGGTTTCTGGTCACGATGTTGTTTTGGATACTGAGCAAACTACCCATACTATGGTATTAGAGGTTTGGGCTGATTGTGATTATATAATACCTATGGAATTTACCTTCCCTGTAAGCAAGAAAGATTCCGAGCCACAAGACACTACAATCTACCACCCAACTGAATATGCAACTATCTGCGAAGGAGAAAAGTACACATGGATGGGAGTAGATTTTACAGCAGCAGGTATGTTTATATCGGAAGAAATAGTAGAAGATGAGAACTACATTTATCACTACATATACACATTAGAATTACAGGTGCTACCATCTTCAATCGATACGATAGTGGTAGAAGCATACGATTCATACGAGTGGCATGGCAAGGTTTACACCGAAAGTGGCACGTATACATACTACGAGAATTGCTCTGAAGAAGTACTCCACTTGACTATTATTGACACTCCAACTCCTCCTTCCGAAATACAATACGATATTTATTATGCAGATACTATCTGCGAAGGAGAAATATATGTGTGGATGGGAATGCGGTTTACAGAAACAGGCACTTATACTTATACTTATGAAGAAATAGTAGAAGATAAGAACTATATTTATCTACACATCTTGTACTTAACAGTTCTGCCTTACGAAACAATTGAATATGAGGTGGAAGCATACGATTCATATGTATGGCATGGCATAGTTTACACCGAAAGTGGCGTTTATACATATGAAGAATGGTGCTATCAAGAAATACTCGAATTAACTATTATTCCTTCTACGGAAACTGCTGTGGACAACATGCAAACGGATAGCGATCATAGCGCGCAAAAGATCCTCCGCGACCAACAACTCCTCATCCTCCGCGACGGCAAGACCTATACCATCATGGGCGCAGAAATTCACTAAGCGCAAAACTATATAACAAAACCAAAAATCGAGCGGCACATTCCCGTGCCGTTCGATTTTGAATTTCAATTATAGGTACATTTAGGTACAAAAATATGGGGATTATGCAAATGAATTGAAAAAAGACAGTTCACACTTTTTGATTTTGGTTGTAGGCAAAAAGAAAGTAACTACCTTGTTTTAGATAGTTACTTTTTCTTTTGTCGGGATGACAAGATTTGAACTTGCGACCTCCGGTCCCCCAGACCGTTGCGCTACCGGGCTGCGCCACATCCCGAGAGCGTTAGCGAACGATAAAAATCACCTAACGCGACTGCAAAGGTACAGCTTTTTTTTGAGATATACAAAAAAATCGCACATAGAGTGCGATTTTTCTGTATATAATATGTTTTTTTAATATGCAATTGCGAAAATTACGCGTTGTGCACTTGGTTTACCTGTATAGATACACTTACCTGGAGTCTTATCGCCCTCCAAAGGTATACAACGGATTGTTGCCTTGGTCTCTGCCTTGATCTTCTCCTCTGTCTCAGGAGTACCGTCCCAGTGGCAAAGCAAGAAGCCAGGTTTCTTGATCTCCTCTTTGAAATCTTCCCAAGTATCTACCTCGCGAGTATTCTCAATACGGAATTTGAGTGCCTTTTGGTAGATATTGTCTTGAATCTCCTTGAGTAAGTTTTGGATAGTTTCTACAATACCATCAAATGCTACTGTCTCCTTGGTCAAGGTATCACGGCGAGCGAGCTCTACGGTACCATTCTCCAAATCACGACCACCCATAGCCAATCGCAAAGGTACACCCTTGAGCTCATACTCAGCGAACTTAAAACCAGGAGTAGCCTTGTCACTTGCGTCAATTTGTACGCGAATACCAAGTTTCTTGAGCTCATCTGCCAATGGATTGAGTTTAGCCATCAACTCGTCCAATTGCTCTTGCTTCTTAAAGATAGGCACGATAACCACTTGAGTAGGAGCGAGGTTTGGAGGAAGAACAAGACCATTATCGTCAGAGTGAGTCATGATAAGCGCACCCATGAGGCGAGTAGAAACACCCCAAGAAGTAGCCCAAACATACTCAAATTTATTCTCATTAGTCAAGAATTGTACATCAAACGACTTAGCAAAATTCTGACCTAAGAAATGGCTTGTGCCGGCTTGAAGTGCCTTACCATCTTGCATCATGGCCTCAATAGAATAGGTATTGAGTGCACCTGCAAAACGCTCGTTTGGAGATTTCACACCTTTCACAACTGGAATAGCCATCACTTTCTCTGCAAAGTCTGCATATACATCGAGCATAGTAGCAGCGTAGTTCTCAGCCTCCTCTTTGGTCGCGTGAGCAGTATGACCCTCTTGCCAAAGGAACTCTGCAGTACGCAAGAATAGACGGGTACGCATCTCCCAACGCATTACGTTGCACCATTGGTTGCAGAGGATAGGAAGATCGCGATAAGATGAAATCCAGTTCTTGTAAGTGGACCAGATAATGGTCTCTGAAGTAGGACGGATAATGAGTTCCTCCTCAAGGCGAGCCTTAGGATCAACCACTACGCCCTTGCCCTCTGGGTCGTTCATCAAACGGTGGTGAGTAACCACTGCGCACTCCTTAGCAAAACCCTCCACATGCTCTGCCTCACGGCTGAGAAAGGACTTAGGAATCAACAATGGGAAATAAGCATTCTTCACGCCATTCTCCTTGAAACGACGATCCAATTCTGATTGGATAGTCTCCCAAATGGCATAGCCATAAGGCTTAATAACCATACATCCACGCACAGCAGACTGCTCAGCAAGGTCTGCTTTTACTACCAATTCGTTGTACCACTTCGAGTAATCTGTAGCTCGAGGGGTGAGTTTTTGAAAACTTGCCATTATCTTAATCTATATTGTTTACGTAATTGTTCAAAGTGCTCAGGAGAAGCTTTT
Organism: Paludibacteraceae bacterium; assembly: GCA_017384225.1. Classification (GTDB taxonomy): domain Bacteria; phylum Bacteroidota; class Bacteroidia; order Bacteroidales; family Paludibacteraceae; genus Colicola. The sequence goes on from JAFNUD010000009.1 coordinate 3,377, forward strand.
AGTTGCTCCGTTATGCGCACGAGCCAGCCTTCTTCCGAATCACCATGCAAAGGTACTACTTTTTTGTTGATTGACAAAATCGGGAGCGAGAAAAATTTGCAAAAAGCCTTCAAACACATCTCACTTGCTCGCATTTTGCCCTCCACAGAGTATCCTGCAATATGAAATGACGCCAAAGCAACATGCTTGAGCAGCTCTCGGTTTAAGTTGGGCTCGCCCTCCCAGCAATCAATGGAGGCGGTGAGGCGATGAGGAGACGAAGCGATAAGACGATAAGTAAGGGCATTTTCATCTATGACTCCACCGCGCGCGGCGTTAATAATAAGGGTATTGGGTTTACAAAGGCGTAAAATATTCACATCACAAAGATGATAGGTAGGGTGTTCGCCCTCGTGGGTCAAAGGGGTGTGGAAAGTGAGTATATCGCATAGCGGCGCTAATTGCTCCAGCGACATGCCAATACCCAACGGAGGGTCTGAAAGAAGTACTTTATACCCTCGCCTTTGGGCCATCTGAGCAACGAGTTTGCCGACATGACCATATCCTACAACACCTATCGTTAATGCTCTTTCTCCCGATTTAATCGAAGAAATAGCTTCTTCTACATAGTCGCATACAGCCTGTGCATTGCAACCAGGACAAGATACCCAACGTATGCTCGCTTCGCGACAGTAGTCTTGGTCAATATGATCAAAACCAATAGTAGCAGTAGCTACGAAGCGCACCTTGCTGCCATGAAGTAACTCCTTGTTTATTCGCGTGCGCGTGCGAACGAACATAGCATCCACATCTTTGACCACAGCAGGAGTTATTTCTTCGGGCGATAAGTACAATACCTGTGCATATGGCTCTATAACACCTTCCAAGAATGGTATGCCTCTATCAATAATTACACGCATTCGGCTTAATACAGAATATTGTCAATCAGTCGCACTGGTCCACAGAATACAGTGACACAACCTACAGCATTTTTCCAACTATTGGTAGGCTGCAATGTACTCTTATCTACAATAGCATAGTACTCCACATCCAATCCGTCAACAGCATTGATGGTGTCTATCACACGTTGTTGCACAGCTGCTACAGTATCTGTCTTTGCCCATTCCATCGAAGCTATTAGGGTCTTAGAAATAGCTACGGCTGTTTGTCTTTCCTCGTTAGATAAGCGTTCATTACGGCTACTCATTGCCAATCCGCTCTTCTCGCGTACAATAGGACAACCAATGATTTGTATATTTTTGAAATTGTGTGCCAATGCTGAACGCTCTACCATATAACGGATAATAGCCAACTGCTGAAAGTCTTTTTCACCAAAATAGGCACGAGTAGGACATACCAACTCAAATAATCTACTTACAACTTGCACCACACCATTGAAATGTCCAGGACGCATCTTGCCCTCCATCACCTTGTCTAATCCATCAAAGTCGAACTCAAATGACTCCGCCATCTCCTCCGCACTATACATTTCATTTGATGTGGGAGCAAATACAAAATGTACACCTAATGACTCTAATAATTCTGCATCTTTTTCTAATGTACGAGGATATTTTTGTAGATCTTCTGCATTATTAAATTGTGTTGGATTTACAAACACACTTACGAAGCACACTTCGTTTTCAGAGCAAGCGCGACGAATCAACGATGCATGACCTTCATGCAGAGCACCCATTGTGGGTACGAATCCTATAGTTTTACCTTGTCGAATACATGCTGACGCCTGACGCGTCAGTTCTGATTTTGTAGTAATAATTTGCATATATTGTGATTAAAAATGTTCGATGTTTCGCAAAAAAGTCTGCAAAGGTACAACAAATAAGGGAAAAAAGAAAATTTTTCGACAAAAAATTATGTAATATCATTTTTTTTTTGTACCTTTGTAGCGGGAAATAATACCCTGTTAAATACTACTATTATGAAAGAGCCCAAACGTATCTTATTTGTTTCGCAGCAGATATATCCATTTTTGGATACAGAAACGCCTATACGCTTGCGTAATCGTCAATTACCCGAGTGCTTCCAATCAAAAGGTTTTGAAACCCGAACTTTTATGCCTAAATTTGGCGACATTAACGAGCGACGCAATCAACTACACGAAGTAATTCGCCTATCAGGTATCAATCTTATCATCTCTGGTTCTGACCATCCGCTGCTGATTAAAGTAGCAAGTATTCAATCTGCTCGCATTCAGATATACTTCATTGACAATGATGTGTATTTCCACCGACGCAAAGGTCTTGTAGATGCGGAAGGACAAGAGTTTAAGGATAACGACGAACGTTGTATATTCTTCGCTCGAGGTGTGTTGGAAACTGTAAAAAAACTTCGTTGGACTCCCGATATTATCTATTGTTCTGGATGGATGTCTGCATTGGTACCTCTATATGTAAAAAAAGCATATCACGATACCCCTTTCTTTGCAAATACCAAGGTTGTCTTATCGCTTGACGATGAGGAATATGCTACGCCTTTTAGTCCTAAATTTGTGGACAAATTGTTGGTGAATGGCATGATGCAAAGCGATGTGAGAAGCATTGCAGGATTGCCTGTAGGCTATGAAGACTTGATGCGTCTTGCTATTGATAATTCAGATGCAGTAGTATTAGACTCTCCCGTTGTAAACACACGCCTATGTAACTATCTACATAATAGCGGAAAGACCACATTACCATATAACGAAGGAAATAGCAACGAGGAGTTAGTAACATTTTGCAATACTTTGTTAGAAACAGAATGAAATTAAGAAATCTTGTATACTTTTTATTAGGTCTATTTGCTGTTGCTTTGTCTGGCTGCGACAACAATGCGTTGGATGCTGGCGTATCCACGTTGGACACAGAAGACGAAATACGCGTGTGCGCCGATACTTTTGCCATTACTTCGGTTTTGCAAGAGGGTAGTGCAATCAATCTCACTCCAGACTCCTTTTTATTAGGTGAATGTGATACGCGTTTAGGTACGCTCAGAGCCGACCTTCTCACGCAATTATCTTGCCCTGAGGGAAATGGATACCCATATGCAGACCGAGCAGAAGTAGACTCTATAGTGCTTTATTTATATTATCAAAATTACTACGGAGATGGATATGCGCCATTGGGTATTTCTGTCTATGAATTAGATCGAGAAACCATGGATTACAACACGCCTTATCCAAGCGACACTACCACAAATATATTGACATTCTGTAGTTTAGAAGACTCTACTCGAATTACAGAACACACACGCATTGTTATAGCCAAGGAGCCTGCAGATTCAGCCTATGTATCTGGAGATGAGTACATACCTTGCATTAAAATCCCATTGACAGACCAATTTGCTAAACGCTTTTTCAGTATCAAGGATTTTTCTTCGCAAGAAGCATTTAATCAAAACTTCAAAGGGCTATATATCACCTCTGAATTTGGTGGAAGCACTATGCTTTATGTAAAAGAGATTTGTATGGCCGTTTACTATCATGTCTTGCTGAATCGTCAAAATCAACCAGATACAATAGTTCAGGACACAAAAATGTTCTATGCAAATTCAGAAGTAAGACAAGTTAATCGCTATATCTATCCATACCGAGAAGCAATACTATCAGAATTACAGCAACAGACAGACACCAATTATATTAGCTCCCCAGCTAACATCTATACACGCTTGTCACTGCGCATGGATTCTATTCGTCAAAAAATTAGAAACCAATTTGGAGACATGGACAAGTATCGTGTATATGTGAATCGCGCAAATCTAACAATAGACGTACTATACAGCCTAGATGCTTTATCCGTACCACGTGATCAATGGGATCAACCTGCAGCGAACATGTTGTTAGTAAAAGCTAATCAAATGGAGTCCTTTTTTGCTAAAAACGAATTGCCGTCTGACACTTCTGCAATAGTGAGTAGTCTAATGTCACAAGTTGATTCGTTGGGCAATACATCTTACTACTATTCTTATGATTTATCAGGACTTTTAACGCAACAGTTGCGCTCTGAAGAAGAGCTCAAAGAATTAGATCTCATTTTGGTTCCCGTTTCCGTTGAAACCACGACCTCGTCTACGGTATCTGCTATCAAGCCTTCACAAACTATCTCCGCCACACATATTCGATCCGCAAATAATCCTATTCAACCTATGAATATCGAAATGGTTTATTCTGTATTTAATCATCTCAGATAATCCTGATTTACTCAAAACATAGTTTAATATACCAAAGAAAAACGACCGAATATTCGGTCGTTTTCTCTTTCAATAATTTATTTATTTTAATTGCTTAACCTATTAGTGCTTGATATCCCGCAGCATCCAACAATGTGTCTAATTCTGCTGGATTGGACACCTGAATCTTAATCATCCAACCTTCGCCATAAGGATCGTTATTTACCAATTCAGGTTGATCATTGATTGACTCATTTACTTCCAACACCTCACCAGATACAGGCATATTGAGGTCACTTACCGTTTTTACAGCTTCTACCGAACCGAACACTTCCTCTTGAGCGAGCGTATCACCTTGAGTATTTATATCAAGAAATACTATCTCACCTAATTCTGACTGAGCATAATCGGTAATACCGACATAAGCAACTTCACCTTCCACACGAATCCACTCGTGCTCTTTAGTGTAGCGTAATTCTACTGGTATATTCATAATACTATCTATTTTGGATTATTATTTTTTAGGCTGATAATTATCTCCGAGCAGACTCATCGCACAGCGGAAACCAATTGTATTAGACGCTTTACTTTGATCCAAGAAGCGACGAGTAGTTGGGTTCAACCAATAAATACGATCATTCCACGAACCACCCTTATACACACGTGCGGTATTGGTGATATGAGGAGCCAACACATCCGTAGGATCGTATTTTACTTCTGCCATTTGCTCTTCGCTCAATCCTAATGTATCTAATGGGTAATCGGTATCCAAACGAGAAGTAAGATCACCATCTTTATAGTCACGCTTATCATTTTCTGATGTAAATTCGATAGTAACACTACCTGTTGGAGTAACTACAAGACCGCCATTCTCATCTCTTTGAAGCACAGAATATACGTTTCCACGATATGGATTATACTCTGTCATTACACCATAACTGGTTTCACGATAAACATCCAACACCCACTCATTTACGTTTCCTGCCATATTATACAAACCAAAATCATTTGGCGCAAATGCATCCACAGGAGCAGTAATTACATACCCGTCATTTGGTGCACCAGCTATACCCATCAAGTCGCCTCGACCTCTAACAAAGTTCGCCAACATGGCACCCTTGCTCTTTTTGTTCAAATCACGAGGATGTACACCTGACCATGGATAAATTTTTCCATTAGAAGGACTACCATAGTTGTCTTCTTCAGCTATAGGCGCAAAAGCTGCATACTCCCATTCAGCTTCTGTAGGAAGACGATAACCCGTTACCAACACGCCATCCGCAATGTTAATCTTTCTATCATTACCATATGCATCCTTGCGAGCTCCTTTACCTTTTGTTGGATTATACTGATTAGAATTGAGATATTTCTCAGTATTGAAGACAAAATGATCTCTTACCCACTCGTATGGTAAGCGGTACATTGTTACTTTAGGTTCACTGCCATCTTCTGTAGCAACCTCGTTTCCTTCATAGCCATACTCTTTAGCCTGTGACAATGGTATTTCTACAGCCAATTTGTCATACTTCGCATATTCAGGATGATCTTCGTTTCGCTTCAAGAAATTGTCAATTTCCTCCTCGCTCATATAGCCGTCAGGTCCCACTTTTGCATATGGCAATGCATCTATGAACTTACTTGCTATCATTGCTTTCTCATTCACACGATCTGTACGCCATTGACAATACGCCATAGCTTGATCCCAAGAGACGCCCACTACTGGATAAAAGCTGTAAGCAGGATGACGAAAATAACTAGATATATATGGCTCGTTATACGCCATCTCCTCACGCCACACAGTACTATCGGGAAGAGTCGCCTTCACAATATCTTGATTATAACTTCCAAACACAAAATTGGTCCATTCTACATACTCCCTCCAACCAATATTACTTACCTCATACTTGTCCATATAAAAGGAACTAACGGTAAGTGTTCGGCGTTCGCTATTATGAGGAGCAGTAATAAACTCATCCATCTGACCAATAATAAACGAACCACCTGGAATCATTAACATACCAGCAGGAGCTGCCATATTATTTCCTTCGTAGGCTTCAAAATTGGTTGTTTTAGGATCAAAATTCTTCCAACCTGTTAAAAAAGAAGTTTGAGTGTTGAGTTCACGCGATTGGCATGCGCACATGGCAACAACCAGTCCCAATAGTGCAATCGTTGTTCTTCTATTCATAATTCTCACAAAATAATATACTTTTTCATTTCAGCCTGCAAAGTTACAAAAAAAAAATCAACTAACCTAAAAAACCACCTTAAAAAATGTATAAAAGATGCATTTTCTAAAAAAAACGTACTATTTTCATGTTTTTTTTTCAAAAAATTGGTATAAAGCAATATTTTTTGTAACTTTGCAGGTCGAATGAAATTGTCTCTTCACATACACAACCAATTGATAGACTTGTCACAACCGCGCGTAATGGCAATCATCAATTTTTCGCCCGATAGTTTTTATACATCGTGCGATGTGTTTGATGAAAAAAAATTGCTGCTACAGGTAGAGCAAGCACTCGCAGATGGTGCGGATATATTAGATTTAGGAGCATGCTCTACTCGCCCCGGATCTACTCCTATCGACGCATTATCAGAATCTTCATTATTGTGTCAGGGATTAGACTTAATTCGCTATCATTGGCCTAATGTACCCATTTCAATAGACACCTTTCGTTCGGAAATAGCTGAGCAAGCAATTGCTCGCGGAGCTGATATGATTAACGACATTTCGGGTATCAATGCTAATCCTAATATATGGAAACTCGCAGCTGATAAGCATATCCCCTACGTACTCACCCATTCACATACTATAACTGATACATCTGCGATGACAGAAATCCTAAATTTCTTACAACAGTATTGCGACCTGCTACATAGCCTTGGGATTGCAGATGTACTTGTTGATCCTGGATTTGGATTTGGAAAAACGATAGAGCAAAATTATCAGATTCTTAACCACTTGGATGTATTAGAGAATCTTCACGCTCCAATATTGATAGGTGTATCGCGCAAATCAATGTTATATCGTCCCCTCAACTTATCCCCTCAGGATGTCCTTTCCGCCACTATTGCTGCCAACACGTTGGCTTTAGAGCGAGGAGCTAACATCTTGCGCGTACACGATGTAGAAGCTGCAAAACAAGCCATCACAGTGTTTCAACTAACCCATCGTTCCTAATCCCTATAGCACAAAACGATTATTCACTATTTTCATAGTTTACAAATGTATATCGGACTCAAAGACATTATTGATATATTACTAGTCGCCACCATTCTTTTCGGATGCTACCAACTCCTTCGCCGTTCTGGAGCAAGTAATCTTTTTTGGGGAATTTTAGCTTTCATCCTAGCATGGATGTTGGTAAATTATGTCTTCCATTTGGAACTTACAGGAGCTCTCTTTGAACGTTTTATTAGCGTAGGTGCCATAGCTTTGGTTATTATTTTTCAATCAGAGATTCGTTCTTTCTTTTATGGTATAGGAGCACGATTCAATATGGAAAGCGTACGCAAACATTGGATCAAAACACGAAACAAAGAAGATATGCAAAAGCATATCAATAGTATCGTTTTAGCGTGTACCCATATGTCTGCTTCGAAAACAGGTGCACTTATTGTACTTACCCAGCAACAAGGACTCAAAGAATATGCAGATACAGGCGAAATAATTGACGCTAATATTTCGGCACAAATGATTGAAAACATATTTTTCAAAAATACGCCTTTGCATGACGGAGCTATGATTATCTCTGCTGGAAAAATATATGCCGCAGCGTGTATCCTGCCCGTATCTAAATGTCAAAATTTACCCAAGTCCTATGGTTTACGCCATCGAGCTGCATTGGGCATTAGTGAAAAAACAGACGCAATCGCCATTGTTGTATCAGAAGAAACTGGTAAAATTTCTGTAGCTCAAGGAGATACTATTAAGGCCGTTTCTATCAATAATCTTGAACACCAGTATTTAGCAGCAGCTTTTGGTATTCAAAACGAAGATGACAAAACAAGAAATAAACTTATACATTCGTAATATAATAAATCGTAAATTATCATGTCTTTTCAACGTACTCTTGTAACAGCGGCTCTACCTTATGCCAATGGTCCTGTTCATATCGGACACTTAGCTGGTGTGTATGTGCCTGCTGATATCTATGTTCGCTACCTTCGCCTCAAGGGTGAACCTGTACTCTATGTAGGAGGTAGCGATGAGCATGGCGTGCCAGTGACTATCCGTGCACGCAAGGAAGGTATCACTACCCAACAAGTAGTGGATCGCTACCACCAAATCATCAAGGACTCATTCGAGGGATTCGGTATCTCTTTTGATGTCTATTCACGTACTACCAGCAAGACTCACCACAAGCTTGCATCGGATTTCTTCCGTCACTTATACGACAATGGCAAGTTCGTAGAGCAAACCTCCGAACAATTCTATGACCCTGATACTCAAGAGTTTCTCACCGACCGTAATATCCGCGGCGAGTGTCCACGTTGCCACGCAGCTGGTGCCTATGGCGACCAATGTGAGAAGTGTGGCGCCACCCTTTCTCCTGATGAGCTCATCAATCCATACAACGCCATCAACGGCAACGCACTCACTAAGAAGGAGACCAAGCATTGGTATCTCCCACTTGACCAATATCAGCAATGGCTTGAAGAGTGGATCCTTCAAGAGCACAAAGAATGGCGTCCTAATGTCTATGGTCAATGTAAGTCATGGCTTGACAGCGGTTTGCGTCCTCGTGCCGTAACCCGCGATCTCGATTGGGGCATCCCTGTGCCAGTTGAAGGTGCAGAAGGAAAAGTGCTCTATGTGTGGTTTGACGCACCTATCGGTTACATCTCCAACACCAAAGAGCTCTGCGATGCTAAACCAGAACTCGGTCCATGGGAGACATGGTGGAAAGATCCATCTACCCGCCTACTCCATTTTATTGGCAAGGATAACATCGTCTTCCACTGCATCGTCTTCCCAACTATGCTCAAGGCTGAAGGTAGCTATATCCTTCCTGATAATGTGCCATCTAACGAGTTTCTCAATCTTGAAGGCGACAAGATCTCTACCTCTCGCAACTGGGCTGTATGGCTCAATGAGTACCTTGTGGATTTCCCTGGCAAACAAGATGTATTGCGCTATGTGCTGACTGCCAATGCGCCAGAAACCAAAGATAACGACTTCACTTGGGCAGACTTCCAAGCTCGCAATAATAACGAGCTCGTGGCTATCTATGGTAACTTTATAAACCGTGCCTTAGTGCTCACCAAGAAGTATTTTGATGGAAAGGTGCCAGCTGCAGGTCAGTTCAATGAATATGACCAAGCAACTATCGCCGAGTTCCAAAATGTAAAAGCAGAAGTAGAGAAGCTCCTCAACGATTTCCGCTTCCGCGATGCACAAAAAGAGGCCATGAACCTCGCACGTATTGGTAATAAATACCTCGCTGATACCGAACCATGGAAAGTGGCTAAGACGGATATGGAGCGTACCGCTACAATCCTGCATCTCTCTTTACAGATTGCTGCTAACCTCAGTATTGCCTTCGAACCATTCTTGCCTTTCTCTTCTGCTAAACTCCGTGATATGCTCAATATGAAGGAGCTCAAGTGGGAAGAGCTAGGTAATATCAACCTCCTACAAGAGGGTCAAGAACTCGGCGAAGTAACTCTTCTCTTTGAGAAGATTGAGGACGCTACTATCCAAGCTCAACTCGACCGCCTTGCAGCTATCAAAGCAGCTAACGAAGAGGCAGAGAAGCAAGAGGCACTCAAGAATTGGAAGCCAGAGGCTATCAAAGAGGCAACTACTTTCGACGACTTCTGCAAGATGGATATCCGTGTAGCTACTGTGCTTGATTGCCAACCAGTGAAGAAGTCTGACCGCCTCTTGCAGTTCCGTTTGGACGATGGTATGGGCGAGCGCACCATCTTGAGTGGTATCGCGCAAAGCTATCCTGATCCATCTGTTTTGGTAGGCAAACAAATCCTGTTTATGGCCAATTTCCCTCCTCGTAAGATGATGGGTATTGAGTCGCAAGGTATGATCCTTTCTGCTGTAGATGCAGACGGCAAGTTGGTAGTTACCACTGTCACTGCTTCTGTTAAGAACGGCAGCCAGGTAGGCTAAGTCGTAAATTTTACTAGCCCTACTAGTGCGACTAGTAAAACTATAAAAATCGTAAATACTTGTACTCATTTCGTGAATACTTACCCTACTACAAGCGCAACCTCCGTGTTGCGCTTCCTGTGATGCTTACCCAATTGGGAGCCTCACTGGTGGGATTCTTTGATTCGATTATGGTCGGACATTATGCTACGGTGGATTTAGCCGCAGTCAGTTTCGCCAATGCACTTTTCTTTACCGTCATGGTATTTGCTATGGGTGCATTGATGGGTATCACCCCATTAGTGGGCATTCAAGTAGGTCATCTTACGTCCCAAACGCAGCAGTCAGAGAGCGATTTACAAAAGCAATCAGAGAGTAAAGCCATCATTGCTTCTCTCTTCCAAAATGGTATGCTTTTTACCATTCTTTTGTGCCTAATTATGCTCGTTTCATTAGGATCATGCATACCTTTTCTTGATCGCTTTGGTCAAGACCCTGAAGTTATCAAAGTGGCCCGACCGTATTATATATTGATAGTCATGTCTATCATACCCTTTTTGTTTTTCACATTCTTCAAACAATTCCTTGAGGGTATAGGCAATACATCTGTAGCCATGGCTATCACATTATCTATGAATGCGCTGAATATCTTCCTCAACTGGCTATTTATCTATGGACATTGGGGATGTCCCGAATTGGGCGCTACTGGTGCTGGAATCGGTTCGCTCATTGCCCGAATAGGTATGCCTATTTGCTTCGTAGCAGTTATGTATTGTCGTCGTGAATGGAAAGGCTACCTGCAAATACGTCGTTCTCTATTACGTTGGTCAACGCTCAAAGAACTCACCAAGATTGGCGCACCCATTGGCATACAAACCACTATGGAAACTATCGCCTTCACCGCAGCTTTTGTCTTTATTGGTTGGATTAGCAAAGAGGCTTTAGCCGCGCACCAAATTGCCAATCAAATTTGCGATATGACTTTCATGGTCATTCTGGGCATAGGTGCAGCCACCACAATTCGTATTTCTCACCAACTGGGAGCAAATAACCTTCATGGTGTACGTATGGCAGGCAATGCCAGTATTCACTTAGTATTACTCATCAACGCAGTAGGAGCCGCGCTGATGATTGGATTACGTAACAAAATTCCACTGATTTTCACAGAAGATACCGAGGTGATTGCAATCGCATCTAAGTTAATTGTTTTAGCAGGTGTACTACAATTAGCAGATGGTTTACAAGTAGTAGCAGCATCTATGTTACGCGGTATAACAGATGTAAAAGTTCCTATGGTAATTGCTATGATTTCCTATACTATTATTTGCCTATCTGTAGGTTTATTTTTAGCATTCCCTATGGATATGGGAGCAGAAGGAATTTGGATTGGTTTTGTAGTAGGTCTATCTGTCGCTGCGGTATGTTTACATATCCGTTTCCGAAAAAAATACCGTGAACTAATAGCTCCTTAATAATCTATCACATCCTCTACTCCCAGCCGTCAAAGATTTCAGCCCCATAGACATTATCTTCATTGGATTCGTGCAAAGGATTCCATAACTGCGCAAAGAATGGATTCTTCTTTGCTACTTTATCCCACTGCCAAGGACGAGCATTAGATTCCTCTTTGTAAGGATAAGGCATGCACTCTTCACACCAGTGACCACCCAACAACACAAGACGTGGAGTAGCCATAAACTTATGCCCTTCCGCACACTCCCATTCTAATGGACTATCCCAGTCACCTTGCGACATTTCCACAGATAAGCACTTACCACCACGAAAGACTGCCGCTTTTTGCATGTCTTCTATTGTAAACAATGCCTTTGGTTTTTGCTCGTCGTAGCCATGATCCAGCAACACGAACTCATCGCTATTATGCGAAACATCAATATGCTTCCAGTCTGGAATAGCCTTGTATGCCTCTATAGTGCCGTAATAAGCACTAATGCGTTGAGTTTTATTGTGCTTAATCCACCACTGTGTGCCGTGTTCTTTTGACATGGCCATAGCATACATTGCAAGTTTGACACAACGAGGGAAGAGCTTAGCAATCTTGGTTTTAGCAGCAAAACGAATACCTGCAGGTACGGTGGGAGACTTAGCCATCTGTACGAAATACTCCTTAACAGGAACATTAGCACGGAAATGAAGATAGTTCTCTAAACGATCGCCATCAATGTACCACATTCCATGAAAATTACGAGTAGTAAACCAGTTGGCGTTGAAAATTTTCTCTGGTCGTGGACAGCCAATAGCATCAAGCAATAGGCATTCGAACTCGTAATTGGATATGCGGTACTCTTGACCTGAACCAATATTATAATAGTTCTTCCAGAACTCGGCTGGTACCTCATCACGACAAACACGCTCAAGTAATCGACCACTATCTTCTACCGTAGCCCATTCCAATACACCACGAATAGGTACATGAAACATGATTGGATCATAGTTTTTCAAAATTGCGGGATAGAGTATTCCTGATTGGCGAAGACTGACCCATTGTTTAATCGGAGAGTTGGTAATAATACGTTCTGCCTCAGCTTTAGTAAGTCCGTAATGATCGTATGCAGATACACATATAGGGTCTCCTGTTCTTCCCCAATGTAATGGTTCGCGTCGATCACCCATTTGGGCTACACTACCGATATAAACTACCTTGGGTTGTTTATCTTCAGGTTGTGCTAATACGGCATCACGTATGTACGTAGCTGCGGAAATATTGGTTTTTAATGTAGCTTTAGGGCGATAATCTGCTTGTGGAGACACCATACCACCTACATGCAACACTATATCACACCCTGTCACGCCACGAAGAATATCATCATAAGAGGTTAGATCTCCCCAAATAATTTCCACTCTGTCTTCTACGGTTTTCAGCAGTTCCTTATTCTTCGCACTTGGACGAGCCAAGATACGCAGTTTATATTGCTCTGGGTAGCGCAAGATTTCTTGCATGCCCGCATACCCCATAGTACCCGTGGCACCTGTAAGAAAAATAGTTTTTCTCATATGTCTCTATTCTAATTATTATCGCACAATACTATCCCTTAATTATATCCTCTTACCACACCGCGTGGTGAACCTTTTACAAATTCCAAGATAAGGTCACGTTCTGCGCTGGCAGGAAGTGTCTCCTCAATTTGTGCTACAGCTTGACTAACATTCAAACCCGACATATAGAGCAGTCTATAGGTGTCTTGTATGACAGCTATCTGTTCTTTGGTAAACGCACGGCGGTTGAGTCCTACTGAGTTGATACCACAATAAGATATTGGTTCGCGTGCTGCGATGATATATGGTGGTACATCTTTATTTATCTTTGAGCCACCTTGAATCATAGCATGTGCACCAATATGTGAAAACTGATGTACTAAACTTCCGCCACCGATAATAGCCCAATCTTCTACTACCACCTCCCCAGCTAATTGAGTAGCGTTTGACATGATAATATGGTCGTGCAAGAAACAATCGTGCGCCACGTGGCAGTATGCCATAATAAGACAATTATTTCCTACAACCGTTTTGCCTTTACTTGCTGTACCACGATGAATAGTCACAAATTCGCGTATAGTGGTATTGTCGCCTACAATAGCATAGGTCTTTTCACCTTTGTACTTAAGGTCTTGAGGATCGCCACCAATCACAGCTCCTGCATGAATATGGCAGTTTTTTCCAATGCGAACACCTCCATAAATTGTCACATTGCTATCAATGATAGTACCCTCGCCTATCTCTACATCTGCGTGAATACAACTGAATGGTCCTACACTTACCGTAGGATGAAGTTTAGCTCCTGGATGAATATAGTTCATATTTGTTTGTTTTTTTCTAAATAGTTTTATCAAATTGTTCCTTTTCCTCTCAAATCTGTGTACTTGGGAATTTCTTGTAAGTATTGATATTCAGTAGGATGCACCTCTGCTATTACTGAACTAACACCATTGCATAGCATTAAATACGGCACTTGTATGCGGCGATTATAAATAGCAGCTTGGTCAAAAACATGCTGTGCAAGAATTACCGATGGAGCTTTAAATTCGACAAGCATCAGCGGTTGCATATGATGATTGTACACAATCGCATCACAACGTTTTGCTGTTCCTGCTACTGTAATGGGTACTTCTACTGCTATTAGATTATGCGGATAGCCATAATGATCGACCAATAGCTGCAGTGTCGTCTGTCGCACCAATTCTTCTGGCGTGAGGCGAACAAACCGCCTCCTCCACGCACATAGGACATATTGTTTTCCGTTTTGTGTTTGTATATTCATACTCATGTTTTCTGTCGCTGCGCGATATTTTCCACTGCGCGCTATATGCGACAAGCCACGTTATTTTGTTATTTGCTTCGCGTTGTTCTTGTTACTAACGCCCCAAGAGCATGTAACCTAACAACATCGAAAATATACAACGCCCAAAGGGTATACAACGCAAGCTATGTTTGCCTACTTCTGCCAATTATCCTTGAGCGAAGCAGTGCGGTTGAAGACAAGCTTCTCGCTCGTAGTGTCAGGATCCACTACGAAGTAGCCGTGTTTGAGGAACTGATAGTTCTGGCACTTAGCAATACCATTCACCACCTCTGGCGCATGCATCTCTGCCTTCAGCGCACCCTCTATCTTGCAATTCACTACCTTCAAACTCTCTGGATTCAACAAGTCGCGGAAGTCACCCTCCTCAGCAGATGGGTTCTCGCATGCGAACAAACGGTCATACAAGCGTACCTCAGCATCTACACAAGACTCGCACTCTACCCAGTTAATCGTTGATTTGGTCTTGCGGTTGCCACCTTCAGTACCCGACTTAGAGTCTGGGTCGTAGGTCGCATATACAGTGGTGATATTGCCCTCAGCATCCTTCTCACAGCCAGTAGCTTGGATGATATAAGCGGCCTTCAAACGCACCTCACGACCACCAGGACTCAATCGGAAGAACTTCTTATCGCCCTCCTCTTGGAAGTCACCGCGCTCGATATAAAGCTCCTTCGCGAACTTCATCTCGCGAGTACCCAACTCTGGGTGTCCGTCAATGTTCTCAGCCACAATAGTCTCGCCCTCGCCCTCATAGTTAGTAATAACGAGTTTCACAGGGTCGAAGATAGCGCACACGCGTGGCGCAGTTTCCTTCAAGGTCTCGCGAACGGTATGCTCCAGCAAGCCGAGGTCAATCATACCCTCTACCTTGGTGTAACCAATCTTATCTATGAATGCACGAATAGCCTCTGGAGTATAACCACGGCGGCGCAATCCGCATACGGTAGGCATACGAGGGTCGTCCCAACCGCTTACGAGGCCCTCCTTCACGAGTTGGAGCATCTTACGCTTTGACATCACGGTATAGGTGATGTTGAGGCGGTTGAACTCATATTGGCGGGGGCGATAATCGCCTGTGATAAACTGATCGATATAGTAGTCGTACAATGGACGGTGCACCACAAACTCCAGCGTACAGATAGAGTGTGTCACGCCCTCGAAGTAGTCAGATTGACCGTGTGCAAAGTCGTACATTGGATAGACGTTCCATGTGCGGCCGGTGCGGTGGTGAGGGTGTGTAGTGATGATGCGGTACATGATTGGGTCGCGGAAGTGCATGTTAGGATTGGCCATGTCAATCTTCGCACGGAGTACCATCTTTCCGTCTTCAATCTCGCCGTTTTGCATAGCTTGGAAGAGACGGAGATTCTCGTCAATTGGACGGTCGCGGTATGGCGATGCTACGCCAGGCTCGGTAGGCGTACCTTTTTGTTCAGCGATTTGCTCGGCTGTCTGTTCGTCGATATAGGCTTTGCCTTGTTTGATGAACTCGATAGCGAGGTCATAGAGTTGTTGGAAATAGTCGGAAGCGTAGTAGATATTACCCCATTTGAAACCTAACCAAGCGATGTCTTGTTGGATAGAATCTACATACTCCACATCCTCTTTCACAGGGTTGGTATCATCAAAACGGAGGTTACATACGCCGTTGTATTTCTCAGCGATACCAAAGTCCATGCAGATGGCCTTCACGTGACCAATGTGCAGGTAACCATTTGGCTCTGGCGGGAAACGAGTCTGAATACGTCCGTCGTTCTTACCTTCTTGTAAATCTTTTTCTACGATTTGCTCAATAAAATTGAGACTTCTTTCTTCCATTTCCATGTTTGTATGATTATTTCAATAGTTATCCATCTAGTGCCCAATCAGGCATATTATATAAAAAACGCTGCAAAAGTAGTAAAAAACTTGCACATTTGCAAGAATATTCGTTATTTTATGCACTTTGTTTGTATAATTCACGAATTTTTACTAACTTTGTCCCCGCAAACGTATCAGACTAATTTAATATGGAAGTTATAATAGAGCTCAACGATGCTTTGGATACTGCCACTTTTTATGGTGTAAACAATATAAATATCCTTTGTTTGAAGAACCAGCATCCTGATGTGCGGGTTATAGCACGTGGCTATCAGGTTAAGATTATTGGCTCTGAGCCTGCCATCACTCGTTTTGAACAGAATCTGCGTAAGTGTGAAACATTCTGCATTAAGAATAACACCCTTACCGAAACGCATATCTTACAATTGCTCCATGGTGAGCAGCCTACCGAGTTTGTGCAAGACAACCTCATCCTGCACGGCGTGAATGGCAAATCCATCGTAGCACGCAGTGCCAACCAACAACGCTTAGTAGATGCCTACGATGAGAATGACCTGCTGTTTGCTATCGGTCCAGCAGGTAGTGGTAAGACTTATACCGCCATCGCATTAGCGGTACGTGCTCTCAAAAACCGTGAAGTCAAACGCATCATCCTCTCTCGCCCTGCCGTAGAGGCTGGCGAGAAACTTGGTTTCCTTCCTGGTGATATGAAAGAAAAAATAGACCCCTATCTGCAGCCGCTTTACGATGCTTTGCAAGATATGATCCCTGGTACAAAACTCAACGAGTACATAGAGCGTGGCGTGATACAAATTGCACCTTTGGCATTTATGCGTGGTCGTACATTGGCAGACGCTATTGTTATTCTTGATGAAGCGCAGAACACTACTACTGCTCAACTCAAGATGTTCCTCACGCGTTTGGGTATCCATGGCAAGATGATTATCACTGGCGACTTGACTCAAATCGACTTGCCCGCAAGTCAAAAGTCGGGATTGAAAGATGCCATCGAACGATTAAAAGATCTTCGTGGCATCGCAATTGTAGAATACAATCAAAAAGATATTGTTCGTCACCATCTGGTACAGCATATCGTTGCGGCATACAATAAGGAGTTAATAAGTTAAAGTTTATCGTTTAAAGGCAAGAAATATGAAAAAGATGTATTTGATAATGGCGCTATGTAGCGCATGGGTGACAGGTATTGCCTGCACCAATTTTGTAGTAGGCAAAGACGCCTCAATAGATGGCAGTACGATGGTATCGTATGCAGCCGATAGTTATTCATTCTATGGTTTTCTACACTACGCTCCCGCTGCAGATCACAATGCTGGCACGGTACGCGAAGTGAAAGATTGGGATACTGGCAAACCACTTTGCACTATCCCACAAGTGGCACACACCTACAATGTAGTGGGTAATATGAACGAACACCAACTCACAATTGGTGAGACCACATGGGGCGGTCGTCCCGAGTTGGAGATTGGCGAGGGTATCGACTACGGATCACTAATTTACATCGCTTTGGAGCGTTGCAAAACAGCTCGCGAGGCCATCAAATGTATGACTGACCTCGTGGCTGCACACGGCTATGCTAGTAGTGGTGAGACTTTCTCTATTGCAGATCCTAACGAGGTATGGCTCATGGAACTTATCGGCAAAGGCAAGGTGGAAAAAGGTGCCGTATGGGTCGCTACTCGCATTCCCGACGACTGTATCGCTGCACATGCCAACCAAGCACGCTTTACCACCATTAACTTCCAAGACAAAGAGAACTGGATGTGGAGCAAGGATGTGGTAGATTTCGCTCGCAAACAAGGCTACTTTGAAGGAAAGGATAAAGATTTCAACTTCCAGGAGGCATATGCGCCATATGATTTCTCAGGATTATATGTATGTGAGGCACGTGTATGGTCATTCTTCCGTAAGTTCTCCGATGAAATGGACCAATACTTCGATTTTGCATCGGGTAAGACTTTCGTTGAAACCCGCGGCAAATACGCGGGTGAGCGTATGCCTCTCTATATCAAACCTAATCATAAGGTTAGCGCACAAGAACTCAAGAACTGCATGCGTGACCAATATGAAGGCACGCCACTTGACATCACCCAAGGTCCTGATGCAGGTCCATGGAATAGCAAGTTGCGCTATGGTTCACTCGGCTTCCAATATGATTCCGTACAATATTGGTTTGAGCGTCCCATAGCTACCCAGCAAACTGCATGGTCGTTCGTAGCACAAATGCGTGGTTATGAAAGTGCAAAAGCAGGCGGTATCTTCTGGTTTGGCGTGGACGATGCAGCATCTACTGTATATGTGCCTATATATAGCACCATCACTAAGGTTCCTACCTGCTTTGCAGAAGGCAATGGAGACATGTACACCTATTCTCCCACTTCAGCATGGTGGACATACAATATCGTAGCAAACTGGGCATATACCAAATACTCTGCGATGATGCCAGACATCAAAAAAGTTCAGGCTGCTTGGGAAGATAAGTTCAATAGTCAAGTAGCTGCTGTGGATGCACAAGTGGCAGAAATGGATAAGGAGAAGGCTGTCGAGTTTTTGACTAAATATTCTTGCGCGCAAGCCGAAGAGTCCACCGCAGCATGGAAAGAATTGGGTATCTACTTGTTGATTAAGTATCTTGATGGTCAACAACGCAAGGAACAAGATGGTCAATTTCTCCGCAACCCTTATGGTCAACCAGAGATGCCTAATCGTGTACCTTATCCAACATCGTTCTACGAGAACGTACACGAGCACATTGCTCATGAATGATGAGTTTAAAGATTATAGTTTAAAGACAAGGAAATATGAATATACAAGAATTGCAACCTAAAGAGGTTTTCTCCATTTTTCATGAGATTACCCAAGTGCCTCGCCCATCGAAGCGCGAAGGCAAGATTATTGAATGGCTTAAGGCGTTTGCCGTAAAGCATAATTTGGAACATACTGTGGACGAAGCAGGCAATATCATCATGCGCAAACCTGCAACCCCTGGTTACGAAAATAAACCTAGTGTGATTTTGCAAGCGCATATGGATATGGTGTGCGAGAAGAACAACGATACCATACACGACTTTGATAACGACCCCATCCACACCTATATTGATGGCGATTTTATCAAAGCAAAAGGCACTACTCTCGGTGCGGATAATGGTATTGGTATGGCACTCATGTTGGCAGCTATCACTTCCGACACCTTGAAGCATCCTGCTCTTGAGTGTCTTTTTACTGTGGACGAGGAAACAGGTCTCACAGGCGCTTTCCGCTTGCAAGATGGTTGCCTGCAGGGTAAACAACTTATCAACCTTGACTCCGAAGACGATGGACAAGTGTTTATTGGCTGTGCTGGTGGTATTGACACCCTCGCTAAAATGCACTATAAAGCAATGAAGCTAGAGGCAAAAAGCGAAAGGTTAGCTATCCATCTCAAAGTGAGTGGATTGATGGGTGGTCACTCAGGTGATGATATCAACAAAGGTCGTGGCAACGCCAATAAGATCCTCGTTCGCTTCCTCTATCAAGTAATGTCTGCATTCGATATGCAACTTGCGACTATCAATGGCGGTAACCTGCGTAATGCTATTGCTCGTGAGGCGGAAGCAGTGATCATTATCCCGATGGCTAACAAAGAAGATATTCGCATCATGCTCAATCACTATATCGCTACTATTGAAGCTGAGATTGGTGATATAGAGAAGGATTTTGCAATGAGTTTGGAAACCACGGATATGCCAGAGACTTTTATTCCTGCTGATAAAGTTAAAGTCTTAATTCAATCACTCTATGCCTGCCCTCATGGTATGACTGCTATGTCTAAGACTATGCCTGGATTAGTGGAGACATCTACTAACCTTGCCAGCATTAAGATGCGCGAGGACAAAAAGGGTGCATATGTAGAAGTGAACACCAGCCAACGCTCATCTATTGAAAGTAAAAAGCACGATATCAAGCAAATGGTAGAATGTGCTTTAGCATTGGCTTGCGACGAGGTGGCTCATGGCGATGGCTATCCAGGTTGGGCACCTAATCCTCAATCTCCATTGTTAGAAGTGACTAAGAAGGCATACGCCGAGCTCTTCCAAACAGAGCCTAAGGTGTTAGCTATCCACGCAGGATTGGAGTGCGGTTTGTTCTTGGAGAAGTATCCATACTTGGATATGGTGTCAATCGGTCCACAAATGTTCGGTGTGCACTCACCACAAGAGCGCCTCAGCATTACTTCTACTGGCAAGTGCTGGCAATGGCTTCAATGCATATTGGAAAGTTTGTAAACAGAACGCTCCTATATATTACAATCGCTATCTGTGCAACTGCATAGGTAGCGATTCTTCAATCGACAACGTATAGTTTCTATGAAAATAAAATTACTCATTAATGGCCTTAGCAAACTTATTCTTGGCTTCCTATTGATTACAGCTTTACTCTTTCTTCCTGCTGGAACTTGCTACTACATACAAGCCTGGGTGTTTCTTGCACTCATGTTCGTACCTATGATTATCATGGGCACATGGCTATATATATTCCATCCCAAACTATTGTCTAAACGTTTGAATAACAATGAAAAGGAGCAACAACAGAAAAACGTAGTTGCTCTATCTGGAATGATGTTTATCGCAGGATTTGTACTATGCGGTTTGGATTATCGCTTCGCTTGGTCATCAATCCCACTATGGATCACGATTGTGGCATCTATCTTCTTCCTCATTGGCTACGTCATATATATTGAGGTTATGCATGAAAATGCTTATCTATCGCGTACGATAGAGGTGCAAGAAGGACAACAGCTTATTGACACTGGTTTGTATGGCATCGTTCGCCATCCGATGTACACCGCCACCATCTCGATGTTCATATCTATTCCTCTTATCCTTGGTTCGCTCTGGTCGATGATTATTTTTGGCGTATATCCTATTTTGATAGTATTGCGTATCAATAGCGAAGAAAAACTCCTTGCCATGGAATTGAAAGGCTATATTGACTATCAAAAACGTGTTAAGTGGCGATTACTACCCTTTGTTTGGTAGTTTGATATTAACAATTTTAATAATTAGTGGTGTTTATCTTAAGATAAAGAGTCGAATACTCGCAAATAATGGCAAAAAAAAGCGATAACATACAAAAAGTGGATTTTTTCTTGCGTATCTGCAAAAAAAGCAGTATCTTTGCAAGATGAAACCATATTCATGCGAATATATGAACAAATTTCTCCTACTAATTACCACTGTATTTATACTCAATGGTTGTTATCTCGTGGAAAAAAGGCGCTTCAGTGATAGCGTAGCAGAGTACAACGGAAAAATTATCACATGGGGAGAATTGCGCAAGTTTACTGCAGGTTTGTCCCCCGAGGATAGTGCACGTGTTGCCGAAAAATATATCCGACAATGGGCTATTAATTTGATCGAATATGATATAGCTAAAGATCAAACCAACAAAGTAATTGAGCAACTTGTGGAAGACTATCGTCGTTCGCTGTACCTACACGAATACGAAGAAAAATTGATTGCTCAGCGTATGCCACGACTATTAGACGATTCATTGATACAAGCATTCTACGACCAACATCACGACCAGCTTTTTTTGCCAGAAACGATTCTTCAAGGCTTACTATTGATCGTACCAAAAGATGCTCCTAATATGGACATTCTGCGCAAAAGAATACAACAACCTAACGATGAAGAGCAAATAGAATGGATCGAAAAATTTGCTTATCAATACGCTGTAGGATATGAGTTATTTTTAGACGAATGGAAAACTGCCAACGAAATCGTTATCCACATGCCATTCCAAAAAGACAAAATAGAAAAACAGCTTAAACCAAATCGCCAAATAGAATTAGAAGACTCCGTTAATATCTATCTCCTGCAAATAACAGATCTGCATCTTCAAGGAACCCAAACACCATTGAGTTATGCTCGTAAAGAAATAGAAAGCGTTCTTCTGCGCCAACGACAAGTGGATTTCGTACAGAACGAACGCGAACGACTATATGACGAAGCAATTAAACAAGGCAAACTAAAAGTATATGAACAATAAAATTTTGATTATCAGCTATTGGCTACTATCTATGAGCTGTTTTGCTCAAGACAACATTATCGATGAAGTAATATGGATCGTAGGCGAAGAAGCTATCTTGCGTAGCGAGGTAGAGGAAGAACGTCTGCGCGCTCAATATGAGGGACAAGCCATTGCAGGAGACCCCTATTGTGTTATACCAGAGCAATTGGCTATCCAAAAACTATTCCTCCACCAAGCAGAACTGGACTCTATAGAAGCCAACGAGTCATCAGTAAGCAGCCAAGTAGATATGCGCATGAATTACTATATCTCACAGATTGGTAGCAAGGAAAAAATGGAAGAATACTTCCGCAAAACCAGCAGCGAGATCCGCGAAGAGATGATGACCAGCGTGCGCCACCAAATGATAATTCAGCAGATGCAAAGCAAGCTCACTGAAAACATCCAACCTACCCCAGCCGAGGTACGCCGCTATTTCAACTCTTTGCCAGCCGACTCACTACCTGTGGTACCAGCACAAGTGGAAGTGCAAATACTCAGTTTTGACCCGCCAGTACCCGTAGAAGAAACCGAACGTATAAAAGTGCAATTGCGCGAGTTTACCGAACGTATCAACACAGGCAATGCAGACTTTAGTATGTTAGCACGCCTCTATTCCGAGGATACAGAGTCAGCTAAACGCGGTGGCGAACTGGGTTTTGTGGGCAAAGGACAATTGGTTAGCGCTTTTGCCGATGTGGCATTTAATCTGACTGACCCTAAACGCGTATCACGCATTGTAGAAACAGAGTATGGATACCACATCATCCAACTCATTGAGCGAAAAGGTGATCGTATCAACTGCCGACATATCTTGCTCAAACCACGCGTATCATACACAGACAAGCAAAACGCTATCAATAAATTAGACTCCATACGCAATCTCGTTGTGGCAGACAGCATCAGTTTTGAGCAGGCCGTAGCACAACACTCCGAAGATAAGTCCACTGTGATGAATGGCGGACTGATGACCAACAATAATTCAGGTGCCAGCAAATTTGAATACCAAGAACTCCCTCCTGAGATTGCACGACAAATCTACAATATGCAAGAGGGAGATGTCAGCAATCCTTTTACTATGATAGATCGAACGAAAAATAAAGAGGTATGTGCTATTGTACGCCTAAAAACCAAACGCGATGCACACAAGGCAAACCTCACAGACGACTTCCAAGTAATTCGCAACATGCTTATCCAAAAACTAAACACTGAAACTATTGACACATGGATTCGCAACAAACAAAAAGAGATTTACATTCACATTGATCCTGCATGGCGTGGATGCGATTTCTTATACCCCAATTGGGTGCATTGATTAAATAATGCGGTTAATTCTATACATATTGCTATTTTTATTGTCTAGTGAAGCAATAGCCCAAGATAGTACCAAAACATCTATGGTCTTCCTGGAACATTCCGAAACGCTCTCTTTCGACGAGAAGCGCCTACCAGATGCGCAGATATTGCGTGGAAACGTACGCTTTCGACATGATTCGGTACTGCTGTACTGCGACTCTGCTTATTTTTTCGAAAGAGAAAACTCGTTACACGCTTTCGGAAACGTACATATGGTGCAAGGTGACAGCCTAGAAGGCTTTAGCGACATCCTATACTACAATGGCAATGCAAAGTTGGCGCGCATGCGTAAGCGCGTAAAACTAGTTCACCAAGAAACGACACTAACCACAGATAGTCTCAACTACGACCGCAAAAACAATATTGCCTACTATTTCTCTGGAGGTAAGATAATAGATAGCCTCAATACACTTAACTCGCAATGGGGACAATATACTCCAGACAACCATCAGGCAATCTTTCGAGAGAAAGTACAATTGGTAAATCCCAAATTTATTCTAACAGCAGATACACTCGGGTACAATACAGCAACCTATCAGTCAGATTTAGTTGGTCCAACCAAGATTGTGTATGAAGAAGAAACGACCATTCTATCTACTAACGGCTGGTACAATACCCAAAGCGAATTATCAATGCTATTAGATCGCTCACGCATCATTCATACCGATGGCATAACGCTAACTGGTGATACTATCTATTACGACAAAAACAATGGTTATGGACGCATAGTCGGACACATCGAATCCACTGATTCTACTAACCACATAACTCTTTATGGCAATACGGGAGAGATATGGGAAACGAATAATCGCACCTATGTCACCGATAGCGCAATGATGATAGATTGGTCAGACTCCACCGCTTATACCTATATGCATGCAGATAGCCTATGGAGCGAAGAAATACCATATCAAACATATTCGCTGAGTCCAAAAGATAGTATCATAGTAGATTCTATACGCACAACACAACAATTAGATACAATCTGGCATGACACAACATATCAACAGTTGAGAGCTTTTTACCACGTCCGAATCTATCGCAATGACCTACAAGCCGTCTGCGACTCTGCACACTACCACAGCAGAGACTCACTGCTGACATTATGTGGACTACCAATATGCTGGAACGAAGATAATCAGTTATCGGCAGACTTGATACATATATATTTCAAAAACGATACCATCGATCGATTGCATGGAAGCAATAATGCATTGACTATCAAGAGAGAGAGTATAGATGAGTTTACGCAAATGGCAGGCAAAGAAATGACTGCTTATATCAGCAACCAAGAAGTGTATTTAGTGGATGTACAAGGCAACGCAGAAACAATCTTTTATCCACGAGAAGATGATGGATCGTACATAGGAGTCAATCGCACCCAAAGTAGTTTTATCAAACTATATCTTACCAATCGTCAAATAGACCATGTCGTTTTCACCACTGCTACCAGTGGTGTAATGATTCCTATAGATCAAATACTCCCCGAAGAGAAACAACTAAGTGGATTCTTTTGGGCGGAAGCAGAAAGACCTAAAAAACCAAAAGATATATTTCTACACCCCGAACGTACAAAACGCCCCGATAAAAATACCGTATCTGCGGTTGCAGATGATGAAGAAACGGAAGACACTTCCACAAATAATAACAGAAAACAACGTAATAACACCAGCAACAAAAAATAAAACAATGAAGAAAAGTATTTTATTTGCCATCTTACTATGCAACACACTACTTGCAATGGCAGAAAACCGTCAATTTATTGGACTACAATTGGGATTTACACAACCGATTACTCGACTAAACGAACCTGTACAGGGTCAAGAAACTGTTTTCAACTCTACTACCTATAACGGATTTAAAGTTGGATTGGTATATGACGCTACCATCGTAAAAGGATTTGGCTATAGTATCGGTATCAATTATACGTTTGCACAAAATCACAACAAATGGGAAAAAAAAGGCGATTATGAATATCCTCGTAAGAAAACACAAAGTTTCTACCACCAATTGGAAATCCCAGTAGATTGGCAATATAAATTTACCATCGCTAAAGACACATGGCTGATTCTTTATACAGGCCCTACTTTGCAATTCGGACTATCTTTTCGAGATAACATATATAACCAAAATGCATCTAACGAGACGATTACAAAAGATTCACAAAACAAATACGATAACTTAAAAGTTTTAAATGTCACTTGGGGTCTTGGTGCAGGTTTGCAGTACCAACGATATTTCGTGCGCGGAGGATATGATTTTGGTATTGTCAATCCATACAAAGAACAAATGTTTGCAGGGCACGACATCTACACCCGTGGTCGCTTTGACCAATGGCAAATCAAATTGGGCATTTACCTTTGGGATAAATAATTCCGCAAACCTAACAACCAACAACAATGCTACAAACAACTATGAATAGATAAATTATCGCAGAACAACTAACTATGATTCCTAGAGAAACAATTGATCGAATTTTTTCAGCCGCACACATTGAAGATGTAGTTGGTGATTATGTTTCACTTAAAAAACGAGGTGCAAACTTGATAGGACTATGTCCTTTTCACGACGAAAAAACAGGTTCTTTTACTGTCTCTCCCAGCAAAGGTATCTACAAATGTTTTGGTTGTGGAAAAGCAGGTCACTCCGTAGGTTTCATCATGGAGATTGAGCAATGCTCGTATGTAGAAGCTATTCGCCTATTGGCAAAAAAATATCGTATCGAAATTGAAGAACGAGAACTCACTACCCAAGAAAAGCAAAAGCAAGACGACCGCGAATCTATGTTTGTCGTCAACGAATTTGCAAATAAGTGGTTTCAAGAACAATTATGGAACACACCCGAAGGTAGTGCCGTAGCCATGAGCTATCTACGACAACGAGGACTACGAGAGGATATTATCCGTAAGTTCCAAATAGGCTACTCTCCCGATAAGACCTCTCTATGGTCGGTTGCACAAAACAAGGGATTCCAAGAAAAATACCTACTGAATGATGCCAACAATGCACCATATATAGGTACTGGCGTATGCGGTAAAAGCGAAAATGGAAAGCTCTACGACCGCTTCCGCGGACGCGTGATATTTCCTTTTCTATCCATTAGTGGAAAAGTGGTGGGATTCTCTGGTCGTTTGATGGTAAAAAACGACAAAGTTGGCAAGTATGTCAACTCGCCTACTTCGCTCATCTACGAGAAGCATAACGAACTCTTTGGACTCTATCAAGCCAAACAAGCCATATCCAAGAACAATAGTTGTTACCTCGTGGAAGGTCAGATGGATGTTATCCAACTCGTACAGTCGGGCATAGAGAACGTCGTCGCCTCTGGCGGTACTTCCCTTACCATCAACCAGATACGCCTCATACACCGTTTTACGGAGAATATCGTACTACTCTATGATGGTGATAAAGCCGGTATCAAAGCCGCTTTGCGCGGTATCGACATGATGCTCGAGGAGGGTATCAATGTGCGCGTCATACTATTGCCCGAGGGAGAAGACCCCGATAGTTTTGCAAAAGGCAGAAACGCTTCTGAACTGAAAGAGTTTTTAGAGAATAATCAACACGATTTTATCCAATTTAAGACTCAACTCCTGATGGAGGATGCACAAAACGACCCGTCAAAACGCTCGGAAATGATTTTGCAAATAGTTCAATCTATCGCTGTCATTCCTGATATTATCAAACGACAAGTATATATCAAAGATACGGCTTCATTGCTTACTATCCCAGAAGATGTGTTGATACGTAAAGTAAACGAGATTAGAAAAAATACATTTATCGAACGAAAAAAGAAAAAAGACAACGAATCTACACAATCGCTTACTACTGAAAATTCACCAACAAACTTATCAACAACTATTCCGATAGATACTACAAAACCACACACATTAACGCATAAGGAACGTAATATACTTAATCTATTGCAGGTGCTTATTCGCTATGGAGAAAAAATCATTTACCAAGCGGATAATGGATATACTATTTGTGCAGGTGAATACATCATACAAGAAATACGGCACGATAGCGTCGATATAGCCAATCCTATACATCAACGTATCATGGATGAGTTTATATCAAACTACCGTACAGAAGGATTCATTTCTTCTGTATTCTTTCAACATCATCCCGAAGTTGCCATTAGTCAATTAGCCGTTGACTTAATAGCAGATAAATACCAACTTAGTCGAATCTATAGCAGAAAAAGTATTTCTGAAAATGTGGTTCAAGATATTCAGCAAGACGAGGTTGATATCTTGCCAGAATTGGTACAACGCTTACTCTTAGAACTTAAATATACCGTAGTAGATGAACGCATTGATGCTATGCAATCAATGCTTAAAGACGCTCAAAAACGCAATGACTGGGAACTCATCACTACTATCTTGGAGCAACAACCTCAACTCATGGAGATTCGACAACAACTTTGCCGAGCTCTTGGCAACCGCGTCATTGTCCGTTAACTCACCATACTACACCACTATTACACTATGCTCTTCGACTCTATCGTATATGGCCCCATCCGATCACGCCGTTTAGGGGTATCATTGGGCATCAACTTGATGCCCACCACTGTTAAACTCTGTACATTCGACTGCGTTTACTGCGAGTGCGGATGGAATCAGCCTGTATTACACCCTGTTCTTCCTACCAGAGAAGAGGTTTACGCATCTTTGAATTTACAACTTTCCACTCTCCACTCTCAACTGAATGTCATCACCTTCAGCGGTAACGGTGAACCCACTCTGCATCCCGATTTCTTGGGTATTATTCAGGACACCTGTGCCCTACGCAACCAATACTGTCCCAACGCTAAGATTTCCGTTCTAAGCAATTCTACCCAACTCGGACGCCCTGACGTAATAGAGGCACTTCGCCTATGCGAAAATCGCATACTCAAGTTAGACTCTGCCATCGACGCCACCATGCAATTGATTGATAAACCCGTCAATCCGCGCCTCACTGTAGAGCAAATTGTACAATGGCTATCCCTCTTTAATGGCGATTTCACATTGCAAACTTGCTTCCTACGTGGCGAATATGAGGGACAAGTGATAGACAATACTACCCCTGAAGAATTAGCAGCTTGGTATAATATCATTGACCGCCTACATCCAAAACAAGTGATGATCTACGTCATAGATCGTGCTACACCCCTCAAAACCCTATCTAAAGTGCCTGCGCCCGAAATGGAAGCAATCGCAGCTCCACTCCATGCTAAAGGTATAGATGTAATTGTCTGCGCATGACAACTCTCAGCGTATGAAAATTCTAATTGCACCACTCAATTGGGGATTAGGTCACGCGACCCGTTGTATTCCCCTTATCTGCCAACACCTTGCTGCAGGCGATGAAGTGGTGCTCGGTGGCGATGGTGATAGTATAGCATTGCTTCGCCATAGATTTCCACAACTGCGTATCATCGACCTACCATCTTTAGAATTGTGCTATACGCATAGCACTACCCAACGAGGATTCTACTTGCGCGCCATCCCTGCACTCATTCGATTCACTATAGCTGACCACTACTATCTGAGTCAACTCTTAGCAAGAGAGCACTTCGATATGGTCATTTCCGATAATCGATTTGGATTCTTCTCACGCGATACGCATAGCGTATATATGACCCACCAACTGTATGTGAAACTCCCCAAGCGATTAAAGATCTTCCAACCATTCGCGCGCGCGTTACACGCGTATATATATAAAAGGTACAACGAGGTATGGGTACCCGACTACAATCATCCTACCGACAATCTGGCTGGTGCATTAGCCCACGGCGGACGCTTCGACCAATATGCCCACTACATTGGTCCGCTCTCACGCTTCGCTATCAATAACCAATTGCCCATCGTCAATAACCCATCAACAACAATCAATAACCCATTACCCATTACCAACCTAGCCATCCTCTCTGGTCTCGAGCCACAGCGGACATTATTTGAAAAAGAATTAGTAGAACATTTTCGCCATACCGACACGCCCACACTCATCATCCGAGGCAAAATAGGCGGTCCTGCTACTGCTACACATATAGGTTCTGTCACCCTACTGCCATATATCAGCGATGATCAATTGCTCCCGCTTATGCAACAGGCAAAAAAAATAATCGTGCGTAGTGGCTACAGCACGATTATGGATTTAGCGGTATTGGGAATGCTGAACAAGGCAGAGTTTCATCCCACTCCAGGACAAAGCGAACAAGAATATTTAGCTCAAGTACTCATGCATCGCCTGAGCAGCTTTTCGACCATCTGCCATAGCGAGGATAACAGTTGCGCCACCACGAACAATATCGCCACCAGCAAATAGCATTGGCAATGATGACTGCATTTGTTCGTTTACCACGATAGTACCTTTCTTCGAAATTTCCAATCCCTCTACAGTAGATGGAATCAGCGGATTAGGGCTCACCCCCACACTCACGATGACCAAATCTACTGGCAATGTTACGGTCTTTCCTTCTACCACTACAGGACTACGGCGTCCTGATTCATCAGGTTCGCCCAATGTCATCACTTGTAGTACGGCTTCCGCTACACGTCCTTGCTCGTTAGCGTGGTATTCTATCGGATTATGCAGAGTCATAAACTCTACTCCTTCTTCTTTAGCATGGCGTACTTCTTCTACACGTGCAGGCATCTCCTCTTCGCTGCGGCGATATACAATGACAGCGCGCTCTGCCCCCAATCGTTTGGCAGTGCGAACAGCATCCATTGCCGTGTTGCCACCACCTACAACCATCACTATTTTAGCACGCAGCATAGGCGTATCATTATCGTTCGTAGCTGCTCCCATTAGGTTCACGCGCGTCAAATACTCATTGCACGACATCACACCATTGAGGTTCTCGCCAGGGATATTCATAAAACGAGGCAAACCTGCACCACTACCTACGAAGATACCCTCAAATCCTTGTTCTTTTAGGTTATCTATGCTCAGTGTCTTGCCGATAATCGTATCACATTGGAAAGCCACTCCCAAACGGCGCAAACCATCTATCTCACGATCTACTACCTCATTGGGCAAACGAAATTCTGGAATACCATATCGCAATACACCACCCAACTTATGCAATGCTTCAAACACAGTTACTTGATACCCCAATTTAGCCATATCACCTGCAAAAGCTAGTCCTGCAGGACCACTACCCACTACGGCAATCTTCTTTCCATTTGCTGCTGCCTCAGAAAATAAGCCATTGCCCATTGCCTCTGTGCTATGATCCGCAACAAAGCGCTCCAGATAACCTATTGCTACAGGATCTTTGCCCATCTTTAGGTGGATACATTGTGCCTCGCATTGTTTTTCTTGTGGGCATACGCGTCCACATATCGCTGGCAACGTGCTACTCTCCTTAATCACCTCTGCAGCACCCTGTACATTACCCAACTCCAATTGCTTGATAAATCCTGGAATATTGATATTCACAGGGCAACCTTTTACGCAAGTAGGATTCTTGCAATCCAAACATCGATGTGCCTCTGTGATGGCTTGCTCAAAGGTCAAACCTTGATTCACTTCCTTATATAAGGATTGCACACGTTCCTCAGGAGAAATTTCTTGCATCTTCACACGTGGAATAGCCACTCTGTCCTTTGCTTTTCCTATGAAGGGAGATACCTCTGCTTGTAGCGTTTCGTCTTTTATAGACTCTGCTTGAGCGGTTTGAGTATCGGAGTGAATGCTATGTTGATATTCTTCGTATGCCTCTTTTTCCTCTGTAGTGTACTGACGTAAGCGCGAGAGCATCTCGTCGAAATCCACTGCATGCGCATCAAATTCAGGTCCATCCACGCAGACAAATTTTGTCTTTCCGCCTACAGTGACACGGCACGCACCGCACATACCCGTTCCATCCACCATAATAGTATTCAAACTGGCTTCAGTAGGAACATCATATTTCTTCGTGGTCAATGCCACAAACTTCATCATAATTGCAGGACCAATAGTGATGCACTTATCCACCTTTTCACGTTGGATTACTTGCTCCACACCCATAGTCACTAATCCCTTCTGACCCAATGAACCATCATCAGTCATGATAATCATCTCATCGGAGACTTCTGCCAACTGTTCGCGCAAAATCACGAGTTCTGCTGTGCGGGCTGCAAGCACTGTGATAACTCTATTCCCCGCCTGCTTGAGCGCACGCGCAATAGGCAACATCGGTGCAGCACCCACGCCACCACAAGCACAAACCACCGTACCAAACGACTTGATATCTGTAGCTTTTCCCAACGGACCAACCAAGGTAGCCACAGCGTCACCTGGCTCCAAAGCCAACAATTTTGTACTACTAACACCCATGCGTTGTACCACCAGAGTAATAGTGCCGTGTTCTATATCAGCATCAGCAATAGTCAGCGGCATACGCTCGCTGTGGTCATCCACTCGAACCATAACAAAATGCCCCGCACGACGGCTACGAGCAATCAAAGGAGCTACTAGCACTAGCTCCGCAACATTCTCTGAAAAGAAACATTTAGAAATAATCTTGGACATAATGACTAAGTTGTTTTATATGTGCCAATAGCCCATTGCCTAGAACCTATCGCTCCTTAAAAATACTTCACTTCTTCGCCCATAATGCTTGTCAACAGGTTGTTTGCCAATCTGCTTGCACCAAAGCGGAACGACTGATTATTGAGCCAATCCTCGCCCAAAATCTCTTTCACCAAAGTATAGTGTTGTACTGCCTCATCTGTAGTACTTACACCTCCAGCTGGTTTGTAGCATACTTTTTGACCCGTTTTTGCATACCAATCTTTGATTGCATGACACATTACATATGTTGCTTCTGGCGTAGCGTTCACTGCCACTTTGCCAGTAGAGGTCTTGATAAAGTCAGCACCCGCTGCCATAGCTACGATAGATGC
Source organism: Paludibacteraceae bacterium (assembly GCA_017384225.1). Lineage (GTDB taxonomy): Bacteria > Bacteroidota > Bacteroidia > Bacteroidales > Paludibacteraceae > Colicola. The sequence goes on from JAFNUD010000009.1 coordinate 36,069, forward strand.
TTTGTAGATGTTCTCTGCTGTTTGCAGTACACCTGTTTCTAAAATCACCTTCAAATGCGCATCACGGATAGCGGCTTTAATCTCAGAAATCTCATCGAACACATCTTGGTAGTTGCCCTCCAAAAATTTGCCAATAGAAATCACAATATCAATCTCCGTAGCACCTGCTTCTACAGCCAATGCTGCCTCTGCCACTTTCACCTCTATAAAGGTTTGTGATGCAGGGAAACCACCTGCTACAGCAGCTATTCCGATAGGTTCAGTCAGCACCTCTCTAGCGGTCTCCACCAAGGCTGGATACACACACATGGCAGCCACGTTTGGTACACCTGGGAAGTGACCATCAAAGTCATTTACTTTTTGAGCCATATTGGCTACCTTCATGGTTGTGTCTTCACCATTGAGTGTGGTGAGATCAATCTGATGAAGACATTGCATCCATACTTCACGAGTATTGTTTTCTTCCTTATGTTTTGCTAATATTTCAGCGGCATTCTTCTTCACCAATTCATCGGTGAGTGTGAAAGGATATTCCGCAAAGAGTTTTTCAAACTTTTCCATATATTATAGCCTTTTTACTTTACACTTTTAACTATCAACTAACTCAATCTTCCAATTACCGTTTCATTGCCTGTTACAGCTTCGCCCACTTTCACGTAGATTTCTGATCCCAGAGGCAAATAGAGATCCACACGTGAACCAAACTTTATGAATCCTAAGTGTTCGTTTCGTTGTGCACGATGTCCTGGTTTTGCATATGTCACTATGCGTCGTGCCATAGCACCAGCAATCTGACGAACAGCCAGTTGTACTTTCGATTCTGTTTCTATCACTACCAGCGAACGCTCGTTTTCTGTACTGGATTTAGGCAACCATGCACCTTGATGACGACCATCTTGATGTTCTGATACCAACACTGTTCCTTCCACAGGATACCAATTGGCATGCACATTAAATGGAGACATGAAGATGCTTACCTGCAAACGTCTCTCATGAAAGTACTCATTCTCCATAGTAGGCTCTACCACTACGATTCTTCCATCAGCTGGAGCTATCAATAGATTATCATCACTCACCTCCACAATACGCGTTGGATTACGGAAGAAATAAGTCACAAACACCAACAGTGTAGCTGTCAGTAGCAACGTAATAGCGCTCAACCAAGTAGGCATATACATGAACATTGGTACATTGATAGCAAATATCAGTAATGCCAGCGTAGCAATCATGCTACGACCTTCTCTATGTATACGAATACGTCTTTTTCTCTTTTTATAGCCCATATGCTTTTTAGTTGTATAAACATGGTTCGAATTATACCCACTGATGATAGGGTACTTGACATAGCATATCTACTGCTTGGTCCAATCCTTGTTGAAGTTTCTTTTCAAACATCATGCGGAACATCATTGGAATATCTGCTTTGATGGTTAGTTTTATACGTGTATCTTGCTCATCCACCGATTTGAGTTGAATCCACATATTCACATCCATTGGTAAATTTTCCATGCCGAACTTGATGGTTTTGTACTCTTCTTTCTCTACGATACGGATAGAAAATTTCTGTGCCAATCCATCCACCTTAATGCGAATACAATCGGAAGTGATTTCTAATTCTTTCACTTTATCCTTTGGAATCAATTCTGCAAAATGATTTAGGTTTTCGAGATTGCTAAGCACAGCAAATATCTTTTGGTCATTGTGCAAAATTTGTCCTATCTTGCTTTCATATTTAGTAGCTGACATATTATTTCTCCCACTTAGCAGGATTACTCTGCCATTGTTCTATTATTTGTTGTTGTTCATCATCTATTATACCCAAAGCAGCAGCATGACGAAGTACCGTTTCGATATTAGTAAGCGATGTGAGTGATACGTCTATTTTTTCCATTTTACGCTTGGTCGCAGCAAAACAATAATCGAAAATTGATACCACACCTAATACCTTGCAACCATTGTTGCGAATAGCTTCTACCACTTTCAATATATTCTCTCCTGTATTTACTTGGTTTTCCACTATCACCACACTTTGTCGAGGGCGCAAATCACCTTCTATTTGATTTTCTAATCCATGGTCTTTTGGTTGTGGGTGCACATAGACAAATGGCAAACCCAATTGCTCTGCAACCAGCACACCATGGGCTATAGCATTGGTTGCTACGCCAGCCACAATGTCTGCATCAGGATACATTTCTGCTATCATGCGAGCCAATTCTAAACGTATGAAATCGCGCATCTTAGGGTAAGACAATACCTTTCTATCATCACAATACATTGGGGAGTTCCATCCATTAGCCCACACAAAAGGGTTCTTGGGCTGAAACTTGATGGCTTTCAATTGCAGCAACCTTGCAGCGGTCATTTCTTGTAAAACTTTCATATATTAGATGGGGTTGAAGTAAATTTTGGGCAAAGGTACAATAATTATTGCATATATGCAAGAAAATTCGACGAAATTTGAATTTCACATCCAATTTCTTTCTTTTCTATCGTTTTTTGAACCTAATTATTTTGTCAACAACAACGATTAAATACTAAACAAATACTCCAGTGCCTCATTAATCGCTGCTCTTGATAATTCTTGATTGATGATGGGCGCCCCTATGTCACGAAGCAACGTAAAGTTTATTTGTAGGTACGAAGTGGTCGTTACTCTATTTTTCTTATCGTGCATCATGTACTCCATCAGTTGTTCGCGCTGGCGGCAGTTGCATTCTGGTTTGCCATAATATTCCACCATGAGGTGTGTGAGTTGGGTTAGAATTTCGCGGGGGCAACCTGTATGTACCACACTCAAATATACCTCTGCCACCATCCCCCAAAGCACACAGTATCCGTGATATGGTTGCAATCCCTGATGAATATACGCAGCCTCTATGGCGTGCCCAATGGTATGTCCGAAGTTCAGCACTTTGCGTATCCCTACCTCATACGGGTCTGCTTCGGCTATCTGTTTCTTAATGGCCAAACTATCCGCTATGAGTGGTGTGAGCGTTGCTATGTCTTGTTGGTGAATATCCCATGCTAGCAAATCCTGCCAATGTTTTTTGTCAGCTATCAACCCATGTTTAAGCATTTCTGCATACCCACTCAACCATTCAGTAGCAGGCAATGATTTCAACAATGAAGGACATATTAATGTATCTAATGGTTGGGTAAAAGTACCTATAGCATTCTTCACTCCAAGGAAATTGCAACCAGTCTTACCACCACTTGAAGCATCTACCATAGCCAAAAGCGTGGTAGGAATATTCACAAAACGAATACCTCGCATATAGGTTGCTGCGGCAAAACCACCTAGGTCTGTAACAATACCACCACCTAAATTAACCAATAATGCTTGTCGCGTGGCACAATTTTTGAGCAAAAATTCCCAAACCAATTGCACTGAATTTATATTCTTATTCGTATCACCTGCATCCAAAGTCATAAGATGATACGGTAGATTTCCTATAAAATCAGCAAAAATAGGTAAGCAATGCGCTGCGGTATTCGTATCTGTAAGTACAAATAGTTGACCCGTCGGACAAGCGCACAAATATTCGCGAATAGAAGATGTATTAAATAACATATTACACAAATATGAATAAAAGTTTGCAAAGTTACGATTTTTTTTGTAATTTTGCAGCCTAATTTGAAAAAACATGCAAAAAAGATTTATTTTTACGCTTTTTTTAGCGTTTTTTGCCATTGCAAGTATGGCAGAAGGGTTAACATACCTATCTACAGCCGATTTTAAAAAGAAAGTCTGCTACTATGATTTTACTTCGAATCAACAGCCTGAGTGGAAATACATTGGCGATAAGCCATGCTTGATCGATTTCTCTACCGCTTGGTGTGGCTGGTGTAAAAAGTTGCACCCTGTTCTTGAAGAGGTATCCAAACAATACGAAGGAGAAATCTACGTCTATACGCTGGACGCGGAAAAAGAGCCCGAGCTATCAGCACTATTTGGAGTGCGTAGTTTCCCTACTGTCATTCTTTGTCCCATGAAGGGCGGACCACGTATTGTGCAAGGTTATCACCCACTCGACTATTGGCAAGAAGCAATCAAACAAGTGTTCGGTTTATAACCCTTAAAAACTTTTGCTAAACTACGAAACATGCAAGTAGAACTTATTCTTCTCGTACTTTCACTACTCTTTTTTGCGAGTATTTTTACCGATAAAATCGGTTATAAATTCGGCATTCCTGCTTTGTTTCTATTTTTGGCTGTAGGTATGCTTTTTGGCCCTGACGGATTAGGCAAACTCGTCAATGAAGATGGTGTAGGTTACATGCTCAATGTAGGTTCAGCACAGGCTATTGGTACCATTGCCTTGTGTATCATACTATTCTCGGGTGGATTGGATACCAAATTGTCGGACATCCGCCCCATCATCAACTCAGGACTCACCTTAGCCACCATAGGCGTACTGCTCACAATGCTTATTACGGGTCTTATTATTTACTATGTCTTTGGTTGGTTCAGTGCGGTTGCCTCTGTGAGTTTGGCAAGCGCAATGCTAATGGCATCCACGATGTCATCCACAGATTCGGCATCAGTATTCTCCATTCTCCGAACCAACGGCATTGGTCTCAAACACAACCTACGTCCGCTTCTCGAACTTGAATCTGGCGCCAACGACCCTATGGCATATGTACTCACAACCACGCTCATAGGCGTCGTTACGGATACAGGTGGTAGCGTCACTGCACTCACCGTGGTGCAAGATATTGTGGTGCAGTTGGTAATGGGCGCTGTGATGGGCTTTTTGTTTGGCAAGGGTATCGTTAGTCTCATGCGCAAGTCCAAACTGAGCAACGAGTCACTCTACCCTATCATGGTACTTACAGCGTGTATTTTCATTTTCTCTGCTACTTATTACCTAAAAGGAAACACATATTTGGCTGTCTATATCGGTGGTCTTGTGATAGGCAACAGCAAGTTCACACGCAAACGCCAAACGCGTAGTTTCTTTGATGGACTCACATGGCTTAGCCAACTAGTGGTCTTCCTTGTGCTTGGTTTGATGGTACGCCCGCACGAACTCTTCCTGTTTGAAGTCATTTTTGCAGGATTGATTATAAGCGTGGTAATGATGTTTATCTCACGTCCACTATCCGTATTCTTATGCATGATTCCTTTTAAGAACTACCGAACCTATGATAAACTGATGCTCAGTTGGGTAGGGCTAAAGGGAGCTGTTCCTATCATTTTTGCTATCCTCTGTAAAGCACACGACGTTCCACATGCAGATCTTATATTCAATGTAGTCTTTTTATGTACACTCTTGTCGTTAATCGTACAAGGAACCTCTCTCTCTGCTATGGCAAAAAAGTTACATCTTACTACGCCTCCTGAGGAACACAAAAAACTTGTACATTTTGATATTGATCTACCAGAGGAAGTCGAGTCGGTTGCTATTGAAATGGAGGTAACAAACGATATGATTGCTAATGGCACATGCTTGAAAGATATCAAGTTTGATACAAAATTATTGGTCATCATGGTGAGACGTGGAGAAGATTTTTTTGTTCCAACAGGACTTTCAGAATTGGAAAGAGGAGATCAACTGCTCATAATATCCGATAGTGCTGCAGAAGCTACAGAACAATACATTGAGGATGTTGCTGCAGAAGAAAATGAGCACTGGGGAATGTTGCTCATCAACAACACTTGGCAGTTTGCCAAACAAAAATGGCAACAAATCATCAATCCTAAAAAACCACAATAATGAAACAGCATACTATTAAAGATTCCTTTTCTTTTGAGAGCAAAGGATTGCATACAGGACTATATATCCATGCTACCTTCTCTCCAGCAGAAGAAAATACTGGCATTCGCATTTGTCGTGCAGACCTCGATGGTCAACCTACCTATGAGGCACTTGCTGATTATGTAACGGCCACAGAGCGCGGTACCGTTTTAGAATGTGGAGCATGGAAAGTTTCTACAGTAGAACATGCTCTCTCTGCACTCCATGCAATGGGAGTGGATAATTGCCTGATTTCTTTGGATGCACCTGAGATGCCGATTCTTGATGGTAGTGCTAAATTTTACATACAGGCTATTAAACGAGTAGGTTTGCAGGAGCAAAATGCAGAGCAGAAGGTATATGTAGTTAAAGAGCCTATCGAATATGTATCCGAACGTGGAAATAAGATGATGATTCTCCCATGTGATCATTACGAAGCAGAGGTGACTATTACTTATCCTACGGGCGTACTTCGTGAACAAAAAGCTGAAATTCGAAATCTCAACGACTATCAGCGCGAATTATCTTTAGCTCGCACTTTCTGTTTTGTACGTGAGATTGAACCTCTCCTTCGTATGGGACTCATCAAAGGAGGCGATTTGCAAAATGCACTTGTGATTTATGAGACACCTATGTCGCAAGAAGGATTAGACTATATGACCGACAAATTAGGTCAACCACGTTTGGATGCTACCAAGTTGGGTTATTTGAGTCCCTTAAACTACCCTAACGAACCTGCTCGCCACAAATTATTGGACTTGATTGGTGATATGTCGCTCTGCGGATATAGAATACAAGGGCGTATTATAGCGCTCCGACCAGGACATACGTTCAATACACAATGCTGCAAGCAATTAAGAAATAAGATTCTTGCTGAGAAATAACGAAAATTGATTGTCTGTTAATTATGCGATTGAAGAGCAATATAAATATCAAAAATCGTCGTGCCACCTTTGATTACGAATTACTCGACCGATATACCACGGGGATTCAACTCTTCGGAACGGAAATCAAGTCTATTCGTGAGAGCAAAGCATCGTTAGTGGATACATATTGCCAATTTGTGGGTAACGAGTTATGGGTAAAGCAAATGCATATTGCAGAATATCGCTTTGGCAGTTATATGAACCACGAAGCGAAACGGGATCGCAAATTGCTCTTGACTCGCAAGGAACTCAACAAACTACAACGGCAAGTAAAAGATACTGGCAAAACTATCATTCCTATACGGCTTTTTATCAGCGATAAAGGATTTGCAAAAATGGAAATAGCCCTTTGTCAAGGTAAGCACACCTACGATAAGAGACAATCCCTGCGTACAGCAGACGACAAAAGAGAATTACAGCGCGCGTTGAAAGGTGAGAGATAATGTGAGTTACATATGCGTTATTAGTACCATAGCATCAATATTAGGATGAGATTTAGTGATATCATAGGACAAGAAGATGTAAAAAAACAACTCCGTCAAGCTGTCAGCGATGGGCGTATTGCCCATGCGCAATTATTTACGGGTATGTCTGGAATAGGCAAACTGCCTCTCGCTATTGCATACGCGCAATATATTGCATGTCCCTATCGCACAGCGGAAGACTCTTGTGGTACGTGCCCCACTTGTCTGCAATATCAAAAGCTACAGCATCCTGACTTGCATTTTGTATTTCCCATCGTAAAAAGCGACAATGGCGATGTATGTGATAGCTATATAGATAAATTTCGTAGTATTATAACCAACACGCCTTACTTCAATTTGGACGATTGGTACCAAGCACTAGAAATAGAGACAAAGCAAGCTATCATTTACGAAAAAGAAAGTACAGAAATTTTGCGAAAGTTGTCACTCAAAAGCTTTAGTGACGGATATAAAGTAATGATTATTTGGCTACCTGAGAAAATGAATATCGAATGTGCCAATAAACTATTGAAATTACTTGAGGAGCCTCCTATTAAAACCCTATTTCTGCTTGTAAGCGAACAGCCCGAATTACTACTTTCCACTATTATCTCTCGTTCACAAGAAATTCGCATTCCACGCTTGAGCGAACATACAATAGCACATGCATTACAGCAAAATAATCCTGATATCTCAGCCACCACTATCAATAATATTGCACACAATGCAAATGGTAGTTATTTAACTGCAATCAAACAATTAAACGATTGCGCTGAAAACAAGCAGTATTTCAATGATTTCGTTGCGCTGATGCGTAATGCATGGTTAGTAGGACAAAAAAAAGATTATAGCGCCCTATTACAATTACGCAAGTGGAGCCTAGATATAGCAGATGCGAAAGTGGGAAGAGAAAAGCAAAAATCATTCCTGCAGTATGCACAACGGCAGATAAGAGAAAACTATATATATAATTTCTCTTGTGCAGAAATGAACTATCAAACAGAAGATGAACGACAGTTCTCCAGTAAATTTGCGCCATTTATCCATGAAGACAATGTAGAGCGTATGATGGAAGAACTAAGTAGAGCAGAACAGCAAATATCCCAAAATGGTAATGCTAAGATTATCTTCTTTGACTTATGTTTACAAATGATTGTAACTGTAAAGAAATAAGTTAACATACACATTGTTTAAAGATTAAGATTCCTGATATGAAAGAAGATTTTATTATAGATAATGGCTCATGCGACATTACCAAAAAGTCATGTAACCGCAATTCGCATCACATGCTTCCTGTAGTAGATTGGATGAGTGATATACCAAAGGTTGGTGATGAATCGGATTTAGTAGAGGTGCAATTCAAAAACACTCGCAAAGCATACTACCATAATGCTTCTCAGCTCCCATTGGAAAAAGGTGTGGTAGTCATGGTAGAGGCTAATCCTGGTTGTGATATGGGTGAAGTGACCCTAACAGGACGATTGGTAACCACACAGATACAAAAATCACACATCAATCTTGAACGCTACGAGATACGCAATGTCATACGCATTGCCAACGATGAAGATAAATTGCGCGCTGCTGAAGCGCACGCAAAGGAACAAGATACGATGATCAAATCACGTCAATTGGCAAAATCACTTGGACTTGATATGAAGATTGGTGATGTGGAGTATCAAGGTGATGGCAGTAAAGCTATCTTTTACTACATTGCAGAGGGACGTGTAGATTTTCGCCAATTGATCAAGGTGTATGCCGAGACTTTCCGCGTGCGCATTGAAATGAAGCAGATTGGAGCTCGACAAGAAGCGGGACGAATAGGAGGAACGGGACCTTGTGGTAGAGAACTCTGTTGCTCTACATGGATGACACAATTCTCTTCCGTGGGTACTAATGCCGCACGATTGCAAAACATATCGCTCAATCCGCAGAAGTTGGCTGGTCAGTGTGCAAAACTCAAGTGTTGCTTAAACTACGAGGTTCCTGTATACGAAGAGGCTGTAAAAAAGATGCCTTCTCGTCATGTACATTTGGAAACGATGGACGCCACCTATTACTTGTTCTCCACCGATCCCCTCAAGGGGGAAGTTACATATTCCACCGATTCGCACCATCCTGCTAACTTGCAAACCATCACCTATAAGCGAGCGAAAGAAATCATCGAAATCAACAAGAGAGGCGAGAAACCAGTATCACTTGGTGGCAAGGAAACTGTGGTGGAAACTATGAAAATTGACTATCAGAATGTGGTAGGACAAGACGACTTGACTCGTTTTGACAAGAAAAAACGCCAAGGAGGTAATAATGACCGCAAACGTGAAGGTCGAGATGGCAATAAGAAAGCACGTTATAATCGAAATAGAGGAAGTCAAGAATAATGATGCGTAAGTTGTTATTATACATAGTATTTGCTATTTGTTTGCTTACCTCTTGTCAAAGAGGTCATCTGTATTGTCATTCGACAGACCTGCCTACAAAAGGTTGGCATCAAGATTCTATACTATCTTTCGCATACGCACCAATTGATAGTTTACAAGATTACAGCATACGCTTTGTGGTGCGACACAATGGGCAGTATCCTTATCAAAACCTTTGGATGTTTGTAAAAGAATATCGTGATAGTTTTTGCACACATATAGATACTATTGAGTGTTCTTTGGCAGACGACTTTGGTCGATGGCACGGACGTGGCGCACATGTATATGAGTTAGAACTGATATATGAAGAGCCTGTTCGCTATGGAAGTGGGAATTATAGTATTTTGATAGAACATGGTATGCGCGAAGAAATATTGAAGGGTATTCTAAGTGTTGGTGTGGATATTGTAGAATATTGAATTTTTATTATGAGCAAGAATAAACTGAAGAAATTTGCGGAGATGGAAACTTTCCACAACGTGTTTCAATGTGGAGCACGCGAGATGCTAGAGGATAATCCTGTGGTAGCTATGCGTGGCAAATGGCACGAAGCATATTTCCACAATAGCAACCCTATCGTATTAGAGTTGGGTTGCGGTCGTGGCGAGTACACAGTAGGACTAGCAGCAAATAATCCTAAAAAGAATTATATTGGCGTGGATATCAAGGGGGCTCGCATGTGGGCTGGAGCTAAGCAAGCAGAGTTAGCTGGTATGAAGAATGTGGCATTCTTGCGCACCAATATTGAGATGTTGGCACATTTCTTTGCTCCCAACGAGGTGGCAGAGATTTGGATCACTTTCCCTGATCCACAAATGAAGAAAGTGACTAAACGTCTGACTTCCACCTATTTTATGCAACGCTATGCTCAATTGCTCTGCAAGAATGGTGTTATTCATCTAAAGACCGATAGTCCATTCTTATATACCTACACGCAGGCTATGGTAAAGGAAAACACCTATCCTGTGCTGGTCGATACAGATGATCTATATGCTGCTCCAGCTACTGCCGACATAGAAGAAGCACGTAGTCTGCAAACGCACTATGAGCACCAATGGCTCGACCGTGGACTAACCATCAAATACTTGCGTTGGGAATTAGCGCATCGCGACACGTTGGTGGAGCCTGATATTGAAATCGAAAAAGACACGTATCGTTCATACGGAAGAAATTACACAAGTCCTAATAACTAAACTATGTATCCTCAACAAATCATTGACGCATTACAACATGTTCGCTATCCAGGAACAGGCAAAAACCTCATAGAAGGCGGTATGTTGGAAGACGATATACGTATTTCTGGTATGGAAGTGTCGTTCTCTCTTATCTTTGAGAAAGACAACGATCCATTCTGTAAATCTGTGGTCAAGGCTGCAGAAACCGCCATTCATACTTATGTGGATGAGAATGTGGCGGTGCATATCCACACCAAGTTTGTAAAGCAAAATATGGCCCCTAAAGCCGATTCTGTAGAGAATCTGCGTGCAAAGCATGTGATAGCCATTCATTCGGGTAAAGGTGGTGTAGGCAAATCTACTATATCTGCTAATTTAGCGATTACTTTAGCTAAGATGGGTTATGCTGTGGGGTTGTTGGATGCAGATATTCATGGTCCATCTATCCCCAAGATGTTTCACACCGAGGGTTGTCGTCCGATATCTACTCCTGTGAATGGCCGCAACCTCATCGAGCCGATTGAGCAGTATGGAGTGAAGATGTTATCGATTGGCTTTTTCGTTGATCCACAGCAAGCTGTAGTGTGGCGCGGTGGTATGGCAAGCAACGCCATCAAGCAACTCATTCAAGATGCGAATTGGGGCGAATTGGACTATTTCCTAATCGATCTTCCACCTGGTACGAGCGATATTCATCTCACGTTAGTACAACACTTGCAATTGACTGGAGCTATCGTAGTGACAACTCCTCAACCAGTAGCGTTGGTGGACGCACGAAAGGGTGTGGATATGTTCCTCAACGAAAAAATCAATGTGCCTGTTTTAGGACTGATTGAGAATATGGCGTGGTTTACTCCTGCGGAGTTGCCAAACAACCGTTACTATATCTTTGGCAAGGATGGCGGCAAGCAACTTGGCGAGAAACTGAATATTCCCTTGTTGGGTCAAGTGCCTTTGGTACAATCCATTCGCGAGGGTGGCGATGAGGGTACACCTATCGCCTTGCAAGACGGACACCCCGCAGCACAAATGTTTGAAAATATATGTCAGCACCTAAAATAACCGAGTTAGGCACACAGTCCATACGCAGTTTGCTCATGAAATATGCGTTACCTGGCATCATTGCGATGACAGCAAGTTCGCTATACAATATGGTGGACTCCATCTTCATCGGTCATGGTGTGGGGGCAATGGCATTATCGGGTTTGACGGTAGCCAAGCCCTTCATGGATATATGCGCTGCTTTTGGCACATTGGTAGGCGTGGGGGCAAGTTCGCTGGTGGCAATCAAGTTGGGCGAAAAAGACTACCGTTCCGCCAATGATGTGCTGGCAAATGTGGTATTGCTGAATGTGCTATTGGGTGCGTTGGTAATGGCAGTGGGATTATATTGGCTGGATCCTATCCTGTATGCTTTCGGCGCAAGCGATGTGACCATTGCTTATGCCCGCGAATATATGGAGATTATCCTATGGGGCAACATATTGACGCATATCTACTACGGACTGAATAGCATGCTGCGCTCTATCGGACACCCAAAAATTGCGATGTATGCTACTATCCTCGCTGTGGTGGTGAATATCATTCTTGACCCTATTTTCATCTTTGTATTGGATATGGGCGTTCGGGGTGCAGCGTTGGCTACTATGATTTCGCAATTGGTGTCGGTAATAATCGAGTTGATTGTTTTCCTTAATCCGAAGGAAGTTATCTATTTTCACCGTGGCATATGGCGTTTGAAGCGCAACATCACCATGCGTGCGCTGGGTATAGGCACTGCGCCTTTCCTAATGCATATGGCTTCATGCTTTGTGGTAATCGTGCTTAACAACCAACTCAAACGCTATGGCGGCGATATGGCAATTGCTACTTTTGGTATGACCAACCGCTTTATGTTTTTCTTCGCGATGATTATCATGGGTTTGAATCAAGGTATGCAGCCTATCGTGGGATATAACTATGGTGCAAAACTATTTGACCGCATGGTGCGTGCACTGAAACTGACAGCGATGTGTGCTACATGTGTGATGGGCGTATTGTGGTTATTTGGTTTGGTTTGGCCAGAAGGATTTATTCGTTTGTTTACGCATGATGAGGTACTGATTGCACAATCCATAGCGCCTGCCCGAGTGATGTTGTGCACAATGGTGATGGTTGGTTTTCCAATGGTGGTAGGCAACTTCTACACCTCTATTGGCATGTCAGGTAAAGCGATATTTTTGAGTTTAACCCGCCAAGTGCTCTTGCTGATACCGTGCATATTGTGTTTGCCACTACTGTTTCAACAACTGAATATCACACCCATTTGGGGTGTCTGGTGGAGCTTGCCTATCTGCGATGCGATGGCAGCTGTCTTGGCAACAATCGTATTGAATCGTGATATGCGTATTTTCCGACAGTGAGTTGTCGAATCGCAAATTTGCAGATGCTATAGTTGTCCCGCTTCTACGAGATTGATTACGCGCTCTACGATACGGTCTTTGTCCGCCGCATCGTACTCCTCTTTCAAGTCGTTTTTGAAAAGTTTGGCTACGAACTGCCAGAAGTTGGCACTGGCTTTCCCACGATAATGCTTGATGATTTCATAACTCGTTCGGTCGCTTTCACGATCCATTAGTTTCATTAGCATTTGCCCCTGCGAGGCAGTCATCTTGCGGAAATGATGTTCGTATTTCTTGAATAGCAACTTCTCATGTTGTCGCCACCATTTGCGGCGTTCTTTCTCATCAGGCAATTGCGCTAATTGGCAGTCGGCTACCTGCATTTCTTTTGCGAGTAATTTGGCAAAAGGTAGCGTTTTCTTCACATCACGCACAGTACGCCAATAAAATTGCTCTTGCTTTTTGTTTTTGAACACCATTTTGGGATAGACATACACATCCTGCATTCGCGCAAGGTAGAATGTGTCGGTAGCACTTATCTGTAGTTGCACCGAGTCCACCCACTGAGCACGACCATTGGTACATACCAAGTAGAGCAATATGATTAGCAAACAGCGCTTTATCATTAGCTGATTTTATGCTTTTTCTACACCAGCTGCTACTTCGCGATAGGTGTGCAAACTCAGATTGTCGCTCACAATCTTCAATGCCGATAGATGTGTGAAACCTAATCCTGCAATATATGCCAACTCCATATCAAAAACACAATCCTTGTAATCGGATTGCAATACAAAATCCGTGTTGCTGTAACATACGGAAGAAAGTACTTTTTCAGGAGCCACAAGGTATTCCGTTGGCAAAGTGGAGATACACAATGTAGGTTCTGGATAATTCACACAAGGGTGATTAAGTCGCGCCTCATTCACCATAACCACACTACCAATGTCATAGTTGGCACTACCAGCGTAGCCAATATTGATTAATCGTGCATCTTCAGGAATATGACGCAGCGCTTGCATGACATTCAATGCCCCAACACCTGTTACAATCACTTCCCAAAGCGTACCATCAGCCATACGCCACTTGTCGCCTTCCCAATCACCATTGAGGTGTTGAGCAATCAGTTTGGTTTCGCCTATAAAATCGCCAGCTTCAGCAATTAAAATATAGTTATTCATACACTTTAAATATAACGTTTTATTTGCACCAAATGGTGTGTCAGGGAGCCATCAGGTAAATGAATCCCTTGTGCATCTATCATGTCTATATGTACACAACCTGAGCAATGAATAATTTCTGTTGAGTTGAGTAATAATCCCACATGAGATATATTTGTGGCCTGTGGATCTCGGTCTGCGTGGTCAAAAAAGGCCAAATCTCCTGGTAGTGCGTCAGCTATTGATGCAACGACTACGCCTTGTGTAATCTGTTCTCGAGCGTTGCGCAACAGATTGATGCCAAATACACTATAAACTACTTGTGTCAACCCAGAACAATCCATACCCATCATATTCTTACCTCCCCAGAGGTAAGGAGCATTGAGCAATGCTTGAGCAACAGAACAAACATCCTCTCGCTCAATAGCCTCATCGCCCAATCGCCTCACACTACTTGGATCAATAAGGTATTGCTGACCAAGTACCTCAAATGTGCCATGCGAGTAATTCGGAAGACGAGTGCCAACAGTAAGTAGCACATCGGCTCCTCCGTTCATAGGCGTGGCGGTTGCAAGTGGCGAAGCCACAATCGCCGTATCACCTTGTGCATCTTGACTCATCGCCTCATCGCCTAAACTTACCATTTTAAAGTCCACCCACCCTACTTGCCCATCCACAAGCGAACGGATTTTTGTCCAACGAGAGAGTCGATCCAAGACTTCACACTCTTCGCCAAAGAGCAATTGGGTCAGTTGCTCGCTACCTTCAGAAGGTTCTTCGCGCACAGGAACAACTGCGGCATTTGCTACTACATATTCTGCCATAGTATTGTATTAAGTTAACGACTGATTATTCGTAGGTTAGTTGTTTTCTCGCTGCAAAAGTAGTACATTTTTTTGAATTGTACAAATTAGTTGTATATTTATTTGCAGAATTGAATAAAAAATATTACCTTTGCAGCCCAAACAAATTGTATCAAACAAAAGATCTATGATATATCGAATCAAATTCTCTTGCGACGATGTAGATGATTTTCGCCGCGTATATGAAGCAGATAGTGATGCTACATTTTTAGAACTACATTCTGCTATACTCCAAAGCGTAGGATTTCCAGACGACCAAATGACTTCATTCTACATGTGCAATGATCGTTGGGAAAAAGGACAAGAAGTTACTCTGGTTGAGATGGGTAGCAACTTTGAGTACGACAACATGGTTATGGAATCTACTCGCTTAAGCGAACTGCTAGAAGAGAGTGGACAACGCATGATTTATATATTCGACCCAATGAACGAGCGCTATTTCTTTGGCAAAGTCACTGATATTCTACCTGGTATTTGCAATGGTGTTGTATGCACAGAGCACGAAGGTGATGCGCCTGCGCAAATACTACAAGAAGATAATGTAACTGCTGCGAAAACCAACGATTGGGATATCGATGATGATTTCTATGGCGATAGCCAATATAATGATGGCGACTTCGATTTTGAAGGTTTCCAAGATTTGAGTTTTGATGACGGTTCAATGTTCTAAATGCCTCGTTTGATTGTCATAATCGGTGCTACAGGAGTAGGCAAAACGACCCAAGCTATTGCAATGGCAAAACAATTTACTTGCCCTATCGTAAGTGCCGACTCCCGACAAATCTACCGCGACCTACCCATTGGCACTGCTGCGCCTACAAGCGAAGAACAAGGTGATATACCACATTATTTTGTAGGATGCAAAGACTTGCATGAGGTATATAGTGCGGGGCAGTTTGCCCGCGATTGTCAGCAGTTGTTAAGCGAACTCTTTACCCTACACGACACGGTGGTAATGGTGGGTGGTAGTATGATGTATGTAGATGCAGTATGCAATGGTATAGATGAGATTCCTGAAGTACCTGCTCACATACGCGAGCAAGTGCGCAAGGCATACCAAGAACAGGGGATAGAATGGTTACAACAAGAAGTACAACAGCAGGATCCTACTTATTGGGCTATCGTGGACCGAAACAATCCACAGCGCCTAATGCATTGTGTGGAAGTTAGCAGAGCTACTGGTCAACCTTACTCTTCGTTTCGCAAACGAGAGCTACAAACAGAGGAACAATCCACAAACCAACCACCTTTTGACATACAGTACCACATGGTAGAACGCCCACGAGAAGAACTGTATGAGCGAATTAATTTGCGGGTGGAAAAAATGATAGAACAAGGATTGCTGGAAGAGGCTAAACGGGCATTTGACAAATTAAATATTCCTCTTGACCCCTCAATAGAATTGGATTACTCTACTCTACCCAATAGCATCAACACCGTAGGATACAAAGAATTGTTGCACTACTTCCGTGGCGAATGGACGCTACAACGAGCAATAGAAATGATACAACAAAACTCGCGACACTATGCCAAACGACAATTGACTTGGTGGCGAAGAAGAGATTTCAAAAAACCAATTTAGTATGATGAACAGACTATTAATAATATACTTGGCATGTGCTATAGCAATGGCAGGATGCAAGAAAGTGAGTGTGGATTTTACCTATTCTCCAGCAGAACCCAAAGCTGGAGATACAATCACATTCACCAACAATAGTAGCGCAGGCGAGAAGTGGGCTTGGAGTTTTGGCGACTATAGTACAAATCTATCCAAAAATCCTACCAAGGTATATAAGAAACCTGGTACCTATCTTGTAACGTTGATGGTGGATAGTGCAAAATACAATACTTGCAGCAAATCTATCACAATTTATGAAAACGAGCCTACTTTCGTGGCCTCCACTGATTCCATCTGCCATTACCAAAATGTTACTCTCACGGCAAATATCTATAACCCATTTAAGTACGCACTTTCCTATCAATGGGTTTTATCTACCAATTGCGTGCTGCACAGCGGTAGTCTCACGAGCAATAGTATTGTTATGTATTTCAAGTCGCCTGAGGTAGAAGAATCTGTGCAACTGACCATTAAGCAAGGTGATACAACACACCCTACTATTACAAAAAAATATTTTATTCACGAAACCCAAGCCCCTGCTATCGTTATGAAAAGCAAAAGCGGTATCTATCGCCAGCGAATTATCAACGAGCGATTGGATAGTGTTAGAATCAGTTTCTTTAGCGAAGATAGTTTGTTGCTTTCAACAACGACCGACACTTGCGTCACATTCAATGGTGTAGATTTCCACGTCAGCAAAATGGGGGATATTTTTCCTGACCACAAAGTACAACGATTGCAGATTGATGCTATGGCGCAAAAGTGGTACATTGTCACACCTGAAGGATTGTTTGTTGCCAACTTCAGTGGCACAAATCTTCAGCTTATTGATGCGGATGCCACAGGTGCTCTCTGCGTAGATGCGTATCGCAACCTACTCTATTGGGCTACCCCTGATGGACTCAAGGCTATGCCACTCGTGAAAAGCAAGAATAATCTGTTTTCTACTCAACCAATATTGTATAACCATCTTAGCGCTATTGACTACGTTGTAGTCAATAATGATCTTCTCTAATCATGCAGCCTCAGTACATTTTTGAAACTAGTTGGGAGGTATGCAATCGTGTAGGCGGCATCTATGCCGTTCTCTCTACGCGTGCAGCCTCTATGCAAGCAGAACATAAAGATAAAGTCGTATTCTTCGGTCCTGATTTTGGTGAACACTCCAATCTCACTTTCAAGGAGAGCAAGACCTTGCTCAAAGGGTGGCGTCCTAAAGGTGTGCGCGTAGGTCGTTGGCAGGTGCCTGGCAAACCTATTGCCGTATTGCTTAAGTGGGACGAACTATGGGCAGAGAAAGACCAAATCTTCTCACATATGTGGGAGAAGTTTGGCATACAAAGCCATGCTGCATATGGCGACTACGATGAGAGCTGCCTTTTTGCCTATGCGGTCGGACAAGTGGCAGAAAGTCTGTACAAGCATTTGGATATGCCAACCACAGTCATGCACTGCAACGAGTGGCAGACGGCTTTTACTATCCTCTATTTGCGCGAACATTGTCCTGCTATCGGCACACTTTTTACCACCCATGCTACCAGTATTGGTCGCTCCATTGCAGGCAATGGCAAACCCCTTTACGACTGCTTCGATGCTTTCCAAGGCGACCAAATGGCGCAGGAACTCAACATGGTCAGCAAGCACTCTGCCGAGAAGAAAGCAGCGCATCTATGCGACTGCTTCACTACCGTGAGTGACCTCACTGCACGCGAGTGTAAGCAACTGCTTGACAAACCCGTAGATATTGTCACTCCTAACGGATTCGAACAGGGTTTTGTACCTCAAGGCGCTAACTTTGACATAACGCGCGAGCGCGCACGAAAGACCTTGCTATCACTTGCTCGCGCGAAAGGTATCGATGCTAAAAATACAGATATGCTCATTGGTACAGCAGGACGCTTCGAGTGGAAGAACAAAGGTATCGATGTCTTTTTAGAATCAATGAGAAAGTTAGGCGAAGCCAATCTTCCATCTACAGGCACAGCCGATCTACAGCCCGCAGGGCGATCTACAGCGCAGCGATCTGTCATTGCTTTCGTGATGATTCCTTATTTGGAACGTGAGGATTTCAGTGTAGGAAATGTGCATGTAGTTTTTATACCTACCTATCTCAATGGAAACGACGGAGTGCTAAATTTGCCTTATTATGATTTGTTGATAGGTCTTGACTTGACTGTCTTCCCAAGTTACTATGAGCCTTGGGGTTATACTCCATTGGAGAGTATGGCATTTCATGTGCCTACTATCACTACCAGTTTGAGTGGTTATGGTGTATGGTGTAAGGAACAAGGATGTACTACGATTGACAAGGGGGTGGCAGTCATTTATCGTAATGATAGCAATACCTACGATGTGATTTCACATATTGTAAATACGATAGAGTATTATTTGTCGCTAACGCCAAAGAAAGTATCCGCAGCGCGTGAGGCCGCAGTAAAACTTGCGCTGCAAGCCGAATGGAAGAACTTCTTTACTTATTACCGCGAAGCTTACACTATCGCACTTAAAAAATCACTTGCTCGTATGTAGCAAGTGATTTTTTTGTATATAGACATTCACTACATACTCTCCAGCAACGCTTCCACCAAGACGGGTACGCCCTCGGTCGCGAGTGCTTGGATATGTCCTACTCGGTCGCCATAGTAGCTTAGATTTGGTTCGTTGATATCTACCAAATAGATTTCTGCATGTGCGGGGGCGTACATCAATAGGGATGCCGCGGGATAAACGTTGAGTGAGGTGCCCACCACAATCATAATATCTGCTTCGCTGGCTATCTCGCATGCCCGAGAGAAGTTTGGCACATCCTCGCCAAAGAACACTATATGCGGACGTAGGATTGAGCCATCGGGATGCAGGTCGCCGTAGTGTTGCTCCCATCCTTCTATATTGACTGTATCGTGTGGGTTTTTCTGCGAACGAAGTTTGGTTATCTCGCCATGCAGGTGTAGTACATTGCGACTGCCAGCACGTTCGTGCAGGTTGTCGATGTTTTGTGTAATAACCTGTGTATCAGGGAATAGATCTTGCAGCCGTGCGATAGCTTTGTGTGCAAGGTTAGGTTCTGCGGCTAGCGCATCTCGACGACGCATATTGTAAAACTCCACGCATAATTGGGGATTTCTCTGCCAAGCTTCGGCGGTGCATACATCTTCCAACTGGTAGCGTTCCCATAGTCCATCGGTGTCGCGAAATGTTCCTAGCCCACTTTCAGCGGAAACGCCCGCTCCTGTAAAAACAACAATTTTCTTGCTCATGATTTAGTTTGTCTTTATGGGTTAGTAATATGATTTAGCAAAAGTGGTGCAAATATACTATAAAAAATGCACATACGCAAGCAAAGCGAGAAAAACAGCAAAAAAAACAGGTTGTATCTCTACACGTCTTTACCTATACTCTAAACAATAATGAAACGTCCACTAAACAGGGTTTTACGGGTTTTTGACGGGTTTTTGACGGGTTTGTAGCATAGACTCCCAGACACATCTAGAGAACTTGTTGGGCAGCGTTGAGGATTCTATTCATCTGTTTATTTAGTTTTGTATCCTTTGTTTGTCTTAATCTCGGCATACTTGCCAAGCATCTGTAGGTGTTTAAGGTCTTCATTGAGTTCTTTGATGCTTTCTAAATGTTCAGCGACACGCAAAATGTGTTTGTATTTGGAATATTCCTCATCTGCTTTTTGCAATGCCATTTGATGAGAAATGCGCCCCGCATCTTCCAAAATGGACTTTCTATTCATAGTCAATACCATTTTAAGATGCTCTATCCAATCTTTCATATACATTGGCACATGTGCAACAGCTTGCGCTTCAGCAAATGCCAAGAACTGCTCAACTATCAGTTTCAACACCTTAATTTCATCTTCTGTCAGATAGTTGCGAAAGCCATACCGTTTCATCATGAAGCTGAACATCTAATTTGGTCAGTCCATCTTCTGTCTGGTAGATGATAATATTTCCGTTTTCTTCCATAAAGCGTTTTGTTTTTCGTTAGTAATTTCATTTCACGCTGCAAAGGTAGTTCTTTTCGGGGTCCCCTCAAATTTGCAATTTGTGGGGAGAGCGGAGGCATTGATCGCTTTAATGATGCCAAGCATCAGTCTGTGAGCTTCAATTGCCGAACGCGAGCTAAATGTTGTCAGTGGATAGAGAAAGATGCAAATAAATTGGTTTTTATGGGGTGGTAGGGGGAATTATGTTAGTTTATGCTCTGTTATTGTTATAAACTTCTTCAAACATTTCGTCCTGTACTTTTCTGAGTTTTTTATTGTGTGGTTCGTCTTGGCAAGCAATATTGCGTGACCCATAATATGAAATTCGCCTTTTCCATACTCTGCATATGGTGTAAACCAGCGCAACGCAAACGATGGTACTTACAACTGCTAGTAATATTTTGAACAAGATAGACATTTTAGCACATTAAATTATGTGGGGGATTATTTTTTCTTTCCTTTTTTCACATACTTGACTGTTAGGAATTGTTCTAGTTGTTCCTGCGTAATTTCAGTGCCTATTTTACTATTGATTGAACCTTTTTTAGGGGGCCATTCAATTCCTATAGCTTCTAATTGATGTTTTGTAAGTCCACCATTAGCCGTTTTAGCGGATTTTATGTGTTCTCGTGTTAGAATTACTTTTGTATTATCTTTTCTCTCTTTATCTAGTGTTTTAACTTTGTGATCTGTATTCTCTTTTTGTGATTTGCGAACAACTTTTCTTTCCTTTCTATAATAGATTTTACTGCGTAATAAGCTTTTTTCGGCCTCACTTTTTCTATGATAGGATAAGTACTCTTGTATACGCGTGTATAACATTCCAAGTAAGCCTACAAATATAATAACAGAAAATATAATCCACAGTATACGCATAAATTATTATATATTAAATGTTTATAAAATATATTGAGTGATTATATCTCTTCTGCTTTTAATCTAAACGCATTTTCATCTACGCTCATTTGGTAGAGTTTGATGTTTGGATTGAGATGTTTGCAAGCGTGATTGATAATCTTTATTTTGTCTTCTTCTGGGGTATTAATACCGATGTATATAGACTCAAAACATTCACCTGAAATAGGGAAGAAATGACGCATTTCTTTCCAATCCCAGATCTTATCAGGATTATTCCTCTTCGCTTGTTCAGGTGTAAATGCTGCAAATTGAGCATTGGGTTTTGGAATAATCAGTCTTACCTCTTGTTCGTATTCCCAATCTTTCGCCTTAGTGGCTAGTTGGTGGTAATATGGTTCGAAAGGTCTAAATGTGTTGGATGCAACTAATTTATCCATATATTGTACATCAAGAGGGAATGGCTTCAAATAGATTTGTCCACACATCTGCGGCATACTTTCTATTGCCTTCTCAATGTCTATACCAATACAAATACCAGAATGACTACGACAATAATGGCTCCACATCAGCATAGAATCATTTACTTTAGAGAAACTACACAGCCATGTGTCATTTCTTAGATTCGTTGCTTGATTCTCTTCAACCTCTTTTTGCCATTGTCTCTGAATACCTTGTAGCTTATCATCAATATTACTCTCATGATCTATCAAACTTGGATGGCAGTCGAATGGGTCATTCAACTGCGTAGCGTTGGTAAATTGGAGATCAGAATTCCCAATCATGCATTTTGCACCTGTTATATCCAGATATTTATAGAGTATTCTTGACATTTATTTATTTTATACATTAAGATATGTTACATTCTTTGCGCATTTGGTGAATGATTTGTTGGCTCAATGATTGAAATCGAGCCCAATGATCTATCTTACCTATTTCAGATATTTTTTGTAGTCCTTGTATATCTTTTGGAACACTTCCCAAGGCTTTTTGCCATTCTTGATTTAAACTTTCCGTTAGCAATTTTAGATCTTGTAACATTGGCATTAATTCCTCTGTGGCATCTAATTCTACTACTGCTATTGCTTGAGAAATCCTCAATAATGGTTTTGAGGCATGTTCTACACATTCCCACATTGCATTATACATTTCTATCAAACAATTATTCAATACTATTTCATGGTCTGCTGCTTGATAGTTAAGTGTAAGTACTTGGGGAATAACTTTTTTCGCTATTTCTTGTATTTTATTCATAGGTGAAATAGACATGTCTTTTGATATACCATCTAATTCTCTTAAGAAGGCACTGTAAGCATCATGTCGCATCTTTTTCTGTTCAATCGTTTTTTGTAATTTTTGGTTTTTATGTGACTGAACTATAGCTATTATCCATCCTATAATAGCTATGCCTCCCGTTATTACCCATCCAATGATTAATTCTTGTTTCTCCATGATATGAGATTTGCTGGTATATTGTATTATTAATCTTCAATCATTTAGTGTTTTTCTGGTTCTAAAAACCAATATCCACTTCCTCTTTGGTCATTGGAGTTTCGAGGCAGTCAAGTACTTGAGGTAAGGTCACCGTGTGAGGGTGGAGAGTTAAATTACCCTGTTGTCCTTTGGTTGGGTCAATACCTAACTTTTCCCATAGCAAGTTAATATCAAAGCCATGCTTCTCTAACATGTCGCGTTTGATACCTCTACCTTTTATCTTGAATACAAAATAATATTGTGTACCTTGGCTTGTTACCGTGGATGGATATTCGTGATTGTTTACCAAATCCTCTTTGCTCTTAATTTTTGGACCTTCTCCATCCAATTTGCACAAACTAATACCATTCTTACCATGCAACAAAACATATTTAGCAGAGAGCAATTGAGGCGTTATATCCATAGAACCTTTGGCTTCTCCCAAGCGGACATTATACATTTTCTTGCTGAGAATCCATTGGAGATGTTCAATATCTTTATAATAACCTACTAAAACTGATGACTGATCTCCATCTTGAACATATGCCAATCCTCTCTGAGGAATAGAGTCCTCAATATGGTGGTACATTGTCTCCTTCTCAAGAAGAATTTCTTTGAGATGAGCATACAATTGTGGTCCTTCTGGATCGGTATTCTCTTCTTCCTTGCCTACTGGCAATAATGGAAAGGCGCCTATATTCACTTTTTGAATAGACTTACTATAGAATCTGTTGGCTATTGACTCGTCATCTCCTCTACCAGGGAATAGTACATAACCACCGATAACCTCTTTGCTACGTGGTCGCTCTGCTTCATCCATACCATAGTATATTGCATCGCGATAACGGTGCATTTGGTTAATCGCATCGGCTGGCGGATAGTCTGCTCCTTTCAACTCAAATCCCTTATCATCTGTTGTGTCATACCAATCCTCTGTTTTATCAAGCTTCGTATCACTCCAAACACGGTATTTAGCATCATACAGATAAGTTAAGACCTCTCCGTTCGCTTTCTTGATATTTACGATAATATCTGGTCGTTGCTCTGTAGTCATAGAGCGGATATCAAAATCATCCTGATGCACACGACTAAAAGTATGTTGGTAGTGAATTGATATCTCGTCACCTTTGTGTTTCTTTAATTGCTCAGAAAAAATAGCACCTGCTTTATCCTTTACTTTGGTCTGATCAACACTAGGATATTGTATCACCACACGATAGTCTACCCTATTATTAGCAGATAGATTGCGTTGATAGTTCACCAACGAACCATTAGGTTCTGTAATCAATGGACTTTGAGGATCTAATTGCAACACCTTCAACACCATATTTTTTACTTTGATAAAACACCAAAGTTCATAGATCTCCCATATCTGCAAAGTACCAATATTAGTGGTTCCTTGGTAGAAGTCTATACCCTTGCGGAGCTTCAACCAGTTCTTATATATCTGTTGGTATCCCATTCTGCCCTGCAGTACCATTGACTCTTGGCGCATTCCCTCAAATTTGCCTACTGCATCAAAGAAAGGATGTTTCAGATATTTATGAATGGTCTGTTGAAATTTCTCCCATCTTTCAAAGTATGATTGTGAAATATCTGTATGTTGGCGAGTTAGGACATTGGCAAAGACTTTCTCTAATTGTTTACCAATTTGCTGAAGTGTATATTTTACGAAACGATTCTCAAGTGAATTGACTGTTTTATCATATACACTATACCGAAAATAATGTTTCTCTAGTTGTCCACCTGTCTTACCATTTATTTTGTCATAGTCAGCCGCTTCCTTTTCTTTATACTCTTCCTCCATAGCTGGTGTCCAGCGCTTGATTCGATCTGCATGCGCATGTAAAATCTGCGTACGAACTTTAGAGTGTGGATTTTTGATGATCCTATCCACATTCTTTAAGTAGTCATGTACAACATCCTCGAATACTTGCATCCAAGCCTCTAATGGAGGGCATTTCTTTCCCTTCACTAATTGCTGCATGGTCAATGAGCAATAACGGAATATCAATCCTTCAAACTCAGCATTGACTGCTTTCAGTATAGAATTATAGTCATGCTTTACATCTAATTTAGGAGAGACAACTTGGAAGGTAATCCACTCCTCATGACTTCGTCCTTCCTTTTGATATTCTATCCCCAATCGGAACAGTCCTGGCTCATTCAGGAAGCTAATATCACCAGTGAACTGCCTCATATTATAGAAGAAAGCATCTTCGATATCTCTCCTAATATGTCTTACATTTGGCGTTCCGGGGTCTATCTTAAATTGAAAAACAATATGATACTTGTTCGTCTCGTATACTACCGGCCAATAGTGTTTACTGAGCTCTATTGAAACCAATTTATCTTCCTGATAGCTATACAATAGCACATCATCAAAACCCTTACTTGCTTCATATGCACAATACGAAAACGGATTTGATTTTTCTTCGGAACCTTCATTGCGATAGTTAATACGCCCTTGGAATCTATTCCAAGCGGTATCAATCTCATTCGTTTGAATGAGTATATCAAAATCCTCGTGACAATATTTTAATACTGTTTTATGCATTAAGGCCAGAATCTTGTAAAACTACTACTCTTCAAACGAGTTATCATCTCTTCTAGTTTCTTATAGGAAGCTGATTTCTCTGCAAAGCATTTTTGTAGTTGCATTAGTTTATTCTCATTGTCAGCAACAAACATATCCTCATCACCTTCTATACGAGGCAGTATCTTCATCAGAGTGATTTGATCTACCGCAGCAGCAATAGCTTCATCAACATCTTTTCCGCTATCAAGCATTACTCCTGCGTAAATACACATCTCATTCAATACACGGTAGCTAACTTGGAATGGAGTATTTTTGAGACAAGCATTAATGGCCTCTAATTTTGCCACTAATTCTGTTTGTAATGTTTCTGCTGCTTCAGGATGCTCTTCCATTACTTCGTCTGCATTCACATATTTAGGTTGGAATTCGGATAGTGGCATTATTTGATCTTCTGGCAGATATTGCAGAGCACAACTGCCTCCAAACATCTGATTAAGATCTTCACCATTCATCTCAATCGTCATAGCGCGGTCTATCACCTTACGAGAGAATTGGTGAGTAGTATCATCCATATTCACAGTACCAATGATAAATACATTATCTGGTAAAGTAAGACCGACCTTTGCTAGAGATGGATTTTTATAAATATGGTATGGAATATTTATATTCAGTTCTGGACAGAGATATTTAGCTACATATCCATTACCAGCTTCAGCATTTCTTATGGAAGCAAATGCTTCTGGTCCAACCAACACTCCCGTTGTTATACCATTCTCACCTTTCTTACGTGTTTCTAACACACTCAAGAACTCAGCAAAATATTGCTCTACTGGAGCAAGGTTCATTTCATCCAGACAAACAAAGAATGGCACATTAGGAAACATCATTGCCTTGACCAGGAACTTCACAAACTTTGTATATTGATATTGTCCTGCAATATTGCTATAATAACCCAAAATCTCAGTACTATCATGCCAGTTTGGTTTTACCTCTACCATTAGATAGTTACCTGGTGTTGTTGCATCTTCATCCTGCAGTTCTGGTGGACAACTCTTAAATGCTAACTCACGAACAATACGGCTCTTACCCGTTCCCGATATACCGGCCAATAACATAAATGGCTTGGTACGAAGGGCGGCGAGGTAGGAGAAGTGGGATGATTTCGTAAGTAAAATATTAGACCTTTTAGACGTTGAGTGGATGTATTTAGTCAAATTAGGATATTCGTCCTTGATTAGCTCTACACTTGACGAGTTTAGAACATCTAATAAACCATTTTCAAAGTTTCCAATATAATAGGAATAAGCGTCATCGGAGTCTAAACATGCTGCACTAATCTTCTCTCTGTTATCGTATAGATATCTTAAAACAGACGCAGGATATATACCAGATAAAACATATGTATTAGCATTCCCAACCTTAGTTAACAAATTGGCTGCTGACAATGCTCCAATAATAATATCAAACCTGGTTTTTGAGAAATCACTTTTATTATATTTTTGAGCTATATATTCACTTAATAATTCGGTCGTTATATAAGAATACTTATTGAAAAACTCTGCAACATCTACTAATAAATTTCCTCTATACACACCGTCAACAAAGACGCCCTGCTTTGACATATAAAGTAAAGCATATTCTTTTAGTAGAATATCACCATCCTTCAGGGCTCTTCCCAATGGAGTTAATTCAAAACAAGTTGTTCCATCAGTCTTCAATAACCCCATTTTTTTACAATATGTAACATATGCAGGGCTTTGCTTATTACCTGTTTTGGTTGTAACTTCATTATTCAAAGACTTTATTGTATATTCTGTAGCATTGCCCGAATATACTGGATATGTGTATCTTTGAAATGCATCACCTAGTGCAATTGCAAGATCATCGATAATTCCTTTTGAAAAAACTTCTTTATCAAACTTATCTATAGCTTCAACAAAGCATGTTTTAATTTTATCTGTGATGTTTATTAGTCCATCAACAGTTCCAACTTGTATAGGCATAATTATAAGTATTTAAGTAGTGAATTTATAATTGCTTTTAAAACAGGAACAACAATAGAATTACCTGCATGACGATATGCAATACTATCATTTACGACTATGTTAAATGTGTCGTCAAATCCCATTAAACGCATACATTCTCTAGGAGTCATTTTGCGTCCAACAGCATCCTCTAGCCCACAGCCAAAATCGAATTTACCGATATATATTCGGCCGTTATCATAGTGCTCTTCGCGAGGACGTTCTACCCTAAAGTCACCAATCCAGTTATCTTGTTGGTTAGCAGTTTGACATCCTATCACATCTTGATTTACACGTGATCGACGTAGATTTTTATCCGGATTTGTGATCCATTCAAAACCTTTTTTGCCAAGATAATAGATATTATCAACAGGAGAAGATTCTAAATACTCTGTACTTTTATGAGTTAGTTCCTGTTTCTCTGGGAATTGATATGCAGTTTTGTAGATATCCTCTCTAAAACCAATTAAAAATAATCGAGTACGTAGTTGTGGATGGTTATAATCCTTTGCGTCTAATATGGAATATTCAATATGATACCCTAATGATTTCCAAACATCCAACATTACCTTCCATGTTTTTCCTCCATCATTACGCGTAACATTTTGAACATTTTCGTATATAAAAATTTTAGGTTGAGATTCTTTGATAATACGTGCATAGTCATAAAACAATGTACCTCTTACATCTTCTAATCCTAATTTTTTTCCGTAATTTGAGAAACTTTGACATGGGCTTCCACCAATCATAATATCAATATCTCCCTCATAAGGAGTAGCGTCTAAAAATCTTATATCCTCATGCCATTGATCTTCGGTTACATTATAATTAGCAAAATAGGCGTCCTTTACATAATTATGCTCTCCCATCTCATTATATCTAGCATTAACATATTCCTCACGTTCGCTCATTGACATGTTAGGGGTTAATTGTATAATTTGATCTTGGGTTAATGTCAATTTGTGTTTTACGGGGCTTTTTCTACCAGTCTTATTGTAAGTTAAAACAATAGCACTATTGCTATCGCATTTACTTCTATCTCTGGTAAGAATTGAAACCAATAATTCTATTTCTATTTGACGAAATTGAACTCCAACACCAACCTTATTAATGTAGTCTGTACAGTAATTCAAAATCTGCTCTGCAGTAAATCCATTTGTTAATGTAAATAAATCACTATATTTCAGTGGCAATTCGCGTTCTCCGCAATCGCATGCAAATAATATTTCGTGTTTAATATTTAGTTGCTTAAGTGCATGTTCAAATGCACCAATACCACTAAACAATGTTCCTATCTTTATTGGTTTCATATTACTCGTTTCTACGTATTAGTCATTAATTAAACTTATTTACAGCTTCTTCACAACAACATGTTATCTATTGGATGCTACTAAATAACATTCATTTAAGGCCAGAATCTGGTAAATCCGGAGTCTAAGCGGTTATTCATTTCTTCCAGTTTCTTATATGACTCACTATTCTCGTCAAATAGTTCCATCATCATCTCCAATCGATTCTTGTTCTGTTTGTCAACTACAAACATATCCTCATCACCTTCAATACGAGGGAGAATTTTCATTAAGGTAATTTGATCTACTGCTTGTGCAATTGCCGCATCGATAGTCAATCCTTCAGAAAGCAATACTCCAGCATACACACACATCTCATTCAATACGCGATAGCTAACCTGGAATGGTGTGTTTTTGAGACAAATATTTATAGCATCCAGCTTATTGACCAATCCTTGTTTCAAGGTATCAGCTTGATCCAGCTTAAGTTCCTTCAACATTTCATCTGCGCATACATGAACTGCCTTGAAACTCTCCAAAGGCCATACACCTTCATCTAAATAGCAAAGATCTCCGCTACGACCAAACATGTTAGCCAACTTGTCACCATTCATCTCAATCGTCATAGCGCGGTCTATCACCTTACGAGAGAATTGGTGAGTAGTGTCATCCATGTTCACAGTACCGATGATAAACACATTGTCTGGTAAAGTAAGATCACCTTCGGTCCAACCTTCCAGTTCTCTCATTCGTTGTGCTTCTACCAAAGTACCAGTAACTATTGCATTATCATTCTTTTTGCGAGTCTCAATCACACTTAAGAACTCTGCAAAGTATTGCTCTACTGGGGCAAGGTTCATCTCGTCCAAACAAACAAAGAAAGGCACTTTTGGATATTTCTTTGCTTTTACCAGGAAATGGATAAATTTGGTAAACTGGTATTTTTTAGATATATTGCTGTAATAACCTAATATCTCAGTACTATCATGCCAGTTTGGCTTGACTTCGATCATCAAGTAGTTGCCAGGAGTTGTCTTGTCAGCTTGCAAATCGTCTATATTAGGACAGCTCTTAAATGCTAACTCGCGCACTAATCGACTCTTACCTGTACCGCTGATACCAGCTAGCAACATAAACGGCTTTGTACGAAGAGCACGAAGATAATTGGTATATTTTTCTTCACTAGGAACTTGGAGAATTGGAAATGCAATATCACTGATTTTTTCTCTAAGGAAATTTCCTAATTTTATACCCTTTTGTATCTCTATGTGTAATGTATCTGATGCGAGGGCCTCTTTTGCTATTCTTCCATATAAATTCCCTATCTGCTTGGCATAAAGAATACCAAACAAATGTAAAGCCATATTTTTTTCTAGACCAGAAGCACGTAAATTAAGTACTATCTGTTTCAACTCATCTAGTGTAAACTCTCTAGAATCATCCTTTGTGATATAATTTGCAATAGGATATTCTAAACAAGAATCGGTAGAAATTGTTTTGCTTGTTGCTAGATCTTGTCTATCTGGATGTCCAGGATAAGCTTCGTACAAAAATTTACTAAATAATTGCAATGACCAATCATTGAACACAGAATATTTCTTTTTAACTTCCGCAAGAAGCATTCTTTTTTCTTCTTCAGTGTCAACATCAGTTTCTACACCAAAACCATCTAGAAAAAAATCTAGATGCTCATCCTTGAAAATATTAATATACTTTGTAGGATAATATACCGAAAGAATCTTTCCTTTGAAAGTTAAACTTAGTGGGTTATCAATAATGGATTGGATATTATCTTGGCCTCCCGCGTCTAACAAGCTTAGGATATTTTGACGAACATCATTATATGCAACATTATAGTCCGCATATTTTTTAAGGTGCAAATATGTCTTTTTCTCTTTGTTGTACCATACTCCAAATTTAGCAGATGAGCCTCCGCGAAAACTACCAAGACCAGATAAAGTCCATTCTAAGTCGTAGCTAAAATTCAATTTGTCAGTCTTTCCCCATCCAATAACATACTCATCTATAGGCATCACTGCTATATACTCAGGTGTGAAGTGTTTAACAAACTCTTCTCGTTTGATATTCAACTCAGCAAGTCTTTCTTTTGCTGCATTGACATCAAACTGTTCAATAGCTTTATCAAATAATTCTTTGTTAAATGACATATATTTTTCTTGTATCTAACTTCTTAGAGGTGATTTTGTAGTTTGTCCTTCTTGGTTATTTCCATTTTTGGAAATACCACTCTTGAAGTTGGGTTATAGATGGTTCCGTTTCCTTTTGTGTCACAGAAGTTTTATTGTTTTATGATCATATCTTTTTGTAAATAAAAAAGTAAATCAGCAATTTTACGATAATTTTCTTTATCCTTATGTTGGATTAGACAGTTGACAATTTCTCTACTGACTTGAAATTTAAATCTTTCTCGGAATAAAGAATAGTCACTAATCGTTTCCAAAGAAATACTATTACATAAAGCATCAACAAGAGCTTTATTGTAAATATCTATATCGTCTCTCGAGAAATCTTCTATCGTTGTTTTATGTAGATTTTTCCAATGACGTGCATCATCCAAACTTGTAGGCATTTTGCCAAATCCAATAGCATTGGTTAATTTGTATTTCTTAATAAATTCTGCAGAGTTACAAGCTAATAAAAAGAGTTGTTTATTAGCCAATAACATTACATTCGCTTTGCCAAATAATTCTGTTTCATCACTACCGCTTGCAAACAAACTATCACTTGTTCCATGACCAAGAAATAAAACCGTGTCTGCTTTCTTAACGGCATCATAGATTTCCTCCAAAGTATCATCATCACTATCCACATCATATCCTATCTGAACAGCAGATAAGGTGGTACAAATGTGATCACACAAACACTGCAAGAAGTCGGTTGTATGATCTCTTTCCAAAGAATATATGCATACTATTTTACTCATGGTTTACTGTGGTAAGGTATGCGATTGTTTGAGATAGTATTGCATCAATCCACTCTTCTGACCTTGCATCAGAATTATTTTCTATAATATCTGCAATTTCTCCAAATGATTTTTCTTGGAATTCAGGATAGCAAGATTGGAAAATAAAATCTTTATTTGAACGCAACAATTTAATTAGACGTTGTTCTACAGAATCATTTTGCTCTTTTTGTAAATATTCAATAAGTCTTTCTTGATAGTCTGTTCTATCTATACAGTCAATGATTTGGGCTTTAATGAGTTTGTTTATTCCTTCCACTAGCTCATCAATAGTTGCTTCATTATGTTCTTTGCCTACTACATTCGCAATCACCTTATTCCAGTTACCAGAATAAATAAAGAATTTCAATTTGGGGCGTATTTCACGCACCATGTGAATTACATTCAATCCTGTAAAATCATCACCACATTCCAAATCGAAATCAGTCAGTGCAATATCAACGCGTTTTTGTTGAATACGTTCCTTTATTTGGTTCTTTAGTTTATCTATATCCAATTCTTCTGAATTGTCTTTCTTTAATTTTGCATCTGCAGTACGAATTGGTATAAAATCTAAATCAAAATCATTAGACAATCTAGTTGTTATGCTCTTGATCACTGCAGTCTGTGGCTTATCATCAACCACTAATATACATTTCTTTTGTTTCATAATTCTTATTCAAATGTTAAACGGAAAGTTGCACCAGTATTAAAGTGCAGACCATTTCCTATGAACTGAATATCCCCATTGAGACTATCTCTCATACGTTCACGAATTGTACTTAATCCTATGCCAGATCCTCCTCTACGATTAGTGATCCCTTCCTCAAAAATACTCTCAGAAGTGAAAGTGTTCAAATCTACTCCTTTACCATTGTCAGTAAAGTCAACAATGTACGTTCTGCCATTTCTTGAAAAGTCCACTCGTATTTCTGTTGCACCTGCTTTATTTGAATTGCTCTTAAGATTATCCAAAACTATAGACAAATCCAAAACAGGAATTTTTTTCTCAAGAGGCTCTACTATGGTTGAATAATATTGTATCTTTAGATCTTTGTAATTTGCAAAATACTCCTCAATAAATGTTTGAATATCTACCAAATTAGACTGAGCTAATAAAGTTAAGTCAGCTTTTGTAATTAATTTTGATAGTTTATTTATTTTTCCTGTATGATATTCCAATTCATCTAAAGATGTTCTTAAATCATGTATATTATTATTCTCCCATTGATTTTTAGCTGTTTTAATCACACTTATAGCATCATTTGACGAAATTAATATAACATGCATTAAGTCACGAACCTCTTTTGATGTGTTTTGGGTAGCCTGAAGATATTTGTTTTTTTGAATTTGAGCATCTAAGTTCTTTTCTGCTTCTTTACGTTTTTTTTCTTCCTTTTCTCTCTTTTGTTGCTCTTCTTGTGCTTTTTTCTGTGCTGTTTGCGCTTTAATTCGTTCTTCCTCTGCTTTTTTATCGGCTTCTTCTTTTTGACGACGCAATTCATCCATGTGATTCTCAAATTGAGTAATCTTGTCCATCAAGTATGCATCGCCAGTTTGATATGCTACTTTGCGAGCATCTTCTATCATCTGCATTTGAATCAATTCTGTTTTAGATACATTAGATACAATGTCAGCCAGCTGAGTATTATAGTAGAGAATATTAATGTTAGCATCGTTAATAAGACTTTTGATCAATTGCATAAAATCAATCTTGCTACCGAGGATAGAATACAAATGTTCTGCTGATGCTCTATCTTTATCTATAAGTTGTAAATTTTCACGTTCTTGTAAGGCTATTTGTTGTGTTTTAAAATATTCTTTTCTTACAAAACCTTCACCCCAAAGGACTCCCACTACATAACGCTCTAATCGACGATGTATTAATGTGAAATATTCAATTAATTGTTTTGATGTTTCAGTTTGAATTAACCCTCCATCTCGACTAGATACCTCTTTGATAGCATTTATATCATCAGTCTCTACATCAACTCTTCCAAATAATTGCCGCGTACCTAGAAAACGCCTATTTCCTTGTTGAGTTCTTTGATTAATTCCCCAACTATCATCGTTGTAATTACCAAAAGGAAGAATGCGAAAACCATTACGAAACAGAAATATATTTCCGTAGTTCACGGGCTGTATTCCCATTTTGGAGGAAAAACTATATTTTGCGGCTCTATTTAAATAAAACAAACTGATTTGAGCAGATATAAGTTTAGGGAATCTATTAGGTTCCTCTATCTCGTACATCTTGTTATCACGATCAAGCAAGATCGTATGAATTATTCCATCTTTTACGAAACTTTCTATTTTTGTGGTTTTGAGTTTAAGAATATCTGCTATAGAGTTTTCGATAACTCCATTCACTTTATCATACGAAAACTTGGCATCATTATCTGCCTTAACATACTTTGGAGCTATAATCTCTATTTGAAAATCGTCATCTGTACTAGAAAATGGATTGATCATTTTTTCTAGTGATTTTCTTATAGCAAGAATTTCTTTTCTACCCCAAATATTATGCAATCCTCTAAATTCCAAAATGGTTCCTGTTTGATTATTATTAGGAAACTGAGGGATATCATCTAAAGTTTCATGAGGGATATTAATCGTATCAAATTCTTGTTTTTTATTTTGCTCGAAAATATTCCAATCTACGTATAAAACCTCTGTATTATTAGTCTCTAAACTTCGAGTGGTTAATGTAAGACAACGTGCCAACCTATCACATGACATACGACCAATACCTTTAGCTCCGGCATAGTGACGTTTAAACTTACTGCGGTATGAAGAATCTTCTGTGCCATCACTTTTGGCAGAATATGCAACAAATAACCACTTGTTGATTAAATCATCTTTTGACATTCCTTTACCATTATCTGCTATTCGCAAATAATCTTCATCAAAAGTGATCTCTACTTTGGTAGCATGTGCATCATAAGAATTCTTGACTAATTCCAAAATAGCGACATCGGGACTTGTAATCAAGTCTCGACCAAGAATGTTTTTTAATTCAGCACTAACCCTAAATTGTAAATTATCTTGCATCTATCAACATTTGTTTTAACACAACACCTGCCAACTCTGAAAAGAGAGGTGGAATAGCATTGCCTACTTGTGTATATCGTGGTACTTCTAATTTGCGCATCTGACCACCCGTGGTGTATTTCTTACGGAATTGATACCAATCTGGGAAAGATTGAATACGAGCACACTCACGAACAGTCATAACGCGAGGTTCACAGTAGTGTAAATAATCATCTGGCTGTCCAGTGATAGTAGGAGATACAGTATGAGGATCAAGAACTGTGATACCACGCTGAAGAATTCCCCATGGTTCACGAGCCTTGCCGTCAATACGTTTGCCCCTAATAGGATATTCCGCTAACAAACGATTGTAACATGCTAATTTTCCTGCAGTATGTTTAGCAAAAGCATGGCTATCGGCAGCATCACCCTCTACAAATTGTTCGCCTCGTAGATATTGCTGGTAAGCAGATAAAACAGGGCCATATTTTCCTGCCATAAATCCCTTGCGATCACACGAAGGAGTTTCCCCGTAGCTCCGCAATAGATCAGAAATAGCCTCCTCTAATGTTGTGGTGATTGATAGATTTTTCTTCTTTAGGAAGGTTTTTCTCTTGTCCTTAAGAAGAGTCTCAAACTCAGAGGCGCTGCGGTTTAATTCTTTCTGAATTCCAACCAGAATAAAACGCTTGCGACGTTGTGGAACTCCGTACTCCGAGAAGTCAATAATATGTGGACACACATCATATCCTAGATTTTGCAGTTCTTCTACAACGATTTGTGAGTATGGACGTGCGTTGTCGTTTTTATTCTTCTTGAAAGCATATGTAAAACCTTTTACATTCTCGAAAAGAATCATTTTAGGCTTGACGTGGTCAATAAATCGAATATACGAAAAGACAAGTTGGTTACGAATATCATCAGCCACACGTTTTCCTGCCATGGAAAATCCCTGGCATGGAGGACCGCCCGCTACAAGATCAACCTTGCCTTGCAGAGCTTTTAATTGTTCCGAGTATTTTTTAAGCACCTCATTGATGTCATGTGCTGTTTTTGGCAACCAATCTGGCCAATCAAAGTGCTGTTTGTTCTCTATAAGGTTGTGGCGCAATGTTTCAAATGCGAACTCATTTTTCTCTATGGCAAACAAACCGTGCCAGCCTGCCTGATACAAGCCTAAACTAAGTCCTCCGCATCCTGCGAAAAGATCAATAACGGTATGTTTATTTTTCTTCATATTCAGCTTCCCAATTAAAAAGACATATTTTAGCGCACAAAGATACAACTTTTTTTGCATATATGCAAATAAATGGCGAAAAAGTCGCCATTTTCTGGTGGAGGGTGTATGGTGTAAAGTGTAAAGGCGCTTGCAGCGCAGTTTAGTGGACGCGCCAAAGGCGCTACAGTTTAGAGGTTAGAGGCGGGGAATTCCCGATTCGGGAATAATTAACAAACAAATCAGCTCGGGGACAATAGCTATAGAATCAAAAGAAAAATCCATATCCTGCAAATTTTGATGCAAAGATATGGATTTATGCGCGGGCGTGAAAAGACAGGGCTATTTGACTTTCGTACCTTGGGCTGAATAAATCTTGCCGTCTCGCTCGATAATCAACTTTCCATCTACGATACGTTTATTTGCGGAAAGTGATGACAGCCCATCTTTTGCCAGAGACTGAATATCCGTAGGAGCATTCGTTACGTCTTGTACCAGACGCACGCCTTCACCATTAGAACGAGCATTGTCGGTATAAATCAAATCGTTGAAGAAACCAACACATCCTGCCGAATAATCCGCTGTAGGGGTAGCAGACCAATACATCACTAATTCGCCAAAAGAACCTACATTCGTAGCTCCATAACGGAAGCCGTTTGCAACTAACATGACCGCACCGGCTTCTTCTAACTCCTGCCACTCGTCGGCGTAATAGGTGTTGGTGGTCCAATCTGTTGCACCAGGAGTAAAGGATAAACCATTTGGCAACGTCCAATCGTCAGGCAGTAGCACATAACCACGCACGTTGTTCACCGTGGCTCTACCACACAGGTTGGTACAATTAGGGCGTAAGTTAAGAACATATGCCCACTCCAAGAAAGTAAGCGTTCTCCACAGGTTGGCAACGTTGCCTCCGTTGCTAATGGGGTTTGCGCCCCACTCGTAGAACGGATTATAAGCGCTCTCGTTGGTGTTGGTTTTAACCGGATCATTTCCAGTGCCCCAACCAAATAAGTCTATCCAGCCGGTATAAGCTGCACTGATGTTTGCATTGCGTGAACCGATTGTATCGTACTGGTTCTTGGCAAATCGCCACGTGTCGGTACTCGCCTTGTATTGGAGATTTCCTTGCGAGAATATGACTTGCCCGCCTTGTGCGTTGATGGTGAACTTGCCACAAAGAGCACCTTCTGTTGCCCAAATGCTTGCGCTACAGAGAGCAGCAACGAAAAGAGAGTAAAATTTCTTCATATCAAAAACAATTTTGCGCTGCAAAATTACTCAAAAAATTTGGATTGAGCAATTTTGTTAAAGATAATCAACCTAAAAAAAGTATTTTGTAAGCTTTTCGCTACAAAAATACCTCCATGCCGTTGATGGAATAGATGCAAACCTGCAGGCACGTCCGCAGGAGCCACCGGAGATGTGAATAAGTTCATACTTACACTATTTTATGGAAATTATATAGAATAGCACATCTGAGAATTGGGCGTTATTAGGCTTCATTGGACTTTTATCGAAGGTATGGGTGATAAGCAAATCGCCAGCGCTGATGAGCACTGGCGATTGATGCATTATGATATAGAACTATTATCTCACTTGGGTGAGGGAGCGAACATGAGCGTTGAAGGCGTCCTTCTTGAGCAAGTCCTCGAGGGTGAGGTGCATGCGGTAGTTCCAGAAATGCTCTGGGTTAGAAGGTAAGTTGATACGCTCAGCGTGTTGGTCAGCCAAACGAATATCACCATCAATAGCAAACCAATCTTGCAATGGGAGAATCACCCACATTGCTGGGCTATACATGTGCTGATTAACGATGAATTCGGCAATTTCTGGTGTCATCTCCTGTGGAGCTTCACCCCACCAACCCATCTGCTCGTTGTAGAACTTCTGAGTGACTTGGCGGTCCTCCTCCCACCAAGCACGAACAGGGTTCATGTCGTGGGTACCGATGGTACAAACGCTATGGTAAGGAGCGTCCGCTGGGTGAGCGAAAGCTACGGTTGGGTCCTTAGGCATGCGTTGGATCTCGAGCGAGAGGATCTGCAATTGGTTCATGACATCAGGCACACATGATGGCACCATACCGAGGTCCTCGCCGCAGCAGAGCATGTCGGTAGAAGCGATGAGTGTAGGCAACTTCTTGAGTGCAGACTCGCGCCAGAAAGAAGTGTGGCGGTGGTAGAAGTAGTCGTTGTGGATGTCAGCCAAGAGTTGGCGTTGGTCGGCATAGAGCTCTTGGTAGTTGTGTGACTGGTAGAGCGCGATGCGTGGGTGGAGCATCGATGGGTTCTTCTGGTCACGCACGAAGAGCACCTCGCAATGGAGATACAAGAGTCCGTTGAGGACATTGTCGATATTGCAGTTGTTCTCGTGAGCAGCACGGTTCTCAGGGTTGAGGAAGAACTGTTGCACCTTGCGTTGGGTGTTGAGATGCTCAGGGAAGAAGTAGATATATCCGTCGTTGGTAAGGAGGAAATTGTTCTTCACATACTCGGTATCGTAGCCGAAGGTGTCGCCAAGGAAGTTAGCACGGATATATGGCTTGGTGAGGCGATCCTCATCGAGCTTCACGCCCATGTTCCAGAGGTCTTGGAGCGAATAAGGCATAGCAGGAGAGAAGTGACCGCAGAGGCCCCAAACATCCGATTTACGCATTTGCCAGATACGGAAGAAGCCAAGGATATGGTCCACACGATAAGCGTCGAAGTAGTCCGCCATCTTGGTGAAACGGAACTTCCACCATTGGTAGTCGTCTTGAGCCATGACATCCCAGTTGTAGGTAGGGAAGCCCCAGTTCTGACCACGTGCATCGAAGTCATCAGGTGGTGCACCTGCCGAAGCAGAGAGGTTGAAGAGGTGTGGGTCGGTGCTGGCGTCCACAGAGTCAGGAGAGATACCGATAGGAATATCGCCCTTGAATGCCACGCCTACAGAGTGTGCGTAGTCCACCGCCTCACGGAGCTGTTTGTCCGCATGGAACTGGAGGTAGCAGTAGAAGTCCTTAGGTTGTTTGTCGCGTTTAGAGAGGAACTCTGCGTAAGGCAAGAGCCAGCCCTCGTTGGCAGCGAGGAAAGTCTTATACTCGTCAGAAGCGAAGAGAGTAGCTTTGTCGGCCTTGTAGAGGGACTTGAAGTACTTCATCTTCTCGTCGTAAACGCATTGGTAGTCTGCGATGGTCTTGGCGTTGAACTCCTCCTGTGTCTTGCGATACTTCTTGAGTTGGGTAGGAGTGAGGGTGCCCATCTTCTCGATATTGAGGTAGATTGGGTGGAGTGCGAAGACGCTAACTGCGTTGTAAGGATATGAGTCGAGGTTGTTGTGACGGAGGGTAGTGTCGTTGATTGGGAGGGTTTGGATCATCTTTTGACCTGTGAGTACAGCCCAATCTGCGAGGAGCTTGAGGTCTTGGAACTCACCAATACCGAAGCCATTCTCAGAGCGGAGAGAGAAGACAGGTACAGCTACGCCAGCACCTTTCCAGTTGGCTTGGGTGTAGCGGAAAGGAGAGTCGGAGATGACATAGTGCTTAGCACGTTGTACATCCCAGATCTTGCGGTTCTCACCCCACTCCATGTCCACGATGTCGCCAGACTTGAGGTCGTAGATAACATACTTGTACTCCACTACAGAGCCGAGTTTAGCGTGGAAAGTGACGGTCCATTCGGGGTTGTAGTTATGGATATTGGCGATAGGCAATTGGCTATTGGTCATAGGGAGTTTTTTGGTACGATCCCATTCGCCGAGAGCGGCGATATTACCCATGATAGCTACACCCTGATGACGCTCAAGGCGAGGTACAGAGACCTTGAGGGTGATGTTGCCAGTAGCTTTCTTAGCGGCTACAGGCGCACGATGTGCGAAGAGTACTTGACTGAAGACCTTAGAAGCGAAGAGCGATTGAGATTTGTCTTGCCAGAGGTCGCGTAGCACGATGTTGCCAGGTTGGCACTCGAGAAGGTGAGGCATAGACTCGCGGCGGAGAATATTGCCTTGTTCGTCGAGGACTACATAGCAAT
Organism: Paludibacteraceae bacterium; assembly: GCA_017384225.1. Taxonomy (GTDB): domain Bacteria; phylum Bacteroidota; class Bacteroidia; order Bacteroidales; family Paludibacteraceae; genus Colicola. The sequence continues at coordinate 76,209 of JAFNUD010000009.1, forward strand.
AAGAGATGTACTTATGGATGTCGCTGAGTGTGACTTGAGCCGACCACTCAGAGTTGCCGTGACAGTCCATAGGAAGAGTCACAGGCGATGCGGTAGTGATGTCCGCATCCGCAGCGTAGAGAACAGCAAGCTGTTGTCCCCATTGCGCTTGGTAGTTGATTGTGAAATGAAGTGTCATATTTATAAAAGTTTTAAGGGTTTCAAAGTTTCACGCAGCAAGGCTGCTTGTTTCAAATTATTTGGTTTTGCCGTTGCGGTATAGGATGGAGCCGATGAGCATAGGCAAAACCGTATTAATGAGCCAGATGAGCAGGACTGCCAAAGCGATACCAGCTGTGTTCTGACTGAAAACGCCAAAAATAATTAGCGACCAACTGCCACGAATTGCAATATTGAGCGCTGGGAGAGAAGGAAAAATAGCCACCACCATGTAGTAGAACGGAATGGCAATCATATATTGCACCGAAGTCATATCCACACCACAGAAATGCAAAGTAAGTGCCAACTGAAGTGCCCAAATAGCATAACGAAGCATTGACCACGCAATAGTCTTCATGAACAGCGGATATGACATATGCGACAAAGCTGCGGAAAGCTGCTGCATTTGGGCGTTCTTCCACTCACGTCGTGAGAGATAGCGCACAAGGTGAGGCAAGAAACTCAACATCAAGACCAACACAATAAACGCAATAGCGAAATACTGCATTGGGATATTCGGATTATAACTGATAAAAAGCCATGTGGCAGGCACGCCGAATATAAGTTCCACTACGAGCAAAGCAATAGTACCTACAAGACCTACACCAACAGCTGCGGAGAAATTGCTTTTATTCTTGAGGAGCATCGCTCGAGCAGGATAGTCGCCTGCATGGTAAGGCGTGATAAAGGCACCTACATAACCATAATAAACCTGACGCTGTGCGCCCCAGATAGTCATGGGTTCGGTCTTGCGAAGCAGCAAACGCCATTTGCCTGCTTCTGCAATTACATTAAAAGGCATAAGCAAAACGATAGCAATGAGCGTAAACCAAAGACCTATATCAGCAGTCTGGAAAGCCGTAAGAAAAGATGAATAATCATCGAAAATAGTGAGGCGATAAACCAAATAACCATACGCTGCAAGGATAAGCAGCGTATTAAAAATACGGAGGTATGATTTATTCTGTTTCATTTTCGGCTGCAAAGATAGTGAAAAAATATGTATTAGACAAATTTTTTTGAGTATGTCGTAATTTTTTCGTACTTTTGCAGTCGAAATGAACAAGATAGGACGAATAATCATGTGCTTTTGGTTGTGTGTGGCGATGGCTGCACATGGACAATATATTGGTGTAGAAAATGTGCTGGAAGATATCTTTAATCAACTCTCCGAAGATTCCGATTGCCCCTATGAAGATATAGAAGAAGAACTATTGAACATAGCGGAGAATCCAATGGATTTGAACGAAGTAAAACAGGAAGATTTAAGCCGATTGATATTTCTGAGTGACGAACAAATTGATGCTATATTAATGTATCAGTATGAGCATGGTTTTAAAGAAATTTATGAACTGCAACTTATTGATTGTCTAAAGGATTATGAGATACGGAATTTGTTGCCATTTGTGAAGGTGGATGCGAAAAGCGACAGGTTAGAGGCGAAAGGAAAGGATATATATTTTAGGGAAGTATTTCATTACGCAAAGCACGAAATGACATTAAGAGTGGATGCGCGGAATATAGAGGACTTTGACGGTGATCCGATATACAGCAAGTTGAGATACAGATTTAACTATCAAAATCGTGTACAAGCAGGTGTGACAGCTATGATGGCTATTGGCGATGGGCAGTTGGCTTTGAGCGAAAGATGGGATTATGGTGGATATGTGCAGCTCAAAGATATTGGTCCGATAAAAACAATCGTAGCAGGCAATTATCAGGCGAATTTTGGCTACGGATTGGTGGTCGGTAGCCCATTCAAACGAGGCAAAAGTGCGTATATTCAGTCCACAGCAACGACGGACGAAGGACTAAAGAAATTTAGTTCGGTAGGCGATAGTTACAACTATTTTCACGGTGTGGGCGCTACAGCAAGGATAAAATGGGCAGATGTGAGTGCATTCTACTCGCTACGGGAAGATCAGAAAACGGAAGCATGGCAGCATGTGATGGGCGTAAATATTACAGCAAGATGGAAGAAGTTGAAAGTAGGAGTGACGGGGATTGAGGCAATGAGACGAGAGACGAAAGGCGATGAGGCTATTAGGCAAGAAAATAAGGGAGCAATAGGAGCGAATGTGCGGTATAACTGGGGCAAGGTCGATGTATGGGGCGAAGTGGCCGCTTCGCATACAGAACAATGGAGTTGGGGAACTATAATGGGACTAAGAGTAAATCCAATTAGCGACCTCAATTTGGTGGCAATCTATCGCTACTATTCGCCCGAATATGATAATATATACGCCAATGCATTGTCATCTAAAACAAGAGTTTATGATGAGCATGGTGGATATTTTGGAGTTGAGTTTAATAGATTGAAAAACTGGCAGTTGTCGGTTTTTTGTGATATTTGGAAAGAGGGATATGAAACAATTGCACAAGCAGATTTTGTACCAAAAAAAGACTACAAAATGCATATGCGTTTGCGTGCCAAAAAGAAGAACGAGATAAACACTTATTCTGCACGGTGGAATACAATATGGGACTTAGGATCATGGAAACTGAAGACACAAGCGGATGGGAATATGGTATATACTAAAGAGAAGTGGAGCTATGGCTGGTCGTTGTTTCAAGACATAGAGTATCATTTCGCTGATGTGCCTATCGTACTGCAACTGCGAGCACAAGCGTTTAACGCCAAGGAGTGGAACAACAGGGTGTATATTTACGAGAACGATGTGCTATATGCATATGCAATACCTTTCGTATATGGTATAGGTGGACGATTCTGGTTGAATGCGCGGTACAAAATCAATGATACATTCTCCGTATATCTGCGTGTGAGCGAAACAGTATATCAAAATGCATGGGCAATAGAACATGATAAAAAAAGCACTCGCACAGATGTGCATGCGCTATTAAGGGTGAAGTTGTAAGGTGTAAAGTGTAAAGGAGAGGATATTATTTTTTGAAAGAAAAATATTTCTGTCCGAAGAAGCTGATAATAATCGTGATGATGGTAATGAGCATCTTAGATGGAGTAGGATAAATACCGCAAACTTCTACAAAGAATTTTAGTCCTAAATAATTGACTAATAAATTAATTGCAACAATAAGAATATAACGAAAAAGTTGATTGTAACCACACAAAGAAGACTGCGTGAAAGTAACGTATTTATTTAACCAAAAACCTGTAAAAAGAGTAATGGGAAACACTAAAAGCAACGTCAACACGTGAGGGGTGAGGCAGATGGAATGGTGTAAAGTGTAAGGTGTAAAGTGTAAAGGCAGATATATATATACCAATTCATGACCTACGACAAAATTGTAGAGTAAAAAATAGAGCACCCAATCAAGCACCATGTTGCCACCACCACATGCAGCATAACGGAAAAGCTGTTGTGGGATATATTTACTAAAAGGACGATAGAAAAAATCAATGATTTTAGTAATTATTTGCGATAATGCTTGCATTTATGAAATAAAATTTGTAATTTTGCACGCTGATTTGTTTTCGGCTGCAAAAGTACTAAAAATTTATGATTTGACAAAATATTTTGCTGCCAAAGCGAAGATTAACCTTTAATTATCAACTATTAACTGTCACTATGGACGACTATCACCAGCAAAATGCAACAAGTAAGAGCCAAGAAATTTCTGGGTCAGCATTTCTTGAAGGACCTGAGTGTCGCCCAACGAATAGCTGAAACCATTAGCGAGGGTCGTGTCTTAGAGATCGGTCCTGGCATGGGTGTGCTCACGCAGTATCTCCTCAAAAATCCTAATCTACAAACTACCGCTATCGAAATTGATAGAGAAAGTGTGGCGTACCTCAAAGAGTGGTACCCCGAGTTGCACCTCATCGAGGGCGACTTCTTGAAACTGGATTTGAATATCATCTATCCCGAAGGAGAATTCTGCGTGATAGGCAACTACCCATATAATATCAGCAGTCAAATTTTCTTCAAAGTGCTTGATAATAAGGATCGTATCCCTATCTGTTCGGGTATGATTCAGAAGGAAGTAGCCGAGCGTATTGCCAGCAAGCCTGGCAAGAAAGCATATGGCATATTGAGTGTATTGCTACAAGCATATTACGATATAGAATATTTATTTACCGTGGACGAGCATGTGTTTAATCCTCCGCCGAAAGTCAAATCGGCGGTTATTCGCATGACTCGCAATAACCGCCAAGGATTGGGCTGCGACGAGGCGCTGTTTAAGAATGTAGTGAAGACAGCATTCAACCAGCGCCGAAAGCAGATGCGCAATTCGCTGATGGGACTAGTTGGCAAGGAAAATCCTATCCTCAACGACCCCATCTTCACGAAGCGCCCTGAACAACTGAGTGTCGATGAATTCATCTCCCTCACCCAACTAATTCAAAATTCTAACTAACCATTAAAAACCTCTGACGGCATAGAGGATAACGAACACCGAGTATAAAAAACTTTTTGTTTTGCTCTCCAAATGCGGCTTCGCTGCATTTTATTAGAGCAAAAACAAAAGATGACCTTTGATTTTTATTTATTTTTGTAGCAAGCATAGCGCAGCGTATTTTTGTTTCAAAAAAAATAATTGTCAATAATTGACGACAGGTTGACACCAATTGTCTTAAAATTACTCTCGTTCGATTGCCGAACACGAATGGCAGAACTCAAGATATTCTATAGAGACAAAGACAAACAAGACAAAATCAAGGTAGGCCGCAGCGTCAATATCCTCAGTAGTCTTGATAAGAAAGATATCATCTGGATTGACCTGCTCGACGTAAGCGATAAGACAGAGGGCGTACTGGAGGATTTTCTCAAGATTGACATTCAGGAAGATGAAGAAATGGAAGAAATTGAGATGTCATCTCGTTATATTCAGACAGATGACTCGATTGTCGCCAACTCTAACTTCCTACGCGATAACTTTGAAACAGAACCTGTAAACTTTATTTTGAAGAATAGCATCTTGGTGACTACTCGCGACGCGGAATTGGCAAGTTTCAATGAAACTGTAAAGAAAATGTTAATGAATACACGTAATTTTCCTACAGGATATCACGTATTAGTGACATTGATGGAAACACGTGTAGAGCGAGACGCAGATATGATTGAGGATACCACAGATATGATTACCAAACTATCTAGTGAAATCAACGCGAAAGATCATGTGGACGAAGAGGTACTTATCCAAATCAAGGACCTTCAGGAAAAAGTGACCATCATCCGTCAGAATATTATGGATAAACAACGCGTGATTAGCAACTTTCTCAAGTGTGATTTCTTCCCTACTGAGTTACAACCACGATTAACAATGATCATCAAGGATATTAACTCACTTTTCGACTATACACGATTTGGTTTTGATCGTTTGGATTACCTCCAGGATACCTTCCTCGGTCTTGTTAACATTGAGCAGAATAAGATTATCAAAATCTTTACTGTGGTGAACGTAGTATTCTTGCCACCTACATTGATAGCAAGTATGTATGGTATGAACTTCGAATTTATGCCTGAGTTAGGATGGAAATTAGGTTATCCATTTGCAGTAGGACTAATGTTAGTTTTTACATTGGCTATCTTATTGTATTTCAAACTGAAAAAATGGTTATAAACAATTTTTCAACAATTGCGATGAAAATATAGAATAGAAAACTGAAAACATATAGTTATCCTTTTTATAAAAAAAAATATACACCATTTTTAATCCGTTAAGTAGCTAAAAAATAATATAGTACGAATGTTATCCACATTTTCCAAATGCAATAATAATAAAGGAATCTTTAATAAATTCTATTTTTATTATTAAAGAAAGTGTTAGGTGAGTTTAGCAAGATTGAAAAAGATATTTGAAAAATTTGTAGGAATAAAATTTTCTTTGTACCTTTGCGCTCGCTTTCCACGACCTATACCAAAGGTATAGTAAGGGTAAACAAAATAAGGTAAATTAAAAACAATATAAATATATAAAGGATTATGACAATTAATGATTACAAATTCGCTGGAAAGAAAGCGATTGTTCGCGTGGACTTCAATGTACCATTGAACGAGAATGGAGTGATTACCGACGATACCCGTATCCGTGGTGCGTTGCCAACCCTTAAGCATATCCTCGAAGAGGGTGGTGCGCTCATTATTATGAGCCACATGGGTAAACCAAAAGGCAAAGTGGTTGCTAAATATAGCTTGAAGCAAATCGTTGACGCTGTGAGCGCTGCACTTGGTACTCCAGTACAATTTGCTGAGGATTGCGCTAAAGCAGCTGAGCAAGCTGCTGCACTCAAAGCAGGCGAGGTACTCCTTCTCGAGAACCTTCGCTACTATCCAGAAGAGGAAGGCAAACCAGTAGGTATCGATAAAGAGGATCCTGCATATGAGGAGGCTAAGAAAGCGATGAAAGCAAGTCAAAAAGAGTTCGCTAAGACACTCGCAAGCTATGCTGACTGCTATGTAAACGACGCATTTGGTACTGCTCACCGCAAACACGCTTCTACCGCTGTGATCGCTGACTACTTCGATACTGACAACAAGATGCTCGGATACCTCATGGAGAAAGAGGTACAAGCTGTAGATAATGTACTCAGCAACATCAAGCGTCCTTTCACTGCTATCATGGGTGGTTCTAAGGTTTCTACAAAGATTGGTATCATCGAGAACCTTATGGACAAGGTGGACAACCTTATCCTCTGCGGTGGTATGACTTATACTTTTGCTAAAGCAAATGGTGGCGAGATTGGTAAATCTATCTGCGAGAACGACAAACTCGAGCTCGCTCTTGACATCATCGCTCAAGCTAAGGCAAAAGGTGTGAACCTCGTATTGGCTACCGACTGCGTAGCAGCTGATGATTTTTCTAACGATGCTAACACCCAAATTTGCCCAAGCAATGCTATCCCAGAGGGTTGGGAAGGTGTGGACGCTGGTCCAGAGAGCCGCAAAGCATTTGCTGCTGCTATCGAAGGTGCTAAGACTATCCTTTGGAACGGTCCTGCAGGTGTGTTCGAGTTCGACAACTTCGCTGCTGGTTCTAAAGCAATCGCTGAGGCAATCGCTATTGCAACCGACAATGGTGCATACAGTTTGATTGGTGGTGGTGATAGCGTAGCATGCGTGAACAAGTTCGGCATGGCTGACCGCGTAAGTTATATCTCTACTGGTGGTGGTGCATTGCTCGAGGCTATCGAGGGTAAAGTACTCCCAGGTGTAGCAGCAATTAAAGGATAAGCAGTATGGAAATTTCAGGTAAGATTATACAAGTATTGCCAGAGCAAGGTGGCGTAAGCAAGACCTCTGGCAAGGAGTGGAAACTCCAAGCTTATGTGCTTGAGACACAGGAGCAATATCCTCGTAAGGTACACTTTGAGGTGTTTGGTGAAGACCGTATCAAAGCCAACCCTTGCCAATTGGACGATGTAGTAACCGTGTCTTTCGATATTGAGAGCCGCGAGTTTAATGGTCGTTGGTACACTTCTGTTCGTGCTTGGAAAATTCAGCAAGGTGTGGTAGCGGCAGGTGCTACTGTAGTAGAAGCTCCTGCGGCTGCGCCAGTGGCAGCTCCACAATCTAATACTGCTACTTTTGATGCAGTAGCAGGTGGTGATGAAACCACAGACTTGCCATTCTAATGCAACGTAAGATTTGGTTAATAATATTATCAAGCTTTCTGGTAGGTGGTGCCATCGTATGCACTATCCGCTGGAAGGCTTGGTTTGGTAATCCGCCCGAACCTATATGGGAAGGAGATACCATTCAGTTGCAATTAAATACTTTCGCTAATGAATATACATTGCAACGTATGCAGAAAGATACGTTGCAGTTTATTATATTGGGCGATATACACAACCAATTGGAGAATTACGATTATGCGCTTCTTGCAGAACGTCATCCGAATGTGGATTTCTATGCACAATTAGGTGACTGGATGGAGCGTCCGTATTTCTATTATGAGCAAATGCTCTATCGCTCTATCGTGGGTACAGGGTTTGATACATTGCCCGTGATATCTATTCCTGGAAATCACGAACATAGAAAAGGCATAATAAAACAATTACCTAAACAATGGAAAACTATCTTTCCTAATCCAAGTAATGGAATTGATCGCTTTGAAGGAACAAGTTATTTTGTAGATTTTCCGCAAATGCGCATCATAACAATCAATACGGATGGTTTGCAATGGTTGTCGGATTATACACGCGTTGGATTGTGGCTAAAACAGACCCTGCGCGAAGCGAAAGATAAATATACTATTGTGATGATGCACCACCCTGTATTTAGTACTGCTAAAGGTAGACAAAATCCATGTATATGGTTGAGTTTTTATGGTGCATTGCGCGAGGCAGATGTAGTGTTTTCCGGACATGACCACAATTATGCACGCAAATTGGTGAAGTATAAAGAGCGTTTTTGGGTGGAACAACAACCTACATTGTATATAGCTACTAATGCTTCAAAGAAAACCTATTCAATAAAAGAGAAAAATAATTACGAGTGTTCTTTTTCGGGCGAAGCAGTGTATGAATACATTGTAGCAACGAAAAATACATTGTATATATACACTTATAAATTGCAATCAGGAGAACAAATAGATGAAGTGAAGATATGATAACTGGCATGCAATAATGTATTGTTATACTATTTTCTAATGACCAACCATCTCGGTTGGTCATTTTTTTCTGGCGTAGTATAGAGTAGCAATGTAGGGTCATCTGTAGTTTTGATTTGTACTCCTATTAAATCTGCCCATTTCTGTGCTTTTTTAGCATTTTTTCTATGTTTTTGTATACTATGAATATCTTTCTCCCAGTGGCGCTGTTTTGCTTTTTTAGTTTTAGGTAGGAGTATGATTTTTGTTTCTACTGCTTGTTCTATCTCCAATTCAGAAGCAAAACTAAGTGGTTCGTGACTTATTTTTCTACATCTCTCTAAAAATTTATACCATTCATTATCTGTTTTATCTACAATAATATCTGCTTCCGTTTCATTCGTATTCATAACTTTGTTCCATAGACGTTTTGTTATGGGTTCTTCTGATATGTAATAGGGTGTATCTGTTGCTACATATTGTAATTTGATTTTGATATTTTTAATCTTTACTTTTTTGACGATAGTTGGTTCTTCTATAAGTTGTAAGGTAGGCTCATTAGGCAAGGTTAATGCCAATTGCAAACCGCAGTAATTGGTAGCTTGTGTAGGTAATTGCAGATAGCGATGTGATATATGGCAGTTGGCTTCACAATTATCAAAACTGCTACCACGTATGATTTTATTTGTACCATTGATAGGTCCTCTGGGGTTGAGATCTGTTCCAAGTTGATAGGGCGCATACCAATCTTCGCACCATTCGCTAACATTACCTGTCATATCATACAAGCCTAATTCGTTGGGTATTTTCTCTCCAACAGTATGTTTGCGAAAGCCTGCATTGCTTAATAGCCAAGCTACGCTATCGGCTATAAAAGACCCTGCAAAGCGGTATTCTTGGCTGTTGTTTCCTCCGCGTGCAGCAAACTCCCATTCAGCTTCTGTGGGAAGGCGAAAAGGCATATTAGTAATACTATCCAAGCGATGAATAAATCTCTGGCAGTCGAACCAACTAACGTTTGTAACAGGAAGATTAGGATTGTATCCTTCGTGCGTGATAGGATCTTCTTGCATTACTGTTTGCCATAGGGCTTGTGTGACTTCGGTATGTCCGATATAATAAGCATTTAGTGCTACAGTATGTGCTGGAAGATCAGTAGAAATAGCTTCACGATGTTGTTCACGTGTGCCACCCATTACAAATACTCCTCCTTCTACACGTTGCATACTAAATGGTATGCCATTTACTTCAAAACGAAGAATTTGCAATGAATCGTGAATAAAATTAGATTTAGCTAAAACAGGGTTGATTCCTACCATTAACCAACCTATTAAGGTATATAGTAATATGTATTTTTGCATAACCGAATGCTGCTACACAAAATCCGTGCCACTTAAAGATTTTTAGAAAGTAGTATGATATGATTAATCAAACACTTCTATCAATACTTCCAAGGATTTAGGTATTCGAAAATCCTCTATATGCTCTTCGTAGTAGGAACATAACTCGCGCAAGCGTTGTTGTCTTTCTTGGCGATTAGCAGGTGCATTAAACCACTTTGGATGTTCGGTATCGTCAATACCTATGCCCAGAAATGTAGCATAATCCATTAGAAACTGTAAATGTAGATTATATATATCTTCCTCTTGATCCAGCAGTCTAATAACATGGCATAACCATTCATACAGAGGTTTATCGCTCATAGGATGGCGCAATGTGTTATTTAGAATTTCTGCGATAAACATCGCTATACATTGACGTGGTACCTCTATTGTCAGTCTTTGTGGCGTATATAACAGCGAAACGGATGATAGTGTTCCCATTTGCGAGGGAGCATTGTTGCGTTTGGTGGAAGTAAATTCTATGATGGATAGCGGTCGTAGGATACCTTTGTATTTATTACCATATACTGCATACTGCACTCGCCCGTGCTCGGCGGTGTATAAGTGTACAATACTACCTGTATCGGAGTATTTGGTAAGTGATAATACAATAGCAGACATGCTTACTTAATGTCCATTCGTCCGTCCACTTTTGCTTGAACGGTTTTTACTTGTTGTACATACTCAATGTACAAGTCGCGAATTTTCTCTTCCGAACGCCATAGTTCTTCATGCTGTGCGAGCGGAGTCATACCATCGTTACCTTGACTTAGATAGTCGCTTGTAGCTACGGTATAATATGCTGTAGGTACTATAGGTTTTCCGTCAATAGTAGCAGATAGCAGTTTGCCATTGCGTGCTTTCATACGCAGTCCTGCTACACCTTCTCCACCGCGTTGTATGCATACTTGGCATAGGTTGAGAATCTGTTCGCCTGTCATAATAAGTACTACTAACTCGTTATCAAATGGCATTAATTCGAAAATATGACGTTGTGTAATATCGCCAGTAGCCCATTCGCAACGCATACCGCCAATATTCACTACTGCCATATCCACTCGGGATGGATAGTGCTGTTGCGCCATAGCAAATAGTGCATCGCTTGCCCAATTCAACATATTACATTCAGGTTGGCAAACAGTCATCATCTCAGGAGCATAACCGATAGGTATGTTTAGCTTTTGCTCCAATTCTTCTTTGATAGGTATGATATATTGTAGATATGCTGTGTCTTGAATAGCATCCAAGGTGCTATCTACTGTAATAACTTCGCTATTTGCTTTTACAATGTGCATTGGACGATGGCAAGCTATCAAGCTCATCATCAGTAATGATAACAAAATGATATGTTTCATATTTTTGATATGTTTCATATTTTATGAATATACGGTATTATTCTTCTATTTTGAGCAAGAAAATGCGGTCGCCACGGCGAACTGTTTTGTCGGTTTTGATAGCAAAATACTCTCCTTTTTGAATTTCGGTTCTCACGTTTCCTTTGGCGTCATGAATATCTTGCGCAATGGTTTCGTATGCACCTGTAGTTTCGCCCGTGATGAGCAATTCGTCACCCTCTCGAATCTCTTTAGTGGCTTCCAGATAGAACTCTGCTACAGAAATATTCTTGAAGAAATTAGTACATTTACCTGCAAATACTTTTTTGCGTGTGGCACGCGAGCCATATGTGTGTGTCCATTCGCCAAGACGTTGTCCTTGATAATAGCCATCCCAGAATCCGCGATTGAATACGCGTGATAAACGTGTATCCCACTCGGCTATCTTCTCTTCTAATGCCTCATTAGTCCATACCTTATCTTCATTCTCTTTTGGTAGTGGATATACTCCATTTTGCCATAATTCGACTGCTTCACGGTAGCACTCCACTACGGTTTTTACGTATTCAGGACCACGTGCTCGACCTTCTATCTTCAGTACTCGTACACCTGCATCTAACATCTTGTTGAGGAAATGTATAGTTTTCAAATCCTTTGGCGACATGATATATTGGTTATCTACAGCCAATTCCAAATCACTTTCTTTATCTTTCACTACATATCCGCGTCTACATATCTGTACACAAGCCCCGCGATTAGCACTCGCAGCATAATTATTCAAGCTAAGATAGCATTTGCCACTCACTGCCATACATAATGCACCATGGCAGAACATCTCTATGCGAATAAGTTCGCCTTTTGGTCCTCGAATATTTTGTTCTATGATATCGTGGTAGATACTCGCTACTTGCTCCATATTCAATTCGCGCGCTAACACCACGACATCCGCGAACTGCGCATAAAATTTTAGAGATTCGGTATTGGATATATTGAGTTGTGTAGAAAGGTGTACTTCCACTCCTACCTCGTTGGCATATTGCATGACGGCAATATCTGATGCAATGATGGCAGATAATCCCGCTATTTTGGCGTGATCTACAATCTCGCGCATTAGTGGTAGATCTTCAGGATACATTACGGTGTTGAGCGTGAGATAAGTTTTCACTCCAGCTGCTTGACAACGCTCTACGATAGTATGTAAGTCTTGTGTAGTGAAGTTAGCAGACGAGCGAGCACGCATATTAAGGTGCTCAATGCCAAAATACACACTGGTGGCACCTGCCTCGATTGCAGCTGCAAGACTTTCCCAACAGCCTACAGGCGCCATTATTTCGATATTTGTAATCATAGTAATTGACAGAAAAAATATTGCCACTATTGGCGGTGCAAAGGTACGATAAAATTTGCATTTTTGCAAATATTTTAGTTATCTTGTTTATTAAAAGTGCTTTATATTTGTATATTTGTAAAAAATATAGTACCTTTGCATACTTTTTACAAGAATAACGACTGCTATGGCAAAGACTCGAAAAATTATCAATGACCCTGTTTTTGGTTTTCTTAGCATACCCGATGGGGTGCTATTTGATATACTGCAACATCCCTATTTGCAGCGTTTGAATCGTATTCGCCAATTAGGCTTGAGTTTTTTCGTTTATCCAGGTGCTATGCATAGTCGTTTTCTGCACTCGCTTGGCGCAATGCACTTGATGCATGAAGCAATAGTTTCATTGCGTGAGAAGGGAGTAGAGATAAGCGAAACAGAATCTACTGCTGCTATGGCAGCAATCTTGTTGCATGATGTAGGTCATGGTCCGTTTTCGCATGTATTTGAAGAAGCAGGTATGTTGGCAGATGGTATCAATCATGAGGATATTAGTCTGATGATGATGGAGCAGATACGTGATGAGCGCGTGGATAAGGATGATCGAGAAATTATGGATCTTGCTATTGCTATCTTCAAAGATGAATACGATAAGCATTTTTTACACCAATTGATTTCATCGCAATTGGATGTAGATCGTTTGGATTACCTATGTCGTGACTCATTTTTCTGTGGTGTAACTGAAGGTAGCGTAGCAAGTGCACGCATACTGAAGATGATGAATGTGACCGATGCAGGTTATTTGGTGGTTGAAGCCAAAGGAATATATTCTGTAGAGAAGTTCTTGGTAGCACGCCGATTGATGTATTGGCAAGTATATTTGCATCATACTAGCGTAGCAGCAGAGCAATTGCTAATAAAAATTCTAAAACGTGCTAAATATTTGACAGCCAATAATGTAGATTTATTTTGTTCGCCTGCACTCAAGTATTTCCTGACATCCGCTTCAGATACTCAATATACACCGGGCAATGACTTATTGCACTACTATTCATTATTGGATGATTCTGATTTGTTATCAGCCATCAAAGTATGGATGAATAGCGATGACAAGGTGTTGAATGAATTGTGTAAATGCTTCACCAATCGTCAGCTCTTTAAGGGTAGGATTATTGATAATCCTCTCTCTGAAGAAGAATATAAATCGCTCTGTGCGCATTATGCTGCGCATTTCGGTGTGAGCAATCAAGAAGCAGAATACTTCTTTATAGAGCATGTATCTACCTCTAATACATATTTAGAGAATGGTGAATCGATAGGTATTCTCTATAAGGATGGTAGTGTTCGTGATATAGCAGAAGCATCAGATATGCTTAATATGGAAACTTTAACCTATAAACCTCAAAAGCGATATTTATTTTATTTGAAATAAAAATTGTTCAACCACTTTCAAAGCGATATAATTGATATGGAATTTTCAGCTCAACAAATAGCTATGCTCCTTGGGGGCAAAATAACAGGTGATGCCAATCGAAAGGTGTCGGATATTGGTTCGATTGAGAATGCGAAAGAAGGTCAATTGACTTTTCTATGCGATGAGAAATATCTCTCTCATTTGCCCAATACGGGTGCCAGTGTGGTACTGATGACCGATTCTATTATATTTAATGGTGAAACCAATGCTACTCTTATTCGTGTAGAGAATGCGCGTGCTGCGATGGGTCAGTTGCTTGCGTTGGTGGCAAAAGCCATAAATCCTGCAAAGCAGGGAGTAGAACAACCATCGTTTGTGAGCGAAGGAGTGATCGTTCCCGAAGATGCATATATTGGTGCGTTTGCTTATGTAGGCAAGCATGTACAATTGGGTCGTGGTGTACAGATTTATCCACATGCTTATATAGGCGATAATGTACGCATAGGCGATAATACTATCGTATATTCAGGTGTGAAGATTTACTATAATTGTGTGGTAGGTAAGGATTGTATTTTGCATGCAGGTGCAGTGATAGGTGCCGATGGTTTTGGATTTGAACCTGATGCAAAAGGTGTGAATCAGAAGTTACCACAGATTGGTAATGTCATCATAGAAGATGATGTAGAGGTAGGTGCAAATACTACTATTGATCGTGCTATGATGGGTAGTACTATCGTTCGTAAAAATGCGAAGTTAGATAATCTGGTGCAGGTGGCTCATAATGTGGAAGTGGGCGAGAGCGATTTTCTGTGTGCACAAGTAGGAATAGCAGGGTCTACAAAAGTAGGTTCGCATTGTATATTAGCAGGTCAAGTGGGTGTGGCAGGACATATAGAGATTACGGACAATTGTGTGTTTGGTGCGCAGACAGGTATAGCAGGTAGTGTCCGCAAACCAGGTATGTATCAAGGTTCTCCCGCTATTGATGCTATGAATTGGCGTAGAAGTAGTGTAGGATTTAAGCAACTGCCTGATATACTTAAGCGTATTCAAGATTTAGAGAAACAAACAGGTAAATAAATTAAGGTTTGTAAAAACTATTTTCTAAAATTTTTTGCGCATCAGATTCATTAATAAGATCTTGAATAGTAACATCTTCATTATTACGCATATAACTATCTATAATTTGCCAACCTACCCATTGTCCTAAACGACCAGGAGATTCTTGCGTAATCTCTGCAGTAAAGGGTCCTTCGTTGAGATAGGAACTAAGAATAGTGGATTCTGTTTTGAATAAATCACGTTTCTCCATGATGCGATTCCATATTGCACGCTCATATGTTTTGCACCAATTCCATTGATCTTGAGTGTATCCTATAATTTCCCATTTTGGCTCATCAGGAAGCAAATGGCTGAGTAAGAATAATAACTTTCCACGGAAAATCAATTGATCTAATAACCTATTGGTCTTACCATTATACGCAATATGATAAGCTAAATACATCTTCAATACGTCCACAGGAATACACTCTTTGCGCATTGTTTGTTTTTGATACTCATATACCACCTGATTATAGAGGGAATAATCGCTACCTAAATACATATCGATTCCTACGCCTATCATATTGTCATAGTACATGACAGAGGAATTAAATCCTGAGACAAATAGATAAATTGTAGGTATTTCCCATGTAGGATAGAGATAGTGTAGTCGCGAAAATGCAGTATTGAATGATTGTTGTAAATTATCTATATTTGCAAACTTGTCTTTAGCTAATGTGTTAGTCTGTGCAACCCCTATTGTGGTATCGGTTAAAAATTCAACATACAATTGACTAAAATAGGTAGTATCTTCAGAGGGAACACCTAATATTCCTTCTACAAACATGGGCATAAATTCTTGATAGTTTGCATATAATTTACATATGTCACTATATGCACTATCTGTACGAACAGCTAATTGAGCACTATCAAACCGAAAAATATTCACATTTATCTGTTCAATATTTTTTGGAATATATTGGTACTTATTTCCACAACTACAAAGCAGTATAAATACCACTATCCATAAGCAATGATTTATAACGAATAAATAATCTTTCGATTTATTGTACAACTGATTACATTTTTCCATCTTTAATTTCGAATACTCGATTACTAATCTCCGCCAATTCTTTATCATGGGTGACAATAATAATAGTTTGCCCATATTGCTCTTGCATTTTCAAGAGAAGTTTGTGTAGTTCTTTTTTATTATTTTCATCTAAACTACCACTTGGTTCGTCTGCTAATATTACATTGGGCGACATCATCATTGCTCGTGCAGCAGCTACACGTTGTTTTTCTCCTCCTGATAGTTGGCTTGGCTTGTGTGTAAGTCTATCAGCCAAGCCAAGGTCATTAAGCAATTGTGTTGCACGTTTTTCTGCCTCTTGCTCAGGCATACGGGCAATTAGAGCAGGCATCATCACATTTTCTAATGCTGTAAATTCAGGCAATAACTGATGAAATTGGAAAATAAATCCGATATGTCTATTGCGGAAATCTGCCAATTCTTTTTCTTGAAGTGAAAACACATCCACCCCATCAATAATTACACTACCAGAATCAGGCCGATCAAGTGTACCGATAATCTGAAGAAGAGTTGTTTTACCAGCACCACTCTTACCGATGATACTTATAATCTCGCCTTTTTTAACCAAAAAATCCACTCCTTTTAGTACATCTAAGTTGCCAAAAGATTTACATATTTGTTTGATTTCTATCATAATGATCAATTATTTTTATAAGCAGAATGAATAAAATAAATAGCTTCCTCTATTAAATTGTCTTTATCAGTAGAAGATTGATTAACGAGTATATGAGGTGTTATTCCATTTTCAATACTGTGTTTCTCTCGGTCAAACATTTTAATACTTGAGAATCGTACCATCCAACCATTAGGCAATTCATAACTCATTGGCATACCGCCCCCTCCCCCACTCTCTCCTCCGATTATTAGGCAGTTATCAGCATAGCGCATTATGCTTACAAAGAAGTTTGCTGCTGAGTAACTCTGGCGATTACAAAGTACAATTACAGGTCGTTTCCACCATCCCTTTGTATCCTTAATTTGCATAGATTTTAACTCGGAAAAGTCTTTGTGTCCGTTACCAGACTTGTGTTGCCAATAACCTACAATCGTATCTTGTGAAAAAAAAGGAGTAGCCAATTTGTAAGCATTATCCATACTTCCTCCACCATTATTTCGAACATCTATGATGATTCCCTTGCAATTTGAAAAATAGTTCAAAATAGCTATCCAATTGTTAAGAGAGAAACTATTTGAGAATGAACTATAATACACATATCCAATGCTATCGTTATTGATTTTACAATAATTAAGACCATTAGCACGCCGATAATCTTTTAGATAGTATTTTGTGAGTATCTCTAAATCAAAATTATAGGGATAACCATCATACCAAGAATTACAAACAGAAATGTCAAACGAAGAGTACAAATTCACATGTCCATCATTAAGTTGGTTGATCATCTCTTCCATCAAATCAAACATTATAAAATGATCTTCATATTGTGCGATATGTAGGGTATCAAACTGTGGATAATACACTCTGTATATCGAATCCCAATCGATATTTTTATCTTCTAAATAGCAGTATTTTTCATCAATAATTTGCCATAAAGCCTCAAAGTTTTCCAATGGAGTATTCCTGTGATTATCAAATGGGTGAGTACAACCACATAGCAATCCGATGATAATACCAAACAAGTAATACATCAGATAATGTTTGCTACATATTTTATACATTTTTACCATACTCTCAAATCTTTAGCTCCTTTAATACGGTATTGCCATATGCAACCCAGTATTGCACTGACCATTTCGCGAGAAAACATCATTCCATTCTCGCCATATTCCAAATATTCATGTGCAATTCCTACACGCCAAGTGGAACGCTTTAATTGCATATCAAATGTCAATTCGTGTTGTAAATGGCGATGATTCCATATCCCTGCGCAACGAAAATTACCCAAAACTCCTTCTCCCATTTCATAGTATGATTGCCAATAGTCAGGTAAATAGTCAAATCCAAGTATATTTATACATGCCATATATCGCAAACGATAACTTGTTTTCTTTGCTCTAAATGCCCACTCTACTCCACCATTAGCACATAAGTTCATTGACAAATCCATAGAATAGGGCTTATTTACACTGCTACCATGCATCTTTCCCATCAAGTCAAGATTTAAATAAGGACCCATTTTTACACGCAAACCATAGTCTGTGAAATTCCAATTGTAGCAAGTCCCCCAACCACCATGCAAGTCTAATGAATAAATTAAATTGGTATAAATATTATTGTACAACCAACTGAAATTGATGCCCATTTTTCCTATATGTTGCCAGTGTTTCGTACTATCACATCGAAATTCTTGCCACCACTCGTTATTTAATTCTACTTGTTGTCCCGAATAGAGTAAAGGCGTGAGGTATTGATCTTGCAACCATATACCACCATAACGAATGTTGAGAATATTTTCATGTTCTACTCCCCATTGGTTGGCTAAAATACCAACTGGAGTATGTAGAAAAAATAGCAATATGTACACCCACTTACGCATCACTAAATAGTCAAAATCCTGTCACCATTTTCCATTACTTCGATTTTGATCCAAATGGTGTCACATGGTAAAATAGGTTCGATCATTTCCGCCCATTCAATAAAGCAAAAGTTGCCAGAGTATAGATATTCTTCTGTACCCATATCTATAGCTTCACGTATATCTTTTATGCGGTAACAATCAAAATGATAAACTTGTTCTCCGTGTGCAATATCATATACATTTACAATAGAAAAAGTAGGACTATTTACTATATCTGTTGTGCCCATTTCTTCACACAAATATTTTATGAAAGTAGTTTTACCTGCTCCCATTTTGCCATCAAAAGCAAATATTCGTTTATCACCGCATTTCTTTATTATATCGGTTGAAGATACTTTTTCTCCAGATTCATTGAGTAGATAAATACCATTATCTTGGTCTTTTTTGATTGTATATTTGTACATTTTTCCTAAAGATTACTTTACAATAACATAAATTTTTGCAAAGGTAGTGTATTTTTATGAAATTGCAAAATGTTTTTTGTTAAAAATCTTTCCTTTAATCGTGTGGGAAAGGTAAAAATCTTTTTTCTTTTTGCTTATTTCAGAAAAAAGTAGTACCTTTGCAGCATATTGATAAACGATTTATATAACTCCAACGAAATTGTATTTAGAATATTGTATTGATTTTTATCGTATGAAACATGATGATTTCCCTATATTATTTGAGTTGATAAATAACAATCGGCTTGTATATCTTGATAATGCAGCAACTACGCAAAAACCACAGGCGGTATTAGATGCTATTGTACATGCATATAGTCGATGGAATGCTAATGTGCATAGAGGTGTGCACTATTTGAGCCAAGTAGCAACGCAAAAGCACGAGGAGGCTCGTAAAAAAATGGCACAATTGATTCATGCACAATTAGACGAGGAGATTATATTCACAAAAGGAACAACAGATAGTCTTAATATGCTCGCTTTTAGCTTTGGCGAGGCTATGATAAAAGAGGGTGATGAGATTATCGTGAGTCAACTAGAACATCATTCAAATATTGTGCCCTGGCAAATGCTCTGTGAGCGTAAAAAAGCTATATTAAAAGTAATCCCTCTAAAGGAGGATTTATCGTTGAATATAGAGGCTTTTAAAGAGCTTCTTAGTCCATCTACACGCCTTGTGTCTATAGCTCATGTAAGCAACTTATTAGGTATTGTTAATCCAATAGAGGAGATAATTCGTTTAGCACACGAGAAAGGTGTACCCGTTTGTGTGGATGGTGCACAATCTGTTCCTCATTTAAAAATAGATGTGCAAAAATTAGATTGTGATTTTTTAGCTTTTAGCGCACATAAAATGTATGGACCTACGGGGTTAGGTGTGCTATATGGAAAGAAGAAATGGCTTGATAAATTGCCTCCAGTAGAGGGTGGTGGAGAGATGATAGAACATGTGAGTTTTGAGAAAACGACATACAATGTATTGCCCTATAAGTTTGAGGCTGGTACACCGAATTATATAGGAAGTTATGCTTTTGGCCAAGCAATTGATTATGTACAACAGATAGGTTTAGAGTGTATTGCAAAGCATGAAGACGATTTGATAGCGTACATGGAGAAACAATTAGCAGAAATACCTCATGTAAAAATCTATGCGGCAGGATTATTCAAAGCAGGAGCTGTATCATTTAATGTCTATCGAGCTGATGGAACACTGATTCATCCCTTCGATGTCGGGGTATTACTAGATAGACAGGGGGTCGCTGTACGTACTGGTCATCATTGTGCAGAGCCGTTGGTTAATCATTTGCAAGTTCCTGGTACAATACGAGCGTCGGTTGCAATGTACAATACAAGAAATGATATTGATACATTTATTATTGCCCTTAAGCGATCTATTATGATGTTAGATTAATACGATCATTCTGTATGTTTTTAGAATAAGAAAAATAATGAATAAATATAAGATAATATATCTAATTTTGTTATTCATTAGTTGGAATGGAATTACCTTAGCTTCCTCAACAGATTCAATAAAAATTATTTCTTATAATGTGGAGAATCTATTTGATTACCAACATGATTCTCTAAAAAACGACTCGTCGTTCCTTCCTGAAGGAATATACCATTGGACATATTATAAATACCAAACCAAACTTGACCATATAGCGCAAGTTGTGGTGAATATAGCGGGTTGGGAGAGTGTGCCATTGGTGGGATTGTGCGAGGTGGAGAATAATTGTTGTTTAGATGATTTGTGTTATCGATTAAAGCGTTTTCATTATCGTTACTTGCATTATGAGAGTGCTGACGAAAGAGGTGTTGATGTGGCTCTTCTTTATGATAGTACAAAAGTTAATATTTTGAATAGTAAGCCATTACAGATTAATTTGCCAAATGATTATACTCGTGATATCCTATATGCTTGCTGCTTGCTAAATAATAGTGATACTATCCATACAATGGTCTGTCATTTACCGTCGCAATTGGGAGGTTATTCTAATACTGAATACAAACGTCAAATAGCAAAACAACGGATTCAAGATCAAATAGATAGTATTTTTACTACTAGTTCTAATGCCGAAATAGTGGTTATGGGAGATATGAATACTTCTCCATTAAATGATCTTGAAGGCATGTACAATCTAATGCTTTTGTTTCAAAAATCAGGACAAGGAACACATAAATATCATGGGATTTGGTCATGTTTAGATCAGTTTTATGTGTCACAATCGCTTCATAAGAAATCTATAGTTAGTATTTTTTCTCCTGATTGGCTGTTGGAAGAGGATAATCAATATTTGGATAAACGGCCCCATCGAACACATATTGGCTATAAATATCATAATGGTTATTCAGATCATTTGCCTATTATTTTGACAATAACAAAATAATAAAAGGGCTGTACCGTTGTAGGTACAACCCTCCGAAAAACAATCTAAAAACAATAAAAAACAAATCTTTTTGTAGTGTCTATTGGATTTCAATAACTCGAGTTGTTCGTTTTTCTTGACTAGTTGTAAGCTTAGGAAGGTGGATGTATAGTACACCACTGCAAGCCTTAGCTGTGATAGCCTCTTTATCCACATGTTCTGGTAGGAGTAATGCTTGTTCGAAGCGTGTGTAGTTAAACTCACGACGAAGATACTTAGTGGATTTATCTTCTTCTTTGCTTTCTTGTTTTTTTTCTACGGATACCACTAATTGATCTTGGTCATTTACATGTACTTTGAAATCGTCTTTACTCATACCAGGAACAGCAATTTCTACAGTGAATGCTTTCTCTGTTTCTTTGACATTGATAGCGGGTGCAGTCGCTGCTACAGCGCGCATAGGGAACCAATCGTCGTTGAAGAAGTCGTTGAAAATGGTTGGCAACCAGTTGTTTTGCCTTTTGATAGTTGGTAACATAATAACAATAAATTTTATAGTTAGGTTTAGGTCTGATGGCAACAATCTCTTGGTAGGTTGCTTGCCATTTTCCTTTGGCATAGGGTTGTATGCAAATTGCGTGCCAAACGATGTGTTATCTATGCCATTTTGTGGCCTTTGTCTGAAAATTTAATGTTTTTTGCACCTTTATTTAAAATCCATAAAAGACACTTTCTGCTATTTTTCTTCCCAAAATATTTGCAAGTTCCCCAATTTTTTTGTACCTTTGCACCCGAAATTCTCCTGTAAATCTTAGGTGATTCTTAGGTTATTCATAGGTGATTTATAGGTTATTCTTAGGTGATTCAGCAACTTTCACTATGGGATTGTCCCATAAAAAATTTATCGTAATGTTACGGTTGCAAATTCACCTAATGCATCCTGTATCAGTTTTAAATTCTCTATCTCTTTTTCTCTACGTGATTTTGGATAGTCTTTTTTATAATTAAAACTAAATAATTCTTTTAGCGTGATTTTTTTATGTATAACAATTTTAAGAAGATTATTAAACTTATCTTCTTTACTCATATATTTTACATTATTTTGCCACGCAAATTGATTTAGATATAATTGTAAATACTTTTCACTTGTATGTGTATTGTATTTAATCTTTCTCTTTGTCCAACTAAATCTATTCTCTACAGCATTACTTGATTTACCTGTTGCTGTTAGCCATTGGTGCTTACTATGGTTGTTTGTTTCAATTGGTAAACCACAATTCTCATATAACTTACTTTCATCACATACAAGTGAAGTAATACCAATCTCTCTTTTTAATACGTATTTTATACACTCCTTTGTAATAGGATTTGGAAGGTGTAATAATTTAGTTGTACCTTCTTCATCTATCATTGATATAATGTGTTGTTTATAATCACTACTTGCTGCTAATATTTGTGTTTTAGTGTAATGTTTTGCATTAGGTGATATATAACCCCTCTTACGCATATAATCCCATTTTAAAGCAAGGTGTTTGTTTTGCCAACCACCAATATAACTTTCATCTATTATAACTTCACCAATTAATTTTATATCTTCTTGTGATAGATTATATCTAATTTTTTGTAGCATTAAATAACTACTATTTTTATTTACATCAATTGTCTTTGCTAATTCTCTTACTGATATACTTTTATTAATACTGAATAAATATAATGTTACCAACCATTTCCATTTAGGTAGTTTGGTAGAATGAAGTAATGTACCCCTTGTTGAAGTGGTATTAGCAATATTGCGCCAAATTTCTTCAGCGTTTTCTATTATGTACCCTATGCTTAATCTGTTCTTCATTTCTACAGCTAAGGTACAAAAAATTTTTCACATATGCAAATTTTTAGACAATTATTTTTACATAAATTATTGATTATTAATATGGTACAATACCTTCACTATAAGATTAAAGCATAATCCACTCCTTAAAATATTGAAACAAGCGCCAAAGGCGCATGAAACATTGAAACTTTTAAACCATTCAAACCATGGCACAAATTACCCTCAACCCACCCATTGCGGAGATTCATGGCGCTCTCAGCAAGCGCAGCAACATTGTCAATCGTCAGAAGAAATACCGCATTAACGGCCGTGTTATTCACGAAGGCAAGCAGGAATCCTATGCTATCCAAAATCCTCGTGATTTCAAAAAGAGCCCTAAAAAAGGTGCCGAACTTGCTAATCACAACCTTTGGAGCGAGGCATGCCGCCGCACAGCCCAAATCCTGCAAGCTGCCCAACCCGACGGACCAACCGAGCAACAACTCTTCGAACGTCGTAACAATAAAATCCCTGACTATTACACCTTAGAAGAAGCACGCACTTTGCTAGAGGATTTCCGCCGCCGCTACGAAGCCCAACTGCCCAACACCCGTGGCAAACACCCAGACGCCCAAGCACCCATTGATCCAAAGACTGGCAAGGGCAAACAATACGCCCAATTCCCAGCCTTCATCCGCGCCATGCTCTACCACCAACTCAAGGCTCAATAACGCCTCTAAACCCTAAACCATAGTCCGCTAGCGGACGTCCACTAAACAAAAAAATCGCATAGCCCTTGCGCATATGCGATTTTTTTCGTACCTTTGCAACCGCAAACCCAAATAGGGCTTTGCAGACATATTATAAAAAGGCGTTTATTGGCGCTTGTTTTGGTCTGTAGAAATCCGGAAAATTTCGTAACCCGAAACAAGAGAGCGGTAAATGCCCCTTGGTATGTTATATCCGTTGTGTCCCACAACGATTAGCATATCGGCGTGGGCATTCATTGTTTATTCTTGTTACAGGGTCTTTCCGGAACCTCTACAGAGAGAATGAGCAAAAAGAGGTTCCACGCTTTTCTTTTTATACTAACGGGTCGTTTGGAGCCAACTTCCCAAACAAAACATTCAAAACAATGAAAAAGATTTTCAGTTTAGCCATTATCGCAATGGCACTCGTTTTCACAGGTTGCGACCAAAACAAACCAGAACAACCAGACAACTACGCAGACTACCCACAACTTATTGTAGGTAAGTGGTTTAACTTTACACCAGAGGCAAGTACATTCTTAGACTATAAAGCAGATGGTTCTTTTGGGGTAATTGGTTTTGATCAAAAGCTTGGTTGGATGCAATTTGCAGGAACTTATCAGTTGCAAGAAAACAAACTGACTTTAACAAGAAACGGCAATATATCAGAAGCACAGGTTGAATTGACTAGCAATAAATTTACATTTAAAAATTATGCTGAAACAGGCGATAAAGTTCACTACCGCGTTCAAGAGCAATTTGATATTAAGGGTAATTATTCTTACCTCAACTCTGCAGTTCGCGTAGTTGCTGCCGAAGGCAAAACCGCTCTTCAACTCCCAGAAGGCGTTACTTTCCAAGGTCAAAACGCTATCCCTGTAGACGCAATGCACGGCGATCGTATTATTGATGTAATGAAGAGGTTCTTTGCCGATGCTACTTTTGCAGCAGACGGCAAACTCAACCACACTCTGGATGGCGAAGCAAAGACCAAAAACTACACCCTCGATGGCAACAACCTCACCTTCAATCTCTATGAGGGTAGCGAAACCTACAAGGTGAACGCAACTTCCTTCCCAGACGAGGATGGCGACCGCCTCTTTATCATTATTCCAAAGCAAGCTGCTTGGTTAGGTGGCATGGTGGACTTGGTAGAGAAAGAGAACGAGGGCTTAACCCTCACCGAAGCTCAAATCGCCGAATTGGAGAAGGAGTTCATGGCTACCTTCGAGACCTTCACCGTCATCCTCTCTCTTAGCAAAAAGTAAACTCACATCAATAAAGCTTAAATGCAAAAAACGAGGTTATTTGTCCAAATAGCCTCGTTTTTTATCGCCTCTTGTTCCACAACCCTCAAAAACAAAGTAAATCCAAACCACCTTTTACACTACCAATAACGCCGAAATAGTCGTCAAGATTACCTCTAGATTACTAAAAACAACATACCCAATTACCACACTTCCAGTCCCTCCAACGAGTAACCAGCGAACTGCGTCCATTCGCATAGCCAACCGCTCCAACATGGTATATCTACGCAAACTCTCTTGCAATTCGCTACTGGGCGATGGCATGAGATTTATCTGACGAATCATATCCGCCATAAACGCCTCATTGTCTTTCACTTGTGGCGCACTCGCACGCAAACGTTGTTTGATTTTTCTATTGGTAATCATAATTCAAAATTCTTAATTCAAAATTCAGAATTCAACATGGCTTTCAGCCTCTTCCTGGCTCGAAACAGCATGACCGCTATATTGCCTTCCGTTATCTCTGTTATCTTGCTAATCTCTCGAATACTCTTTTCTTCCAGATAATACAGTATCACCACGGCTTTCTCTTGTTTCGGCAATTGGTCAATTGCCTGATACAGTGGCTCATAGCGAAAAGCCGAATCAGTCTGTTCACTCGCTACTTCCGTATCAACACTCTCATAGTTTTCTACTACCACACGATGGGTATTCCAATACTTATTCTGCTCATTAAGGTATTCATTGTAGGCAATACGAAATACCCAAGTCTGCAAAGCTGATTTCTGTTCAAAGGTTGCACAATGCAAATAGGCCTTCAGTATGGCTTCTTGCGCCAGATCATTAGCCAGTTCTTCATTTCCATGAGTCAGCACAAGCAGGAATCGCCGAAGGGACTCCTGCATGCCGCCAATGGCGGAAATAAACTGCTGCTTATCCATAAAATGATGAAAAACTTGTGATCTAATCTCGAAAATTCTTCATTTTGTTTGGGTTACTAATGCGCTAAGCGCATTCCTCTAACCTAAACAAAAGATATCCTGAATTGACGATAATTGACATTAAAATTGACAATAATTGTCTTTAATAGAAAGTCAGACAAACGCAGTTTACTCTTTTTCAGCAAGTGCTTTTTCTTCTTTCTCAATCTCCTTCTTGAGATAATTCTTTGACACAAAGAACATAATCAAGAATGCTACACCAATAGTTAGGAGCAAACCGCCGATGATTACAGCCTGATTCACTGCAGCAAACACTCCATAGAGCAACACAAACAATCCTACCAGTGATGATAAAGCACCATACTCCAGATGTTTCAACACTGCCATTTTGGTAGTCTTCTTTTTGCTGTCCATCTCATTCAACATCTCAGCCATTGCTTTGAAGTCAATGTTTGCGCTTTCGCTCTTCTCAATCATTTGAGAAATGAGTTTACTATGCTCTTCCACTTTGTGACGACGATTTTTGAGATACATAATTACACCCGTCAAAATAATGGCAGGTATTCCACCAAAAAGTAACAACACTCCAACAATAGGAACTAAACCATGCATAAATGAATCTAACATACTTCTAAAAATTTAATAAGTTTAACAAATCGTTCTCTGTCGCTTCTTTGCGACTTCACCCATTAGACAAATGAGAAAAAGAAAATATTACAAACGACTGTTATTTTTTAGAATTTACATATCAGATGACACTATCAAGTTTTTTCCGCCACATTTACTGAAGATTCAGCGCACGGAGCCAAAGCGAAGGAGCGGTGGCAATAAAATCAGAGTCGTTGCAATAAGATTTATTTAGATTTCTCGAGCGAAGCGAGTAGGAGCAAAAAAATTGTCAAAAACACATCATTTTGCCTGTGTCTTGTTCCACGCTCCTCAAAAATATTCAATTCTCAGGGCGTTATTTTGCCATTAAAATGCTCGTAAAGTTTTGTCCCTGAGCGACTTCCAAGCAAATCAATCCACTCTTCCAATTTCGCGCTTTTAGCACGCGCCACGGAGCCAAAGTGTTGCAGTATCTTTTGCTTCGCAACCGCTCCAACTCCCTGAATATCATCAAGTTCGCTCTTTATTTGTGCCTTGCTACGCTTCTTTTTATGGTAACTGATAGCAAATCTGTGCACCTCATCCTGTATCTCCACCATTAGTCGGAAGATCTCGTCCGTCACTTTCATGCCAAACTCTTGAACTGGGTCTCCATAGAGTAGGGTATTCGTCCTATGCTTATTATCTTTCTTCAGTCCCGCTATCGGAATCTGCAAACCCAACTCTTCATTTACCACCTCCTTAATAGCCCCCATTTGTCCTAATCCACCATCTGCAATAATCAAGTCGGGTAGGGGACTACCTTCTTCCACTAACCTTGTATATCTTCTCCTCACAACCTCCCTCATACTCGCGTAGTCATCTGGACCTTCCACAGTCTTGATCTCAAACTTTTTATACTCACTCTTGCACGCTTTTCCCTTCTTAAAGACCACACAACCTGCTACGGCATTACTACCTTGCGTATTCGAGTTATCAAAACTATCTATCCACATCGGTAGGGTAGGTAAGCCCAATAAATTTTGCAACCCACCCAAAATACGAGCTGCCCGTTGATCTGGATTCAGCTTATCATCCTGTTTAATCCTGTCTTTCTTATACTGCTGCACATTCTGCATCGCCAGATCCAAGAGTTTCTTTTTGTCGCCTCCCAAAGCGATATTCACATGCAAATTTTCATCAATTATCTCTGGAATAAACGGAACAATCACCTCTCTTGTTGTACTACCCAACTGCTCCCGCAGTTCGTAAATACCCATCGCCAAGACTTCCTCTCTGCTCTCGTCCAACTGCTTCTTATACTCAATCGTCTGCCCCTGCACAACACTTCCCCTATGCACATGAAGCATGCTGATATACACATTTTGCCCCATTTCATCGTATCCGAATACATCCACATCCCCTGCATGCGAGTTCGTGATAATAGTCTTACTCGTAAATTGTTCGATGAAATCGAGCTTTTCTTTTAATCTGCCTGCTTCCTCATACCGCATTTCCATAGCAGCTTGCAGCATTTCTGCCTCTATCTGCTTGGCAATCTCTTGAGCATCACCTCTAATAATCTTCCTTGCAGCATCTATATATTCCAAATATTTCTCCCGACTAACTTTCCCCTCACATACACCGCAGCAATTACCCAAATGATACTTCAAGCACACGCGATATTTCCCCATTTCAACGCTATTTTTTGTCATCAATGTATTGCAAGTACGAATTGGGTAGAGTTTATGTATCAGCTCTAGAACTAAGTCTAATGTATATCCAAAGGTGTAGGGACCATAATAATCTCCTACACCTTTGATGATTTTTCTAGTCTTGAATATGCGAGGATAATCCTCTCGCGTTATACAAATACTAGGATAACTTTTTCCGTCTTTTAGCAGGATATTATAATGTGGTTGGTATTGTTTTATTAGATTGTTTTCCAATAAAAACGCATCCTGCTCACTATTTACCACTACATATTTAATGTCTGCCACGCTCTGAACCAGCAGCTTAGTCTTGTATCGATCCTGCTCTTTATGGAAGTAACTACTTACTCTGCGCTTTAGGTTCTTTGCCTTACCCACATATATCACTTCCCCTACTTCATTAAAGTATTGGTACACCCCCGGCTCCTCAGGCAACCGCCGAAGTATCTCTTGTATATGTGGATTTTTAGACATCTTTTCCGATCAAATCGGAGCAAATTACAAATCAACAACCGTATTTATTTACGATTAGAAATTTATATACCAGTTGATACCGTGTATTGTTTCTTGAGCGCGGCAGGGAGTTGATTGCTGGCGGGGTCCTCGAAAAAGCTTGCTTTTTGGGGTGCTCTGCAATGTTGTTGGATTAAGTTGTTGCTGTTGTTGATTTAAATAATTCTGTTGGTTTTCATTCAAAACATTAGCAGCTCAGCAAACTGCTAATTTCTACATCATCGCCAATGGCTTTTCTACCATTCAAGAAGTCCAACTCAATAATAAAGTTGATATACACCTTCTTTACATTGAATTTTCTCACCAACTCCAACGCCGCAGCCATCGAGCCACCTGTAGCCAACAAATCATCATGCAAAAGCACTACATCATCTTCACACAAAGCATCTGCGTGTATCTGAATAGTATCTACGCCATATTCCTTTGCATAGCTCACCTCTATTGTTTCTGCTGGCAACTTACCTGGTTTACGAACAGGTACAAATCCCGCGCCCAAATCCATCGCCACAGCAGGACCCAGTATAAATCCTCTTGATTCAATACCTACCACCTTAGTGATCCCGTATGCACGATACAAATTCACAATTTCATCTTTCATCCATTTCAAATACTCTGGATTACTCAATACAGTAGTAATGTCTTTAAAAATAATTCCTGGTACAGGAAAATCCTTTACATCGCGAATCGCCGCGAGCACTTCTTCATGTTTCATATCATTAATCTATTATTAATTATCTTATGAACTATTATTATTGCAAATGTTCCACGTGAAACAAATCCACGCCTTTAACCTCTAACCTCTCGCCTTTAACCTCATATTATCTCCCCATCAGCACTAGCAGCACACTTACATCATTTGGACTAACCCCGGGTATTCTGCTTGCCTCACCAATCGTATTTGGCTGAATACGGATTAGTTTTTGTCTCGCTTCTGTACTGAGCGACTGCACGCTATTATAGTTAAAATCCTTTGGTAATCGGATATTATCCAATCTTCTCAGTTTATCTGCTGCTAACTTCTCGCGCTCAATATATCCTTTGTATTTGATATTGATTTCCGTACTCTCTACAATCTCCTCTTTTCTCACTCCCAGTGTTTCTATCTTCTCTTTCAACTCAGACAAAGCATCTGCCAATCCCATGATCGTTACATTCGGACGAGCTACTATATCTATCAATTTACAAGTCTGCTGCAAGTCGCCATAACCCATTTGGTTCAAATAGGCATTGATATCTTTGGCTTTTACCGAAGTGGTGCGCAATATCTCTGTCAATGCTTGCTCACCCTCTTGTTTGCTCTTGAGTAGCGACAAGCGATAATCATCTGCCAATCCCAACTCATAACTGCGCTCTGTCAGTCGAGCATCGGCATTATCTTGGCGAAGCAGAATACGATACTCCGCTCTTGAAGTAAACATTCGGTATGGCTCATCCACTCCCTTATTCACCAAATCATCAATCAGCACGCCGATATAACTCTCATCTCTTGCCAATGTAAATGGTGCTCCGCTAGTGATATTCTGATGGGCATTGATACCTGCTACCAATCCTTGACCTGCTGCCTCTTCATAACCCGTTGTGCCATTGATCTGACCGGCAAAGAAGAGATTCTTAATCATCTTTGTCTCTAATGTATGTAACAATTGAGTAGGATCGAAAAAGTCGTATTCTATCGCATATCCAGGACGGTAGAGAACTATGTTCTCTAAACCCTTCACAGTCTTCAATGCTTGCCACTGAATTTGCCAGGGTAGGGAAGAGGAGAAGCCGTTGATATAATACTCATTCGAATCCACTCCTTCTGGTTCCAAGAACAATTGGTGCATGTCCTTGTCCGCAAAAGTCACAATCTTCGTCTCTATACTTGGACAGTATCTTGGACCGATACTTTGTATCTGTCCATTGTAGAGTGGAGAGTCTGCGAGACCACTACGCAGTACATCGTGCGTCTGCCAATTGGTATAGGTAATCCAGCAGCTCATTTGTTTGAGTTGGCGTTGAACCGTATCTAAATATGAGAACTGATGATTATCGTCGTCGCCTAACTGCTCTGTCATTTGTGAAAAATCAATACTTCTCTTATCTACACGAGCTGGAGTACCTGTCTTCATTCTATCCGTTGTAAATCCTAATTGACGCAATTGCTCGGTTATACCAAAACTACTTGCCTCTGCTACACGCCCTCCTTCGATTTGTGTCTTACCAAAGTGAAGCAAGCCATTCAAGAATGTACCATTCGTCAAAATAACGGCTTTAGCTTGCATTTCGACACCTAACAAGGTTTTTACTCCGCATACTTGATTATCCTTGATAACCAACTCCATCACAGTGTCTTGCCAAATATCCAAGTTGGGAGTCGTGCTTAATATCTTTACCCACTCTTCAATAAAGCATTTTCTATCACTTTGGCTGCGAGGACTCCACATTGCTGGACCTTTGCTGCGATTGAGCATACGGAATTGAATAGCACTCCTATCTGTCACAATACCCATCTGACCGCCCATTGCATCTATCTCTCTGACTATCTGACCTTTAGCTATTCCTCCTACAGCAGGATTGCAACTCATTTGACCAATTTTATTCATATCCATGGTGATGAGTAGTGTTTTACTACCCATACGAGCAGCAGCACTGGCAGCCTCGCAACCGGCGTGTCCTGCACCAACCACTATGATATCATACTTAAATTCCATCTATCTTATTGCTTATCTATTACTTATCGTGTACTATTTTCCAATAACTCTATTGCGATGATGCCATTTTCCCTGTCCAGAGAAAGAACTTTTGCCTATTGTTCGTTGTGGTGGCAAAAAAGCATCTTCTATATGACATAGTTCTTTTACCTCATATGTGGTTGGATCTATAGATATTCCTATAATATCAAATCGTGGCAGCAATTCTATTTGATGAAACTTGATATACGCATTTGCTGCAGCAGCCATGCGACGGCGTTTCAGTTGGTCTACATATTCCTCGGGGCGTTTTCCTCCGAACGAAGTCGTTCGGGTTTTGACTTCCACGAATGCTATTTCTTTTTTGTTTGTGGCAATTATATCCATTTCTAAGTGACCAAACTTCCAATTGGTATCTATCACATGAAATCCTTTTTTTTGCATGATTTCAGCGGCAATTTGTTCGCCTCTTTGACCTACAATATTGTGTTCTGCCATAAGTTTTACCCTTGCATTTTATTTACACGTGCTGCATCTAGGCGCAACATAATAGATAATAATATGGTAAATCCCCAAAGTGATGAACCGCCATAACTAAAAAGAGGTAAAGGGATTCCTATCACAGGTAGTACGCCAAGTACCATGCCAATATTGATCGTTACATGGAATAGTAGTATGCTTGCTACTGAATATGCGAAGATTCGGCTGAATTCATCACGTTGGCGTTCTGCGATATAAATAATTCTCAAAATGAGGGCTAAATATAATAACAACAATCCTGCAGATCCTACAAATCCCCATTCTTCACCTACAGTACAGAATATAAAATCGGTATCCTGTTCTGGTACAAATTTTAGTTTAGTTTGTGTACCCTGTAAAAATCCTTTTCCCGTTATTTGTCCAGATCCGATAGCAATAAGCGATTGATTCACATTGTATCCAGCGCCGTGTGGATCATCTTTCATGCCTAATAGCACCTCAATGCGTACTCGCTGGTGTGGTTGAAGAATATTATGAAAGGCGAAGTCGCATCCCTGACAAAGTACTGCAGAAGTCATTATAAAACTCATAATCCATACTATACTACTTTTGCGCAGTTTGACAGCTTGAAAAAGTAGATAGATTGCCGTAAAAGACAAACTCATAATCCCGATGTAATTAAAATTCACAGGAATCCAGATATTAAGCAATAAGCCTATCCCATAACAAAAAATAACGCTTAATCCCACTATAAGCATTGAGCGTAAATCTTTTTCGCACCCACCCAACAATCCAACAACAATAGCCTGAATAGATAGTGTGCTTGCTAATATACCTATGTTTCCCAATCCTATGGGCAAGGCAATATCTCCAAAACGAATAACAAGAATAAATAGTAAGACACTTGCTATGCCCCAACTAAGTACATAACCTGTCATACCTTGGCGATAGAACACTAATAAGAACGATAGGAATACTAAAGCAGAACCAGTTTCGCGTTGAGCCAGCATGATAATGAGCATAGGTATGGCAATAAGTGCAAAAGGCACGATTAAATCGCGTAAATCTCGCACTTTATAGCCGTATTGTCCCATATATTTGGCTATGGCTATTGCTGTGAAACATTTGGCAAACTCTGCAGGTTGGAGACTGATGGGACCAATAGTTAGCCATGAGAGTGAACCTTTAATGTCACGCGCAAAGATAGGGGTAATGATCAGCAATATGAGCATTATTCCGTAGAAGATATAGCCCAATACATCGTAGGCTTTTTCTTCTATCATCAGAATGATTGTACCGATTACTACGGCGGTAATCAACCAAACTAATTGCTTTCCTGCTCGGTTAGAGAAATCCCATATGCTTGTTTGGTCAAACGAATAGCTGGAGCCATAAATGTTCAGCCAACCGAATAGCGCAATCGTAAGAAAGAGAACAATCGTCCACCAGTCTATACCCGATATAATACTTCTGTTTCTATTCATCCGTTTTATTGATTAAGTTGGCGTTAGTCATTCGCTCAAATAGGTTATTTCTTACGATTTCACCAGTTAGATATTGTTCCATAACAAGACTGGCAATAGGGCAAGCCCATGTGGCACCAAATCCTGCATTCTCTACTGCCACTGCCACTGCGATTTGAGGATTATCCATTGGAGCAAAACCGATGAATAACGCGTGATCCTCGCCATGTGGATTTTGCACAGTGCCAGTCTTACCGCACATTTGTAATTCAGGTATGTTATACCATCGACCAGTACCTTCTGTCATCACGCGTGCCATACCGCGGTGGACTATATCAAAGTGACAGGAATCAACCAAAGTGGTATGAATCATGGTTTTCATAGAGTCGTTGCGGTTGAAATGTGGAGTAATATAATATCCCTTATTGGCAATAGTGGCTGCTTGGTTGGCCAACTGTAGTGGAGTGACCAGTATCTCACCTTGACCAATAGACAAAGAGCGAATTGTAATGGCTTTCCATCCCTTTTGACCATAAACTTTGTTGTAAAATTCTGTAGTAGGCAAATATCCTTTGGCTTGTTCACGCACATCTGTGTTAGTAAATCGTGCACCCAATCCAAAACTTGCAATTATTTCCCGCCAATCTGTGTAATGTTGTTTGAAGTGTGCATGTCCATCTTGATATCCATCGCGTTGTAGCATATCACGAAATAGTGCCCAAAAATAGGGATTGCAACTTTGCTCTATACCTTCCTCCAAATCTACAGGACTACCATGATCGTGCGTACACTTGATAGGTGTAGATTGCTGAGCATTGCATGGATATTTGGTGCTGGGGGTGATGATTTTATTTTGCAATCCAACCAAAGCCTGCAGGATTTTGAATGTCGACCCCGGGGCGTATTGTGCTTGTGTAGCACGATTCATTAGGGGTTTGTTGGTATCGTTGAGTAATTGTTGATAATTGGCAGAGCGTTCTTTGCCTACCAAGCGTCGTGGATCCCAGTAGGGTGCACTGACCATAGCTATAATTTCGCCCGTTTGTGGTTCGATAGCCACGATGCTACCGATCTTGTTCTGCATCAGTTGTTCTGCTATCTGCTGTGTTTTCCTGTCTATGCTCAGATAGAGGTCTGTTCCTGCTTCTGCAGGGCGATCTAACTGTCCGTTTTGATATGATCCTTGGATACGTCCACGAGAGTCGCGCATATACACTTGAACACCTTTGTTGCCACGCAATTGTTTTTCATAGGTTCGTTCGATACCATCGCGCCCAGAATAATCGCCGACAGCATAATAATCATCGCGCTCAATATCGTTGTAATTTACTTCACCCACGCTACCTAAAATGTGTGACGCAATAGGGTAGGTGTAATCGCGTAGGGTGCGAATACGAATATCTATACCAGGATATTTATATTTTTCTTGTTGTAGTTGCGCTATATCTTCTTGGCTTAAATTTTGCATGAAGATTTGTGGCGTATAACGTGAATATCCTCTATTTTTCCGCCTATTAGTCATGTGTTGCATGCGATCTATGAAGTCTTCTTGCGAGATATGTAGCGCATTACAAAATCCTATTGTGTCAAATGGTTCCTGCTGTATCTCTCGCACAATCATTGTAACTTCATAAATAGGTTGATTAGCCACTAATAATTCACCTTGTCGATCATAAATAAGTCCTCGTGAGGGGTATAGTGTTTGGCGAAGTTGAGCGTTGTTTTCAGCCTTTTCTTGCGTGGATTGATCTATGACTTGCAGAAAAAACAAACGAAGTACATAGGATAGCACAATGCATATAGCTATGCCACCTATCACATATTTGCGTTTATAGAATCTGTCGTTAATCATATTATTGTTTTAGTCGGTCGTATCCCAATAAGATGATAATAGTCATTGCGCTGCTAATAAGAGTTTGCAGTAGTACAATCCACCACTGCGACCAATTCCAAGCCTCCAATGCAAACACGATGAAATGGTGGATAATGGTCAGTATAACTACTATTTTTGCGTATTCTAATGTGCCTATTGTAATGCCTTTCACATTATCTTTTATTCGCTCAATATCTTGTACCATATTTGCAAGTAATAGGGGACGAACAAAAGCGATAGTCACACATGCTGCCATATGAATACCCAATGAAGAATACCAGATATCCATGATTATGCCTATTGCACTGCCTATAAACAGCTCTGCCCATTTAGGCAGGCGAGGTGATAGGTTGATTAGAAATAAGATATACACCATTGGGAATCCCCATATAGCAATATGCATATGATTAAAGAGTAGTACTTGAAGCACCAAAATCAACAACAGGCGACCTATTTCTCTAATCCACATCATAATGATTCCTTTTCTATGTTATGTGTAGCCCGGTTATGAATAACTTGTACATAATTTATTTTTCTATAATCGGTAGCTATATCTAACGTAATATGGTGATAGTTGTCACCGCTTGTCAGGTCGGTTTGCTCTACAACTCCCACGAGTATTCCATATGGAAATACGGGGGTTAATCCACTTGTAACAATGGTGTCCCCATTATTGACTTCTACATGGCGTGAGATATCTTCTAATTGCAATTGGCGATAATTATTTCCCTTCCAAAGAGTTCTGCCTATATAATTATTAGTTTGTATTCGACAACTAACATTCATCTCCGTGTGTATTAGAGGTACTACCAAAGCAAAATTTTCCCCCACTGCACTCACAATGCCTACTACACCATCTTGATTAACGACCCCCATATCTTTAGCAATACCATCTCGCGCGCCCTTGTTGATCGTCAAATAATTATGTTGTTTATGTGTGGTTATGCTGATGACTTTGGCTGGTATAAACTCCCAATCAAGGTGAGAATAGATATATAGGCTATCGCGCTCTAATGCATATTCGTTGATGTTTTCTATAGCCATCAATTGTGTTTTTAGTTGTGCATTTTCTTCTGCAAGTCGCAAATTTTCTTTTCTCAAGGAAAAATACCCTACGAGGTTATTGGTAGTCTGATGTACAAATGCAACTACTTTGTTGGCAGATGACCATGTAGCACTCCGTTGGTAATGGTTGGTGGTAGTAATCAGTATAAACGCAACAACTTCCAATATCAAGAAGATTAGGAAGTTGCTATAACGTATTAAAAATTGTAGCAGATTTTTCATACAGCTACTCTATGATGGATAGTTCTTTTTTATCGAATCAAGAAGCCGAAGTTGTTCACATTCTTCAGTGCCACACCTGTACCA
This sequence comes from Paludibacteraceae bacterium, assembly GCA_017384225.1. Lineage (GTDB taxonomy): Bacteria > Bacteroidota > Bacteroidia > Bacteroidales > Paludibacteraceae > Colicola. The sequence continues at coordinate 113,274 of JAFNUD010000009.1, forward strand.
CGTGCCACAGCGTGCAGTGGGTCTTCTGCCACATGGAATGGAATAGTAATCTTATCGGTGAATCGTTTGCTCAGTCCGTGTAGCAATGCGCCACCACCAGTGAGGTAGATGCCACGTTTTACGATGTCTGCATAGAGTTCTGGAGGTGTTACTTCAAGTGCTTGCAGGATAGCACTTTCAATTTTGGAGATACTCTTATCCATGCAATGTGCTATCTCTTGGTAGCTGATAGGTACTTGCATTGGCAATGCGGTCACCTTGTTTGGACCGATTACCATATAATCTTCTGGTGCATCTTCCAACTCTGGCAACGCCGAACCCACTTGCATCTTGATGCGCTCAGCGGTAGGCTCGTCAATGCGCAGGTTGTGTGTGCGTCCCATGTACTCCACGATATCGCGGTTGAGGTCATCACCCGCAATCTTGATGGAGCGGTTTGCAACGATTCCACCGAGTGAAATCACCGCAATCTCAGTAGTTCCACCACCTATATCTACCACCATGCAGCCTTCTGGTTGCTCCACATCAATACCCATACCGATAGCCGCAGCCATTGGTTCGTAGATCATATATACTTCGCGTCCGCCAGCGTGCTCCGAACTATCGCGCACTGCACGAATCTCCACTTCTGTACTGCCAGATGGGATACATACCACCATGCGGATGTTTGGAGTAAAGAGACGATTTTGCTTAGGAATCATCTTGATCATACCGCGAATCATCATCTCGCAGGCATAGAAATCAGCAATTACACCATCGCGCAAAGGGCGTACAGTACGAATCAACGTACCACCTTTACCAATCATCTGTTGTGCTTTGCGTCCTACGGCCACCATCTTGTTCTCTGTCATGCTGATAGCTACTACGGATGGCTCATCTACCACTACTTTGTCATCACAAATGATGATAGTGTTGGCTGTTCCGAGGTCAATAGCAATCTCTTGTGTAAACGAAAAAAGTCCCATGTTGTTCTTTTATATTATTAAGGTGTTATTATTTTCTGCCACATTTATCCAAAATCCATAAAATCGCACAAAGGTACAACAAAAACTCCAAATATGCAAATAAAATGCGTAAAATATCAGTTTATTATGATAAATTAAACAAAAATATTTTAGAATGGCTAATAATCAGCAGACTACAAAAGGTGCCATTTCTTAAGACATCCCTTCCGCCCATAGGAATATGCGGCTGGGTGTGATAGCGTGATATACGAACTGATACTGAATGTGTTTGTACAGGATTACTAGAGCAAGTGACTTTGCCTGTGGTTCGTGTAGGTGAACCAATAGATGTAACTATACCAACTGAGGAAATTCAAGCACACATTACCTCCGAAAACTGGTATGCGCCTAATGCTATAGTAGAATAATGTTTCCGCAGTAGGTTATGCTCTCGGCGCTATCCCACTGAGCATACTCTCGCCCTTAAATGAAAGTGTGATGGTCTTTCAACCATCACACTCGCGCTCCCTCAAGGACTTGAACCTTGGACCCCCTGATTAACAGTCAGATGCTCTAACCGACTGAGCTAAGGAAGCAGTATTTTTGACATCAAAAACCATGTCGGTTTCGAAATCGGGTGCAAAATTACTACTTTTTTTTCATATGAGCAAGTTTTTTTGAAAAAAAATTACTATCTTTGCAGAAAATTTTGATTTTTACACCAAAAATGGCACTTTTTGCCCCAAAAACAGCCAAAATTAACATAAAAATACAAAATGAAACGAGTTTTAGGTTTAGGAAACGCATTGACCGATATTTTGCTTCAGGTATCGGAAGGCGATTTGCGTGAGATAGGTTTCCCAAAAGGAAGTATGAATCTCATCAATGCACAACAATTTGAGCAATTACAAATGCGATTTGCTTCTGTTCGTAAGCGTATGGTAGCAGGTGGTAGTGCATCCAATACAGTAGCCACGATTGCTCAACTTGGTGGAAAAGCTGCTTTTATTGGGAAGATTGGCAATGATGAAGTGGGTAAATTCTACCGTGATGACCTTATCAAAAATAATGTTCAGCCGATTTTACTAACTTCTACGCTAATGTCAGGTTGTTGTATTGTGTTGATTACGCCAGATGGTGAACGTACCTTTTGTACTTATTTGGGTGCGGCGGCAGACTTGAAAGCAGAAGACATACGAAAAGAAGCATTTATTGGCTACGACATTTGCCATATGGAGGGATATTTGGTACAAGACCATGAGTTGATAGAAAAGGCATTACGAACGGCCAAAGAGCAGGGCTGTACAGTATCATTGGATTTGGCAAGCTATAATGTGGTGAATGAGAATCATCAGTTCCTCAAAGACCTTGTATATAAATATGTGGATATTGTGTTTGCTAACGAGGATGAATCTTTTGCATATACGCATCTTAATCCAGAAGAGGCGGTGGAGCATATAGCTGAGCAATGTGATATTGCCATTGTGAAAGTAGGCAAACGTGGTTCGTATGTTCGCAAAGGTAGTCTGTTGCATCATATCGGTGCGATTACCTCTAATTGTCTCGATTCAACAGGTGCTGGCGACTTGTATGCTGGTGGTTTCTTACACGCCCTATCCGACGGATTTGACTTGCGCCGCTGCGGTGAAATAGGTACGATTGCTGCAGGTCGTGTAGTAGAAATTGTAGGTACGAAACTACCAGAAGAGACTTGGGACGAGATACGCCGTATATGTGCGCTCTACCGAGGATTTATGCATAAACTGAAATTCTAAGAATAATTCTTAATGTGTAATTAACATGAAACTGCTTTACTTTCTTTACCAATATCTGATTGGTTTTCCTCTAATTATTGTAGTCACTTTGTTTACGGCAATTTTCACTATCGTTTGCTTCCCATGGAAAAATGGTAAAGCACCTCGCGCGGTACAAGTGTTTTGGTCGCGTAGTGTGTTGTGGCTATTGCTCGTGCCTATCAAAGTGACGGGTCGTGAGAATGTCAACCCTAAGCAATCTTATGTATTTGTAGCTAACCACCAGTCTTTTTTGGACGTTTTTGCTGTGTATGGATGGTTGCCCAACAACTTCAAGTGGATGATGAAAAAGGAGCTTCGCAAGGTACCTTTTGTAGGTACAGCATGTGCTGTGGCGGGTCATATTTTTGTGGATCGTAGCAACCCCCGCGCTGCATTGCAGAGCATTGAGTTGGTCAAAAAAGAACTCGTAGATGGCATCTCTACTGTGATTTTTCCAGAAGGTACACGCACCAAGACGGGACAAATGGGGCGTTTTAAGCAGGGTGCATTTAAGATTGCAATGGATCTGAATTTGCCTGTAGTGCCTATCTCATTGTCAGGTTTTCATCAAGCTATGCCATCTGGTAGTTGCTTTGTCAAACCTCACGCGCGCGTGCACCTTCATATAGGTAAGCCTGTCGACTTAAGTCAATTTGAGGATATCAACGAAGCTATGACCTACCTGCGCGATCGCGTAGAGGAGGGGATTAAATAATCATTAGTTATATTATTTACCATGTTCACAAGAAAGATTATAGTTGTTATCACTTTTCTTTGTATGATTCTTCTCGATGTCAACGCTACGCGCGTTACATTGGGAGCTGAGCAGACAGAGCAGTATCTACCAGCGCTTAGTGGCAAGCGTGTAGCCCTGTTGAGCAATCATACAGGTATTGTTATTCAAGGTAGTGACACGATTCATACGCTTGACTTATTGCTCCAACACGGTGTGGATGTCACAGCGATTTTCTCGCCTGAACATGGTTTTCGTGGTACCGCCCGTGAGGGTGAGCGCGTAGCGAGTAGCATAGATGAGAAAACTGGCATACCAATTCTCTCGTTGTATGATGGCAATAGTAAACGGCCATCTAAAGAGGCTATGCAGACATTTGATGTGCTTATTACCGATATTCAAGATGTGGGCTTACGTTTTTATACCTACTACATTACTATGCTTCGTCTTATGGATGCATGTGCTCATGAAGGCAAGCAGTTTGTGGTTTTTGACCGTCCTAACCCCAATGGATGGTATGTGGATGGTCCGATTCTTGATATGAAGCACAAGTCGGGTGTAGGTGCACTCCCGATCCCAGTGGTGCATGGTATGACACTGGGTGAACTTGCTTTGATGATCAATGGCGAATATTGGTTATCTGATTCGCTGCAGGTAGATCTTACGGTGATTCCGTGCAAACACTATACTCATCAAACCCTTTATCGTTTGCCCGTAGCTCCTTCGCCGAACTTGCGCAATATGCTCTCTATTTACCTCTATCCTTCAGTTTGCTTGTTTGAGGCGACTCCAGTGTCTTTAGGTCGAGGTACAGATAAGCCATTCTTGTGCTATGGGCATCCAAACTTCAATGCTCCTCGCACAGAGGCAAGCGTATATGGACCAGTCATTACCTTCACGCCCGACCAATCTACTCAAAAAGGTCGCATCTGCGATGGTGTAGATTTGAGCACAATGACTGAGGAGGAAGCACGCAAAGTGGGATTTTCGTTGCGCTATTTACTGGATGCATATAAGCATCTTAATATGGATAATTATTTCTTCCGTCCTTTCTTTGAGTTGCTTGTCGGTCAAGATTATGTGCGCAAGATGATTATACAAGGCAAGACCGAAGAAGATATTCGTACCTGCTGGCAAGAAGACATGGCTAATTTCAAAAAACAACGCCGCCCTTATCTCCTATACGAAGAATAACTCTAACCTTTCAACTATAAACTATCAACTTTCAACTTTTATATGAATCCATTAACAATTCTTATCGTTATTGCGTGTTATTTTGCATTGCTATTTTTCATTTCTTATCTTGCTGGTCGTAAGGCTGATAATGCAGGTTTCTTCTCTGGCAATCGTAGCAGTAATTGGTTGCTGGTAGCAATGTCCACAATTGGTGCCGCTATTTCGGGAGTAACTTTTGTGAGTGTTCCTGGCATGGTTGCTACTTCTGGATGGGCATATATGCAAATGGTACTTGGTTTTACAGTGGGACAATTCCTGATTGCTTATGTGCTGATTCCGTTGTATTATAAATTGAACCTTACCAGCATCTATCAATATTTGCAACAACGTTTTGGTATGAATACCTATAAATCAGGTGCGTGGCTTTTCTTTGTGAGCAAGATGCTGGGTGCCAGCGTACGTTTGTTTGTTGTGAGCGAAGTGCTTCAATTGTTGGTTTTTAATCGTTTGGCAACTCCTGTTCCTTTTGGGGTAAATGCAATTCTAACTGTGCTGGTTGTATATCTATGCACTTTCAAAGGAGGGGTGAAGTCTCTTATTTGGACCGACCTATTAAAGACCTGTTGCTTGATTTTATCTGTCGCACTTTGTATCTATTTTGTCCTTCGTGCAGGAGTGAATATTGATAGTTGGACTGCAAATGATATGACTCGTATGTTCTTTTTTGACAATCCTAAAGAGGGCTCTTATTTCTGGAAACAATTTCTTGCTGGCGTGTTTTTAGTGATAGCTACTACAGGTTTAGATCAGGACCTCATGCAGCGTACGCTATCTTGCAAAAATCCACGTGAAAGCCAAAAGAATCTTATTGTAGGTGCTATGATGCAGATTGTCGTGATAGGTTTGTTCCTTTTCTTGGGTTTCTTGCTATATTCATATGCAAATCAAACAGGCGTAGCCTTGGTTAGTGCAGATGGTGTACCTTTGAAGGGCGATGATGTCTTTCCGTTTTTGGCAACGAGCGGTTATTTCCCAGTCGTAGTAGGTGTGCTCTTTATTATAGGTTTTATAGCTGCTGCATATTCTGCTGCGGGTGGAGCACTTACTGCTCTTACAACTTCTTTCACAGTAGATATCCTCAACAAGGAGCAAGATGTAAATTTGACAAAGATTCGTACTCTTGTACATATTGGCATGGCTGTGTTGATGGCACTATGTATATATATAATTCATTTGCTTAATAATGACTCTGTGATTCAGACTGTTTATAAGGTGGCAAGTTACACTTATGGACCTTTGTTGGGCATGTTCTGTTTTGGTATTTTTACCAAGAAACAGGTGCGCGATAGTTGGATACCAGTGGTTGTTATAGTAGCACCAGTGATCACATGGATATTGGATGTTAATTCGGTGACTTGGTTTGCAGGCTATGTGTTTTCTCACGAGCGATTAATACTTAATGCGTTGTTAACCTTTATAGGAATGATTTTTTTAGTTAGGACAACTAAAAAATAAGTTATTATGAAACCATCTTTGCGTAGTTTATTGTTTGCTAGTTTGTTCTTTTTGGTAGCATGCCAACCATACCCTCCCATGTCGATTCATTGGGAAATGGGCAAAAATGATGTTGAGCCAGGCGTTTGTGAATTGTACTATACAATCACCAATCACAGTACAAAGCCTATCACCAATGAGGGATGGACCTTGTATTTCAACTATATGTCGCTACACCCTATCTATACAGAGGGGGATCAACTTTTGCAAACGGAATTGCAAGCCAGCTATCATAGCATTACTCCTACGGCGGATTTTCAGCCTTTGATGCCCGATTCGAGTCGCACTTTTAGGCTACTTTTTAAGGGGTGTGCTATTCGTGAGACCTCACGTCCGGAGGGCTTCTTTTTGGTTAAGACTCCTTCAGTCCCCCTGCGAAGGGGAAAACTAAGGAAAGAGAAACCGATTTCTATTCCTTGCACCTATGCGCCATTTACTCGCCCAGAGCAGATGAAACGCGGAATCGTTACATGGGAGAAGACTCCGTATGCAGAAGGATCGTATGTGTATGATTATGTGCAACATATACTAGATGCACCAAAAAGCGAGAAAGTGCAACCTTTGTTGCCTCAACCAAAAAAACTGGTCTATACCGAAGGTGTTTGTGAAGTAGCAAAAGCAACATTGCTAGTTCGCACAGATGCTAATATGGTAGCAGAAGGTTATACGATGATTATCACGCCAGAGCAAATCACCATTGAAGCAAGCGACGAGGCTGGTGTGTTTTATGCTAAACAGACGCTCAAGCAATGGGGTGAACAGGTTCCATGTGGCACTGTGACTGACTACCCTGACTTACACCACCGTGGTATCATGCTCGATGTAGTGCGCAACTACTACCCTGTGGATTCTATCTTCCGCATCTTGGACGTGATGGCATACCACAAACTGAACGTACTGCACTTCCACTTAACCGATGACGAGGCATGGCGTTTGGAGATTCCGGGTTTGCCACAACTGACCGAAATGGCTAGTCGCCGTGGCTATACCACCGACGAAACAGATTGCTTATTGCCGATGTACTGCGGCGGTTGGGATCCAGATGCTCCTACTACAGCCAATGGCTATATCACTCGCGAAAAATACATCGAACTGCTGCAATACGCTGGCGAACGCCATATCCGCGTCATCCCAGAGATTGACATGCCAGGACACATGCGTGCAGCCAAAAAAGCTATGGGCCAGATGCTGACTGACAGCATTTTTGATGCTCGTGTATATAAGTCTGCCCAAAACTACACAGACAATGTGATTGATGTGACCAAGCCTTATGCGGTGGAGTTTATTGATCATGTAGTGACCGAAATCGTGAAGATGCACAATGAAGCAGGCTATCCATTGACACAATTCAATATCGGCGGCGATGAAGTGCCAAAGGGTGCACTGACACACGAAGAACACCAAGCTTTTATCAATCAAGTATTATCTATCTTGAATCGCCACAACTTGCAACCAATAGGTTGGGAGGAGATTACCCACTTCTGCGCGCCAGAGAGCAAAGCCGTTTGCTACTCATGGCTTAATAGCAATACCAAACCACTTGATATGGCAGAAGCAGGCTATCCTGTTGTATTGGCAAACGCCAATCGTTTGTATTTCGATTTTGCCTACTGCAACCATCACGAGGAGAAAGGACTCAACTGGGGTGGCTATACTGACGAGTATCGGTCATTTGATTGGGAGCCTCTGATTCACCCTAATATAGTGGGTATGAATGCACAATTGTGGAGCGAAGTGATTCGTTCGTTTGCACAGGTGGAATGGCAACTTTATCCCAAGATCTACGGCTTGGCAGAGCGTGCATGGAACAATCGCAGCGCACTTACTTTGGGCGATTATAATGATTTGGTGTACAATGTGTTTGTTCCACAATTGGCAACACGTAATCACCATTTTCATATTCAACAACCAGGTGTGATAACGGAAAAAAATATGTTGTTGATAAACAAGGTAATGGAGGCTGGTGAAATCCTATATTGTATAGATGAGAGTGGTTGGATGACTTATGTGGAACCAGTAGCAATACCAGATGGGGTGAAAATAGTCAAAGCTAAAGTGCAATATTTAGGTAAAGAGAGTAATACGACGTGGCTGTGGTTGGACGAACAGCATGAAGCGAAAGATTGTACTGAAGCTCAGTACGCAGAAACTACATTTTAGTGATTTTAGTTATGTTTTATAGCAAAAACACTAAAAAATTTTCAAATATGAGAAAAATATTGTACCTTTGCGGGTTAAAATAAAAAAATCAGTGCAATTATGACGATACTCAATATCGAAACATCTACTTCTGTTTGTTCAGTAGCTGTTACTATTGATGGAATTTCTGTTGCATCACGCGAAAAGTTATTCGAGGTTAATCACGCGAGTGATGTATCTGTATTTATAGAGCAATTGCTATTTGAAGTCCGTACTAATGGTTGGCATTTAGATGCTGTGGCTTTATCGCGAGGACCTGGTAGTTATACCGGTTTGCGTATAGGGTCAAGTATTGCTAAAGGTATTTGTTATGGATTAAAAATTCCATTGATTCAAGTTGATACATTACAAGTGTTATGCGCTTCTATTCCAGCTCAACAATTGCCAATTGGAGTTACGCTATGTCCAATGCTGGACGCGCGTAGAATGGAGGTATATACAGCACTGTATGAGCTAGATGAAACAGGTGCGATTAGACCACTCAGTGATGTGGAAGCGAAAATTATAGATGCTAATTCATATGCCGATATTATTCAGAGCAAACCGATTTGTTTTTTTGGAAATGGTGCGATGAAGTGCAAGGATATCATTACAGCAAAAAACGCCCTATTTATAGATGATGTTGTGCCGTTGGCAAAATATATGGGACCGTTAGCAGAAAGTCAAACAAGCTTGTTAGACGTGAAAGAAATGGCATATTACGAACCTTTTTATTTGAAAGATTTTGTGGCGGCTCCAAGTCATATTAAAGGACTGAAATAAATAAGACAGATGAAAATAAAATTGTTTATATCATTGATATTGGCAACTACTATGTTGTCATGTTCCACGCAAAAGAATACTTGGGCTTCACGCTGTTTTCATCAGACGAAGACAAAGTACAATATTCACTTCAATGGTCGAATCGCATTTGAAGAAGGTTTAGATGCAATTCGTGATTCGCACGAGGATAATTATTCAGCTATTATTCCTCTATATCCCGTTTCTAATCATGAGGCAGCTGCATCTGCAGCTTCGCAGATGGATCGCACTATAGAGAAATGCCGCAAATGTATAAAATTGCATAGTATTAAAGCTCGTCCAAAAGTAAATTCGAAGAAACGTAAGGATCCAGAATACAAAGCTTGGTTAGAACAAGAGGAATTTAATAATCAAATGGGCAACGCGTGGCTATTATTGGGTCAGGCAGAGTTTCATAAGGGAGATTTTTTGGGTAGTGTGAGCACTTTTAACTATATTGCTCGTCACTATGCCTATGATAAGGAGATGGTTGCAATATGCCAGTTGTGGGCAGCTCGTGCTTATGGCGAGATGGGCTGGTTGTATGAAGCGGAAAATGTGTTGTCTAAAGTGCAGTCAGAAAATCTTAGTCGCAAAAATGCATCTTTATATGCTGCGGTTAGTGCAGATATTTTAATGAAAACGAATCGATACAAAGAGGCTATTCCGTTTATCAAAATATCGCTACCTAATGAGAAGAAAAAAGGTGAACGTCCTCGTTTTTACTACGTTTTAGGACAAATTTATGAGTTGCAGAATGCCAAAAAAGAAGCACGGCATGCATATCAACAAGTGCTAAAAATGCAACCCAAAAGCGAGATGGATTTCAATGCTCGCTTGATGTTAGCACAATTAGCAGATAATACCAATGAGTCTATAAAACTGCTTACCAAAATGGCCAATTTGGACAAAAATAAAGAGCGTTTAGATTTGATTTACGGTACATTGGGTAATATATTTTTAGATCGTAAAGACACTATTCAAGCTTTATCCTATTATGAAATGGCAATCGAAAAGAGTGTCAAAAATGGTTTAGAAAAAGCAGCTGTGTTGATTACTGCTGGTGATATTTATTATCAGCAGCGCAATTATGTGAAGGCTAATCCCTGCTACAAAGAAGCTACACAAATTCTTTCGCTGGATAGCGACCAATATGCACGTATACAACACCGTTCGGAAACCTTGGATAGATTGGTGGTAGAGTATACGACTGTACAATTGCAAGATTCTCTTCAATATCTGTCTACACTTTCTAAAGAAGAACAACTGAAAGTGGTAGAAAAGATAATCGCTGATTTAATAAAAGCGGAAGAAGAAGAGGCAGAGCGACTTGCGCAAGCTAAGCGCGAAGCGGAGAATAATAGTGGTCCACGAAGTGTGAATACAAGTAGTTTATTGGGAAATAAAGGTAATGGAGGATGGTATTTTTATAATCCTCAATTGTTGCGTTCTGGTCAGCAAACCTTCCGTCAGCAGTGGGGAAATCGCACTTTAGAGGACAACTGGCGTCGTTTGAGTAAAGCGGCTTCGAGTTCTTTTGTGGAGGAAATGGTAGATGAGGAACTAATGAATGACTCCGTTGCGTCAGATTCGATAGCGATTGCTTCAGTTCCTATGGAAACAGATGATCATAAGCCAGAGTTTTATTTGCAGCAAATACCCAAAACAGAAGCCGATTTTCAACAATCAAACGCCTTGATTGCGGATGCACTATATAATATGGTATATATATATCGAGATGAAGTTGGGGATCAATCGTTGAGTGATGAGAGTTTTCACGATTTCTGTCGTCGTTTCCCTACCGAACCAAGGCTCAAAGATTTATATTATATGCAATACTTAACAGCGCTTAAGAATAACGACTTGATAGAGGTGGAGCAATATAAAAACGAGATCATTCGTCTGTTCCCAGGTTCGCAAGAGGCATATATCGTATCACAACCAGACTATTTTGATCGCCTTCGTCGTATGTCTTCAGAGCAAGATTCTATCTATGAATCAACATATCAGATGTATTGCGGTGGAGATTTTATGGGTGTAAAGCATAATAAAAAATATGTAGAAGAGAATTATCCACTCTCTCCTTTGATGCCTCGTTTTTTATTTTTGAATGCTATTTCTACAGCAAAGACGGATGGGCAAGAGGCTTTTATAGGAGAACTTAGCCAAATGGTGTCGCAATACCCTGATAGCGAATTAGCAGCTATGGCAAAAGATATGTTGGCGTTGATGGGACAGGGAGCAGAGAGTCAAAAGGGAGGAGAGGTAGAGTCGTTGCAAAAAAGAAGGGTGGAGGATTTACAAGTACAAGAAGCGTTGTTAGATACAACGGTGAACTTCAGTGATAACCGCAAAGAAGCTTCTTTCTTGCTGTTGGTTATGCCGCGTGATGAAAAGCTATTGAATACCATTCTCTATGAGGTTGCATTGTTCAATTTTTCACAATTCATGATTAGGGATTTTGATCTTAAGCAGGTTTCTATGTTTGATATAGCAGATTGTGCGTTGCAAGTGTCAGGATTCGAGAGTTTGGATGACGCAATTTGGTATGAAAGTTTGCTAAAGAAAAATGCCGATTTAATGCAAATACTTGTGGAAAATGGAGTGAAATGTGTTTGCATCACTCAAACAAACTTTGCTCTCATAGGTAAGCACTTTACATTGGAAGAATACTTAGAATGGGTGAAATAAGTAGGTATTTGTGTTTTTTTTGAAAAAAAAGTACGAAAAGATTTGGTCAGTCCAAAAAAAAGCAGTACCTTTGCACCCGATTTCGGCGGGATAGCTCAGCTGGTTAGAGCGCATGATTCATAATCATGAGGTCCCCAGTTCAATCCTGGGTCCCGCTACAACAAAAGAATTAGACATTTAGGTAAAATCCTGAATGTCTAATTTTTTATCCAACCACCAACAAAACTACATACATTTTGCTTTGCTGGTATGGAGTTAGGATAACCATTTAGTATATTACATATCCTATCAAACCAGCGAGGAGAATCAATGCTATAGGGTTGGAAATGATAGAGAGTATTGTCTTGAAAAAGATGGTACTCTTTTTTGTAATGGTTTTTCCGTTGGAATCGGATTTTTTGAAAAACATTGGTAGTATGGTAAACACACCAACGCTAACAAAGATGAGCCAGCTGCGCCAGTCAATAAAGCTAACAGGCGTCATCAATGCAAGAGCTGCTGCGGCAATTAGTCCGAGTACAGAAAAACGCAACATTTGCATGGTGCGAGTAAAGTAAATATTGTGTTGAAATCGGGTGCTTATGTAGAAATATGCTTTACAAATGAGGAGCATGATGATAAGGCTGGGAATGATAATCGCCGTTGTGGCGAGCAGGCTACCCCATACGCTGTTGGTAGCAGTATAGCCTACGTAGGTAGCACAGTTGATGCCGATAGGACCAGGAGTTACCTGACTCACAGCCACAATATCCACAAATTGCTCCTGTGTCATCCAACCATGAGACTCTACCTCGTGCTGGATAAGCGATAATATCGCCAACCCTCCGCCAAAACCGAAAAGACCAATCTTTAAGAAACTTATGAATAGTTGTAAATAGAGCATTCGTGTGTAGTGAATGCGGCAATGCCGCTACTGTTTAGTGATTAGTGTTTGACAGATCGTTCTTTTAGGTATGTATAGCCGAGTGTAGCAAAGACGGTTACAAAGATAATCCAAATAGGGGAAAGTCCTGCCAGCCAAATCAATAGAGCACCTGTAATAGGAATGAGGGCGGTAGCCCAAGTGATCTTTGCATTTTTTGCCATGCGGCATAGTGGTGCTGCAATCAAAGCCACTACGGCAGGACGAATACCTTTGAAGATGGCTTCTACAGCAGGGTAGTCTTTGTAGTCTTGGAAAAGCATAGCAATGGCTAAAATAATCAAGAACGATGGAAGTACTGCACCCAAGACAGTAGCAATCACTCCACGCCATCCTCCAATGCGCCAACCGATAAAAATAGCCGAATTCACCGCAATTAGTCCTGGTGCTGCTTGCGCTAATGCAATCATATTCATGAACTCATCGCGGTCAATCCATCCCTTTCGTTCTACAATCTCGCGCTCAATCATAGACAACATTACATAACCACCTCCAATAGTGAAGGTGCCAATCTTGAGATAAGTCCAGAATAACTGCAAATAAAGCATTACTTCTTTTCTTTCAACTCTTGTTTGATGAACTTAACAAGCATGTTGATAGCAGCATTGTTGTGTCCGCCTTGTGGGATAATGACATCTGCATAACGTTTGCAGGTCTCAATAAACTGCTCGTGCATTGGTTTGAGGACACGTTGGTAGCGCTCCATCACCGCTTCAATCGTACGTCCGCGCTCCACAATATCGCGTTGCGCTACACGGATAAGACGGTCATCGGCATCAGCATCTACGAAAATTTTGAGGTCCATCTGTTGGCGAAGAACAGGGTCGTGCAATGCCATAATACCTTCCACGATGATAATCTCGCGAGGATCCACATGGATAGTCTTCTCTTGGCGAGAAGATGTAATGTAATCGTAGATTGGTTGCTCGATGGATTCGCCATTTTTAAGCATTTCAATGTGCTTAGCGAAGAGTGCCCAGTCGAAAGCATTTGGGTGGTCGAAGTTGATGTTCTGACGCTCCTCGAAAGGCACATGACTACTATCGTTGTAATAGGAGTCTTGAGGGATAACGACTACTTCGCCCTTAGGAAGGCGCTCTATGAGTTTGCGTACCACGGTTGTTTTTCCTGAGCCGGTACCGCCCGCAATGCCGATGATAAACATAGACAATTATGAATTATGAATTAAGAATTATGAGTTTTAAAAACTCTTATCGGGTGCAAAGTTACGATTTTTTTTGCAAATACGCAAATTTTGGTGTATCTTTGCGGCATATTTGGGCTGAAAACAAAAATTATATAACATTACACCAAAATTTAACAAAAATTTTTAACATTGCTGTAGTAAACCGAATAGGTTGTGCGTCTAATGGGTAAACATTAGTAAAAAGTTCGCGGCAAGCTATGTTGATTCTATGGGCAAGGCTACTGAATCACTTATAAATAACCTATGAATCACCTAAGAATCACCTAAGATTTACAGGGAAAAGGTAGCATAAAAACAAACGAGAGATATGAAACAAACCGAAAAAGAATTTGCAGCCCTGGTCAAGGAGCAGAAGAGCACGATATACAGTATCTGCTATATGTTCTCCAAAGACAAGGATGAAATAGATGATCTGTTTCAAGAGACATTGATTCATTTGTGGCAGGGCTTTGAGAAATTTCGCAACGAGAGTAAGATTGAGACATGGGTATATCGCGTGACGATGAACACCTGTATCTCGATGGACAGAAAAGAGAAACGCCGCGGCGAGCGTATCCCGTTGGCGGTGGACATTGACTTGTTCGATGAAAACGACAAAGACATGGAGCAAGTGCAGATGCTCTACAAACGAATTCAGAAGTTGGGTTTGTTCGACAGAGCGATTATTATGCTTTGGTTGGAGAACCTGAGTTACGATGAAATCGGGGAAATTGTAGGTATCAGTGCCAAAAATGTGTCGGTGCGATTGGTTCGTATCCGCGAAGAGTTGAAGAAAAACCATTAACCTTTAACGAATTATATATTATGGATGAATTGCAAGAAATGCGCGAGCAAATGGCTGCGCTGAAAGAGAAATTGAATAAGCAGGAAGTAGTAAACGATCATCTGATTCGAGATGTTTTGAGCCAAAAGATGAAAGTAGTGAATAAAAATGGTTGGATTTCTGGATTATGTGGATTGTTTGTCATTACTTTTG
>JAFNUD010000085.1 GCA_017384225.1 Paludibacteraceae bacterium
AGTTCAGTATGTCCGTAATCCAACGCTTTTGCCACGGTTGCATTAAGTTGCTCTGCTGTCATCGCTGTTGCGTCAAAGGTGTTAGGTATCACTTCCTCTGCCACACCGCCATCAATATCCTTTGTTGTCCAAGGTTCAACGTTCACTTTAGTGATAGAAATGGCATCTTTACCAACTTTCAACGAGAATTTGTAATGCTTGCCTGCTTCAAGACCGGTATTCGTCAAGAAAGCGTTGACAGGTACATTCAGAAAGGTCTGATGACGGTCGGAGTCGGATATTGTTACCGCCATCAAGTTTGTTTCAGGAGTATATTTGCCTGGGCAAACGATAGCTGTTGCAGCATTACCTCTAAGAACAGGTCGGATACCTCCGTTGACAGTAACGTACTCATCGCTGAGAGAATAGATGGTAGCACCGTAAAGGCATGGATCATCGCCGAACTGCGAAGTGAACTCCGTAACCTCAACCGTAATCTTTGCCAGCTTGTGCTCAAACGCAAGAGTGATGGTCTTG
The DNA here is from genome assembly GCA_017384225.1 of Paludibacteraceae bacterium. Taxonomy (GTDB): domain Bacteria; phylum Bacteroidota; class Bacteroidia; order Bacteroidales; family Paludibacteraceae; genus Colicola. The sequence continues at coordinate 517 of JAFNUD010000085.1, forward strand.
TCATCAGGCTTCACCATTGCGCTGGTGGAAGCTGTCATCCAGTCGGCAGCTGCTAACTCTTCTATAGAAATCTGATCTGTGGGCAAGGTGAACTTGTCGAACGATGCCGTAGCAGGATACCATGCCTGGAATTGGCTCTCTGCTGTACCGCCATTCCACACGAGAGCATCGGTAGTGGTCCAAGTGGTTCCATCAAAGGTATAGGTAGCGATGTTCTTGGTATCACGCAAAGTGTTCTGCACGCAGATCTCGTCGCTGTTGATAAAATTGGTAGCACCATCGTCTTCGTATGCCACACGGGTCTGAAGCTTGCCAATGGTAGCGTTAATCTTCACAGCATCGTTGTCAGTCTGTGGAGTGAAGTCGTCTTCTTGCGAGCAAGAGACAAAAACTGAAAGCGGAAAGGTGAAAACGGAAAGCTTCACCAAATTCCATACTTTATTCTTTATATTGTTTTTCATAATCAATTATTCTTTTTTGCTGTTATTATGCTTGATGTTATTATCGCTATAATCTCTTTTAGGTCATTGTTTAGTGAATTGAAAACTGCGTGGTCTATGATTTCGCTTTCGTAGAGCAGTTCGAGCCAATACTGTGTTTCGTCTGCTTCTTTGAGCGCAATGGAGAACTTATTCACGAAGTCTGCTTTGCTCTGTGCATTCTTGCGTTCTCTTGTGTTGGCACCGATACTTGTCCCCGAGCGAAGAATCTGCTTAGATAATACAAACTCTTTCTTCTCTTCTTGCAAGTAGCGAGTAAATTTCACAATACGCACAGCAAAAGCTTTGCTCTTTTGATCAATTATATTCTCCATAACCTCTCACTTTTCACCTTTCAGTTTTCCGTTTTCACCTTTCACCTTACAAAGTCTCAAGGTCACCACCATCAACAGGTGTTCCCCATGATGCAGCAGTGATTTCACCCAATGTCACTTTGTCTTGACCTATTTGGAGAGAGATGGTGTACTGGGTACCTGCTGCCAAGCCATAAACTGTAACCTCCGCATCTTCCGAACTGATTACCGGACAATTGATATTGGTCTTGAACACACGGTCATCCTCCATAGTAATCACGATAGGAAATGATGTACAGCCGCTCATCGGGATAACAAGCACTTCCTTATTATCCATTTCAAGCTTTGAATTGGCCTCAGAAAGTTCGCTCCAAGTGTTGTTGGAAATGTTCAGTTTGCCCGAAGCATACATGCCACCGACTTCTACCTTAGCGATGTTCGTGTTTGTCACCTCGTTACCAAAAGTCGGCTGAAGCACTAACTTGGTGAGGGCGTGGGTCATCGTGAGCGACACACTATTAGATGTGACTGGGGTTGATGCCGC
>JAFNUD010000086.1 GCA_017384225.1 Paludibacteraceae bacterium
ATCTCTTACCCATCTGGGCATTGGCCTGGACTGCAGTGAGTAGGGCTGCCAGTGTAATGGCCATGATATATATTATTCGTTTCATAATTTCCAGTTAAAATCCAAATAAAGTTGGATTCATTAATTTTGGTTCAACTTATATGTTATTAATATTCAATATTTTACATTAAATGCAACAATAAGATGCTTTTGATAATAGTGCGTATTCACTAATCGTCCCTTTGTGGAGGGCCGAAATTCAGAGACTCGAATTTAATCCTTCGGTAAACAAACTTTCCATAGCGGACATCTGTCTTGCAGTGCCGCAAGTTCCTGCATCAGTTTACAAAGGCGGGAGGTACAAACTATTTAGAGCGGACTCCAAAGCCGCAATCATGAAAAAGTACTCTCTCCCTGGAAAGTCTGTTTACACTAAAGGATAAATGTCGGTTATGCAACGTTGTTGACATACTTCCTTTTATGTTTCATCACAAAGTAGATCCTATTTACTAGCCTTCTAGCTATCTTGATTATTGCTTTGCTTGGCTTCATCCTGCGACAGTATTCTGTATAGGCTTGTGTCATAGCAGCGTCCTGTCTGATTGCCACCCAGGCAGCTTCTATGAGCACAGATCTGAGTTTGGAATGGCAACGCAAGGTTATGTCTCCTGTTCCGTCGTGTTCACCACTTGAATGACACATTGGTATCATTCCGATATAGGAAGCTAACTGATCCGCATTCTTAAAGCGCGAGATGTCATCTATCTCAGACATAAATGTCATTCCGGTCAGTTGACCGATTCCTGGTACTGACATCAGCCATCCCAGCGGTTCTGAGAACCTTTCAGTCCTCGACAGTCTGCGCAGTAGTCGGATCATCTCCAGGCGACGCTTGCGAAGATCCTCATACTGACATATAAGCTGATCCAGAGTCTGCTTGCCATACTCACAAGCCGACTCTACACTGCGAAGCCATGCCACGAAACTCTTGTTCCAGCAGCGGCCGCGTTCGCAGTACTCCTGAGGTATCTCTATACCAAGATAGCGCAGGTGAGACTTGATGCGGTTCTTCTGACGGGTCTGATCCTTTGTGACCGAGTCTCTCAATCTTGTCAATGAACGTATCTCTAGCGAGACCTTGTCAGGGATATATATCCCTTTAAGTTCTCCGGCTCGAAGGCTTCTTGCAAGCTTTCCGCTGTCTATCGCATCAGTCTTGCGAAGCTTCTCACCTGTTGTGGTCGGAACATCAGCCGGATTGACTACGATGTTATCAATGCCAAGTTCCATCAGTCTTTCGTGTATCCAAAAGCCGCAGAAGCCTGCTTCATAAACGGACTTATACTCCGCGTCTGGATATTCTCTTGTCAGGAAGCTATGTAGTGCTTCCGGACTCGGTGATTGAGTGAACCTTTTCAAAACGGCATGCTCAGATGCTATGGTTACACTCCAACTCTTCAAATGAACGTCAATTCCTATAAAAATCCTTTGACCTTTGAAGCTAATTTGCTTTCTTTGTTCTTTCTTCATAAGCTATTGTATTATGGGTTACGTTATTTGCTTTTACAAAGTAACCAAAATACGATAGCTTTTTCTCTTGTCTTGAAACAAACTCATGAAAAACTTCTCGGGGTTAGCCTTAGCGGCCGGGGCCGACGGCCCCGTTGAGCGCTCCTCATGAGCTTGAAAAGCTCACTACAACTTTATTTGGATTTCAAACATAGGAACTATAAAACCAGTTTAAAGATTTTTACATTTAAAATAGACCTGAATCTGCAATGCAGTAAAAACAACATACAATATCAACATCACAGAATATAAAATCATCTGTACAGACCAACTGAATATAGTTGACATACCGACAAATATATTAATAAGTAAGATCATAAATGCTATATATGTCATTATCTTCAATTTAC
>JAFNUD010000087.1 GCA_017384225.1 Paludibacteraceae bacterium
ATAGCGATTCCCATAAATTGCTGTAGCTTCAGCAATAAATGATTCAGTAGTCACTGTGCGACGGCACATTTCTAAACTACGATTATTTGTTGCCTGTTTTTGTTCTTCTTGTTTCATGGTTATTTTCAAGTAGAATGATTTGCCCTGCAAAGGTAATGAATTATTTTGGATTGAGCAAATTTTTTTGTTGAAAGTTTGTAGTTTAAGGGTTAAAGGTAAAGAATCCCCGAATACATTCGGGATAATGGACATAGAAAGGCGCAAGGTGTTATTTAGATGCGTGGATGAGGGAGCCGATGATGAAGCCGCGAAGGGTGGTGTAGGGATTGGGATACGTATTAGGGTAGCGGTCGGCTTTCTTGCGGTAGTCTGCGTATTTCTCTTCCCACTCAGCACGGAGGTCGGGGGTATTCATTATGACCGTGGTTTGGTTGACTGCGTCCTTAAAAGCCGTGATGGTGCGTTGGCGCTCGGGAGCAACAGGACCTTTATACGGATGTTTGATAGCATAAGCATGAGTGCGACCGTTGCGGGTGCGCATGACAATCTTTTCTTTAGAAGCGAGTTTGCCCGACATGGAGTCGAAAGGATGAGAGAGAGTGGTGCGAGCCATAGTAATTTTGAATTATGAATGTCTTGCGCTATGCGCAGAAATATTATTTGTTTAACGACAATTAAGGTCAATTAGAGTTGTCAATTAGTGTCAATTCGATGAGTGCTTCCTTTGTGAGGTGAAGGAATGCGTTCCGCATTGGCACCTTCACAAAGAAATGAATTTATTTTACCGCTGAATCTTAAGCAAATGGCTCTGCGTATTAGAAAAGTGATGCAAAGGTACGAAAAATATATGAGATGTGCAAATGTTTGGAGGGATATTTGGATATTTTTGTGAAAATAGTGTAATTATATGATACATACGATGTTCCTACGGTATTCCTATACTAATGTACCGTGTATCTACCGTATATGTACCGTATATCTACCGTATATCTACCGTAGTTGATAGCGAGTTGGTAGCGGGGGATAATAGATCGCTCGCGGGGCGAGCTGTAGTTGGTAGTTCGCTTCGCTGTAGATCGGGCAAAGCCCTGTAGATGATAGTTGGTAGAACGCTCGTGGGGCGAGCTATAGAAAAAAACGGAAAAAAAGAGCGAAAAGAGGCAAATTATGACTTTTTATTAAAAAAATACGTTTCGCGCTTGCGTATGTGCTACTCGCGTTCGGCAATCGGATCGCATTGACCGCTGACCTCGTCAGCAGTAGGGCGACCGATGCCTCCGCTCTCCCCACTCACTCACGAAGTTCTTATCTCCCTTCGGTCGAACGATTATTTCGTGGGGACCCCATAGTATTCACACCTTTTTTGAAAATACGGCAATGCCACTTCATTGAGCCATCACCTATACACTCTTTTGTGAGTAAATTCCCAATGAGCGTATAGGTAATACCTCAATTGATAGATAAATCTATCTTTTTTTCAAAAAAAAGTGCTCGTTTTCTTGCGTATGTGCATTTTTTGTAGTAACTTTGCACCGAAATTGTGCGTTTCGCCGATTTGGCGAGCGAAAATGCATGAAAAAACTGCTTAAAAACATAAAAAACAACATAATTAATTAACTTTCTTAAATCATGGCAGAAGAAAAATTGAACATGTTAGCCGAGTTTCCAGCCATCTCCAGCAAAGCTTGGAAGGAGAAAATCGTAGCTGACCTCAAAGGCGCCGACTTCGATAAGAAGCTCGTATGGCGCACTTCAGAAGGCTTCAACGTACAGCCTTACTATCGTCAAGAAGACCTCAAAGGTCTGAAGACTACCGTATCTGCACCAGGTCAATTCCCTTACGTGCGTGGTACCAAAACCAACAACGAGTGGGCAGTTCGCCAAAACATCTGCGCTTGCAAGAACGCACGCAAAGCTAATGCAAAAGCATTGGACGTACTTGGCAAGGGCGTGAACGCACTCGGTATCTGCTTGGACGCAGAGAAACTCTCTTATCGCTACATCAAGACTTTGCTCGAGGGCATCAAGTTGGATGAGGTAGCATTGAACTTCAACGTATGCGCTTGCAAAGCTCCTGAATTGGCAAACATCTTGGTTCGCCTCGTAGGACG
>JAFNUD010000036.1 GCA_017384225.1 Paludibacteraceae bacterium
GGTGAAAAGAATTACCAGGCCGCGCGCGACATGGCACACAACGATGAGAAAGTGCGTCAAATGTTCCGCGCATATGCCAAGTGGATGGTAGATGTAATGAAATACGATGGCTTCCGCTACGATTATGCCAAAGGTTTCCACATGTCGCATGTGGATGATTATAATGCCAATGCAGGTGTATATTTCTCTGTTGTTGAGTTCTGGGAGGGCAATCCAAACACCCTATGGAATGCCATTTGCGATGCGAACCAAAACACCTACGCCTTCGACTTTGGTATGAAGTTCAATGTCATGAATGGTGCTATAGCCAACTTTAATTATGGCGCATGTAAGAATCCTAATGCTTTGATAGGTATTGGCAAAGGCAAATGGGCAGTCAACTTTATCGACAACCACGATACTTTCGAACGCGGCAATGGCTACGACTTTGGTGGCGATGCTATGTCCGACGCGGTTAAAGACCGACTTTTGCAAGCACATGCGTATATTTTAGCAATGCCTGGCGTGCCATGTGTATTCTACCCCTATTGGAAGAAATACAAAAACGAGATTGCTCCGATGGTGCTTGCCCGCAAAGCGGTAGGTCTTCATTCCGAGAGTGCCGTGAACGATGAGGTAGTGGGTAATGGTTATCGTGCATATGTAACTGGTACAAAAGGTACTATGATTCTTGAGTTAGGTGCTGCGGTATCTGATTCACACTATGGCTTCCGAGAAGTAGCTGCAGGTCCTGGCTATAAAATGTTTATCACTTACGAGGCTGCGGGAGCAGAACTAACCGTAAGTCCTCAGTCCACCTATTATCGTTCTCAAACGATGAGCGTAACGATGAATGCAGTAGGTCTGGCGGGTGTGCCTGATATCTATTACACATTGGATGGTACAGACCCTCGCACATCAGCGAGCAAGAAGAAATATACGGGTGAGATAAGTATTTCGGGTACTGTGACCATTAAGGCATACGCAGAGATACATGGCAACCAAACAGCCGTACAAACACATACCTATACCTATTATCCTCCGCAAGAAGAACCACTCACGGTGCGATTCTTGCCTCCAAACGATTGGTGGACATATGTGTATGCCTGGGATAAAAATGATAATAAACTATTAGGCAACTGGCCTGGTACTAAGATTGATCCTAATGCCAATGGATGGGTAGAGTACACTTTTGCAGCAGGCAAAAATCCTGTGAATGTAATCTTCCATAATAATGTAGGTGCGCAATCCCACGATATTGTCTTAGAGGAAGATGCTTGCTATATCTGGGATAGTTCGTTGAACGATGCTGTGCTGACCAACGAGTGCAATGTCATTGATACAGGTTCTTCTGCACCAGCGGATCCCGAACAAGGCAATACACCGAAATTGCTCTTGGACGAAACAATCACACTCACCGTACCTACGGATGATAAGAATCTCTATGACATGGATTCGGAGAATATCACCCATTTGTATCTATCGCCTAATGGTAATTGGAAAGCAGATGGCGCACGCTTTGCTGCGTATTTCTTTGGCAATGGTGACACATGGGTTAGCATGACCGATGCGAACACAGATGGAATATATGAATGTGCGATTCCTACTACAAAATCGTACCCAAGTGTTATTTTCTGCCGCATGAATGGTAGCACAAACACAAATAACTGGACAAACACATGGAATCAAACAAACGACTTGACGGTGCCAACAGACGGAAAGAATCGCTATACTATTGATGAGGGAGCATGGAGCTACGGAAACGGCTCTTGGTCCACTATCTATGACGATAGCAAATGGACTACCTTCACGGCGCCTACTTATTCCGTTACAATCAATATTACAGGTTACGGTTCTATCGAGATTGATGGCAAGACTTATACCAACGATAGCGAAGATAAGGGTACTTATTCTGCGCCAAACATTACGCTCAACGAGCTGATGCAAATCGGAGCTATCACTCCTGCCAACGAGTGGACTTACGGCGTGACACCTACTATAATAATAGGTTCGCGCACGCACGAGGTAGCAGAGAACACCTCTTATACCATCTGCGGAACAACAATAATCGATATTATTTTCAGTCCATCCATCTGCGAGGTAGTATTCAACCTGAACTTACCACAAGGCGTTCCTACCCCACTTTGGTCGGTTGATAACCAACGCATTAACCCTGGTGACACCGTAAAAGCACCTCAGTTGGGCGAACTATCGGGCTATTTCTTTGGAGGTTGGTACACCCATGCTACCGACTTCTCTAACAACAACCAATACGACTTCGGCACGGCTGTTACAAGAAGTTTCACCCTCTATGCCCGCTGGTTACGATACGAGGATTGTATCTTCTTCAAGAACAACCTCGGTTGGGAGAGTGTATATGCTTACTTCTACAACTCAGATAAGTATTGGGACGACACCAAAGGTACGGGTTCGCAAAAACTCAAAACCTTCCCTCAAGACAACGACGCGGAGCACAAACCACACTGGTTTGAGTTCCAAGGCGAGCTGAGCAATATCCCAGAAACCGACATCTGGTATCTGGACTTTATCGCTATGGCAATAGCAGTGGATAACTCCAACTGGGGCGAGATTACTGGCTACACCAACATCAGCTTCACCGAGCACAAGCAATACGACTACGAGTTCTTCCATCAGACCTCAGTAGTTAGACGAGGCGACTTTAATAGAAATATGTCGCTCTTTATCCCTGAAGTAGGACAATCACCTACCACGCGCAACGAATCCAAGTACTACAACCACGGTCTGTGGATGAAATACAACTCCATCGAATCGGGCTATAACTGGAGAGGTAGCGCCAACAGTTGGTCAACCAGTGCCAATGCCTTCACAGCAGACAAAGCAGGCGGCTATACCTTCACCTCTTTAGTTCAACTAACAGGTGGTACAGACTATGAGTTCAAGATATTTGGTAACAACACTTGGTTCGGCAACACAGGCACCATGACAGAGGACAACTGCACCAACTGGCCTTTTACCAATAAAGAAAGTACCAACGCCAAGATTCACCCAACCGCTACGGGCGACTATATCTTCACCATCTATGTGGGCGACGGTAAAATGATGGTTAGTCTGGAGTATCCTTTGAGCGTAGGCGATTATCGACTTGCATA
>JAFNUD010000088.1 GCA_017384225.1 Paludibacteraceae bacterium
ATATTATTTATGTATAAGTAGCAAGAAGTGCCATCTGATACAAATATAACAAAAAAAAATAATTTATCCAAATATTTTTTGCAATTTTATGGCAGATTGTTATCACACATAAATACATTATATAATAAAAATTATTATTTTGAGATGAGTAATGTATTGAAGGTGAAAATAAGAGCACAGCGTATCAAATACGAGATAATGAAAGTATCATTTGAGGAGAGCGACTTAATGAAAGCGAAAAGATGGAAGTGGGACAATAAAGGGTCTCTTTATTGCACTGGAAAAAGACTGGATATTTTAAGAGATTATGATACATTTGATTGTATTGATGCTGGCGTTGCTCTCCATCCAATTGGCGAGATTTACTATGAAATGGGAAACTCACACGGCGTGATTACGATGGATAATGTATTAAATGCTATCAATCATAAAATCCTCGTTTCTTACAGACGAGCAAAGGAGGAGGAAGGTATGACCCTTCTTAACGCAGATGTGTATGATAATAATATATATGAATATACAATAGAAGTCGGTGATGGCGAATTATTTGATGCTTCTCTGTTAGAGATGGTCTCTATTCAATGCCCCATTACGGAGGAGCAATATATCGTTGAATTGAGATATGCAGGAAAGACAATGAAAGGCGGGATAGAGGGATTGCCGTTTAGAGGGGAACCTGTGAGCAATACGAGTATGCTCACAGTGCCACAAGAATACGCCGATGCTCTGGGTCTTAACGAGAACAGGAGATTAAAAAAAATATTGAAGTTTGATGATTTTATCAAGGAGGAGCATTGGAAAGATGGAAAAAGTCTTAAAGAAGATTACATCCACTCATTCATCAACGAACACGAGCCAGACCACGAACCAGACGAAGAGGAATAACCATCTTCTATACAATACAACTATCTTCATAGTAATAGACCACCCTTCAAAAGAGGGTGGTTTATTTGTATCTGACCTCCGTTGTGAAATATGCTGGCAGTTTTTTTATGTGTTTTTAAGATTATGCCGAAATATTTCTCAAAAATATAAAATACGGATAACCATATACTATAAAAAATATAGGAAGAGGTGAAAAATATTTGCAAATATCAAAAAAATGTATTACCTTTGCACCGCTTTGCACTTGGTGCGGGCATTACATATTGAAAGTGTTTTCGCTGTCCTACAAGAAAATGTGGAAGTTTTCAAGAACTAGGGATAAACGAATGACACTCACTACTTGCTTGTTTATGGCAGGGCACACATTGATAACTAATGTGTCCTATCCCCATAACATTCAGGTGTGGGGATTAGCATCGTTTATTATAGTTCAGGTCATTCCACAACCTTCTTGTTGATAAGCGTGAGCAAGCCTCACACTTTTTTTGTATATATCCATTCCCAATTGCAAAGCAGGAGTATGCCGAAAATCCTGTAAAGAGTAGGTATCAACTAAAACTAATAATATTATGATGTATTTCACATTAAAGTTTGCAAACAAGTATGTAGGTGGTATGACCGTAGGTTATACTCTCAATGTTTCATCCGAACAAAATGTTCCTTGCGGAAGAGACATTGAAAAAGCCTTAATAAATGCAGGTTTTTCCAAGTCTGACGCTCAGCGATTATCAGAGCCTACTTATTGGAGTAGATAAAAACTCTCCTCATAATAGAAAATAGATAGAATAGATAAAGTAATATAACTTTGTAAAGAAGGAGTATGCCGAAAATCCTGAAAAGAGTAGGTATTTACTAAAACTAATATTTTCTTATGATGGTATTAAAATACACAGGAGGTAACGACGGGGGTCGAAGCGAATTAAATTATGGTACGTGTATTGTTGTGCTGGGAACTTATCGCACAGATAAATTGGGATATGTTTCAAAAGATGCACTTCCAGAAATCAGAGAGTGCGTGAGAGATATGCGTATTCGCTTGAGTTTTAACAATTATAACCCTTTTTCACCCGATGCTAATGGCTTCTTATTGTTTTGGCAAGAGGTTTAGTTAAGAGGGGGAATATGCGATTTTGGTGCATTTTTGCCATAAAAAAGTTGCACCGATATGGGTCCGATAGCATAATGCGAGTAGATTAATAAGGTAAATAGCAGATGATTTTCCTAATATCTCATAGCGTATCTGTATGGTTCTCAGTTAGAAGCATATAAAATTAGACTAAGAATATTGGAAAATTATGTGTTAATCCCCCACTTTCCGCTGTAAATAACCCACTATACCCAAGAAGGTATAATGGGTTATTTATTTGGATCGGAGAGCCTTCTGCACCCTACAATCGAGGGCTCTTATCTCGCTTAACAGCTCGAACGATACGCGATAAAATATCGCTAGCGAATCCCCCACTTTCCGCAAATAAAAAAGAGTGATTTGCTTGCTTAAGTAAACTTAGACAGACAAATCACTCTTTTTATTTGAACAAGGTGCCAGCTGCAGCTTGTTGGGATTACGCAGCAATCCTCCACCATGCAAGGATGCCTATCAGCAGACTTAAGGCATGCGAGGTCGATGCCATCGAATCCCTCCTCTACTCATTCAGCGCCAGCAGCACACCGACTTCATTCCACAAGGCAAAGAGTTTGCCGTCAGAGGTACTCACCAGCAGTTCCACCTGCGAATGTACCGTCACAGCCCGTAGCGCAGGATAATCTATCAGCGAAAATTTGGCTATTTGCATAGCCTCGCCATGATGACAATACAAGACACGCAAACTTCGACGACTACACTCTATATCAACAATTTGGTATTCAGTTGTTGGTACTAATCCCTCCTCGCTATACCTTCGCAGTTCCGTTTCACGCTTCATCTCGTCACTCATCTGACGCGCGCGATCTACTAATTGTGGGTCGTCCTTTTCGTGCAGCGTAATGAGTTGCTTGGGTAATAGTCTATTCAATGCATGTTCCTCTTCGGGCGTGAAAGTCAAAACATGCTTTCCGTCAATCACATCCAATTTCCACCAGAGATTTATGCCTGTAGTCTTTCGCTCCTTGGTATGTAACAGCTGAACGGACTGATGATGGTTAAAGAGGAGCATAAAATGTTCTGCCTGTATCACGCTTTGCTGGTCTTCAATGCGCATAATATCATAGATGGCATCCGTCGTGCCGTTTTTAAGCCAAAACCACAACGTATCTCCAGCCTTATTACTACTCGCATCGCGCCACCATTGCCACCACATAAATGGCATGGGAGTTGTGCCTTTTAGGCAAATCTCCTCTGCGTATGTAGGCTCATAATACAAGCGCAACACAATGCCACCGAAGTATCCCATCCACCACCAACTATCTACGTCTTCTCTTTCAATTGTTTGCGCCAATTGTTGCGCAGCATCATTGGCACTGACTTGCTGGGGATAAAGTAGGTACAAATAGGTATTGAGTTCGTTGATTACTTGCGCAGTTGCCCGCATGCCTTTTTGCTGATAGGGATTAATGTGGTTACATTTGGCATAGAGCAAGCCCAACAAGATGTAATATAACATCCGATCCTGTCCCCAGAGCGTTTGTACCTGCAGCCAAGTGTCGTTTTCAATGCTTTGGGGTTGAGTATGTTCCTCTGGAGGTGTATCCAATCGTAACGCATCAGGTGTATTTTTCAGTTGATTGCACAAATCCCAAACAGTAGGCAAATGGGGTAATATCTCCTCAGGCACATCAAACAGTCTGCTAATCTTCTCCCAAAGGTGATTGACAGCTCTGTCGCCCAATGTTCCGTCTATTAGGCGTGTGATGTTCATTCTGCCCTTTTGCCCCAGCAGGCTTGCCAATCGGGTATTGTTGGCGGCAAAAAAGCAGTGTTTGACCAATTGTTGTAATATGTCTTTGCGGTTTGTCATAGAAATTTTGCGCAAAGGTACACAAAAATTGGTGTTTATGCAAATCCCTCTGCCAATTTTGTATCAAAGTCTTTTGGTTTGATACAAGATTATGCTTGTTTATCCTTTTTAGGTACGATTCATTGGCATTTTCATAATTTTTAACTAATTTTGCAGCGAAAACGAGAAATAATGCTCCTAAAATTTTGCTCTTTGAAAAAAATGTAGTAATTTTGCAACGTTTTGGGGAGAAATCCAAAACATGAAGCGTTATTTACTTTTGACCCGACAAACAGAAATCTGGTACATTTCAATAGCAGAAGGGCAAAGAGTAATCGTTTCCGCGTATATGAAATCCTTGCGAAGTCATATATGGCGTGGAGCATTATTTCTCTTTGTTTCTGTAGGGTTTACCAGAGCCTTGTTTGTGATGAAGGAAAAAATACTCTGCGCTTTTTTGTATATGTATAACAAAAATAGACTATAATCTAATTTAAAATTTTATCTTATGACACACATGTATGAAGTAGCTGTAAAGCACAGCTATCTGGTAAATGGCATTCACCTTCCAGCGGGTCTTTCAGTACGAGTTGCCACTCCTTTTTTCGCAAATCCACTAAACTCTCAAGAGGGTAAAATTCTTATTGCAAAAGCATATCTTATGCAATGTGGATTGGATTTAACAGGGTGTCTTCAAACAATCACCTCAGCACATTTTGAAGCATTTAGATTGTCATAAATGAATTAGTCTATAGAAACAATAGCAACGATAATAGCCTTAAAAGAGGGAATTATTATGGAAAAGGAAACTATTGAAAAACTAAAAGAGCTTAAACAGTTGTTGGATGAAGGTATTTTAACGCAAGAAGAGTTTGATGCAGAAAAACAAAAACTTCTTGCATCTTCACCAACTGTAATTCCAAAAGCTGAAACACTCGTTTTAGAAACTGAAGAAACACCTGTTTCTATTAGAGAATATGACACGCAAAATAGGTTTGAATCGCAAATAAAACCTAATCGAACAATTCATATTCCCCTTCTACATCGTTCGGTTGTAATAAATGCAACATCTCCCGAAGCGGTTATAAAAAAATGTAATAATTATATTACTCGTGGAAAAATTGGAATTGCTTTGGGTATTCTATTAACGGGCGTCTTCGTATATTATTGTTTTACGGCTGGTTTTTGGGCTATTTTCGGTGCAGTATTTTGGGCATTATTCCCAGCTTTAATTTGGATTATCACTGGTTCTATAACGATACCATCTTATACAGAACTTCGCGATAAATTTGTAGGGATGAATCAAGCAGAATTTAATTATGTAAAAGAAATTATTCGTCAAAAACGAGAAAACGAAAAAGAGGCAATTATTAACATCGCTGGCGAGGTTGCCCATGTTGCAAATACAGCAGCCGATGTCTACCAAGAGCAAACTGGCAATAATATGTGGTTTGATATAGGACGAAATTTGGGCAGTAAATATTAACTGTCAATTGTTGCAACATGTTCAGCATTCTATTATTGTCTTTTCACTATCTTTTCCGAGATAGTTACGGAAACGAGACGGCAATGATAGCAACCTTCAGAGGAAAATAATAATGAAATCTGTATAAAAAAATATAATATACTTAAAATTATGAGTTGGAATGAAAAGAATGCCAATATGTATATGGGCATTGTGAATTCAGTAGAGAAATTTGCCTCGGGGGCTTTGGACTCACAGATAAATGCAGTCATTCGTAAAAAAGCGGTGATAGGGGCTCTGTGTATGGCAATCCCATTATGGGGAATAGAAACAATTGTGTATGCCATTACTTTATGGGGAACATATTCTAAAATCAGTGATATCAGTGGTGTGCCTTTTCGAAGTAATTTTGTAAAAAATGCACTTTCTGGTTTTATTTTGAATATTGTCGTTACCTTTGTATTGGGATTAGCTTTGGATTTTATACCTGTGTTTGGATGGATTGGTTCTGCGCTTTTGGGATTTTTATCAATTCAGCTTTCGGGAATGGGGTATGTTAAAGCATTAAAACTTGCTCATGGAAGAAAAGCGAAGAAGGATGTTAACATTAAAAAGGGAATATCAAATCTCAAGAAGAAGATAGATATGTCAGATCATCAAAAAGAGCTTGATGAAACACTTGGCACAGTGAAACGAGCCAATAGATTTCTTGATGCTGTAGAAAACAAAGATGTAGAAGAAATCGCTAATATTGTGCAAGAACACAAAGAAATTCAACAACCCAAAGAAGAAGCTATTGCTCCTGACAATACAATTGATGTTTCATCAAAATCAAACATAGAAAAACTACGCGAATTGAAAGCTTTATTAGATGAAGGCATACTGACACAAGAAGAATTTGCTGCGGAGAAGAAAAAAGTTTTAGAAACTACATAATATAAAATTAGCGCAATGTGCATGGATTTGGAGGTCAAAGTAAACGTGCACGTACGTAGTGGTACCGTAGTGGTATCGTGATATACGTTGCGCTACGCTTGTATCTGTTTCATCCAGATTTTCTGTCTGTTTATTTCTTGCAGTACCATATTTTGAAAAGATATTTAAGGTGACAGAGGTGACAGATGGTGACAGTATTATTTATACTCTCGTCCGTGTACGCGTACGGGGACGTAGTATTAGAAACTGCTGTCACCATCTGTCACCTCTGTCACCTATTCGCGTAGCAATAGGTGTGCTTCTTGCATTCAGTCTAGCAGAAGCGAAATAAAGCAAGCGTACAAAGAATGCTAATCACTGTATCCGCTTCCACATGGCAGTAAGATATACTACACGTGCAGCAAGGTGCAAGAAATAGCCAACAAATAATGCATGCGTTCCCCACCCTGCTGGTGACAACCAATAGCCAGCCAGAAAACCTATCGCAGCCCAGATCATGGCATTGCGTATTTGCTTGCCCGCAGTAGCTCCCGCATAGACTCCATCCCACATAAACGCCAGTGTACTCACGATAGGCATGGCAATCAGCCAAGCCGTGAAATGCGTCAAACGCTCCAATACAATAGCATCGCTCGTCATTGCACGATACATAGGCATGTACGCCAATGCAAATAGCAACGTAAAGACCACACCGACGCCCAATGACCAGATAAAGAGGAGGCGAACAGCAGAAGTAAGGGGGGGAGTGGCTATTGGCGATTGGTTATTGGTTATAGTGGATTTAGCTTCGCCAATGAATTTGCCTACAAGCGCTTCGCCAGCATACGCAAAACCATCCACGAAATAGGAAACTAGCATAAAGAGTTTCATCAATATGCTGCAAACAGCCAAATCTGTATCGCCATACTTAGAGGATAAGGATGTGAAACCCACATAAACTACCATGAAGCAGAGCGAACGCACAAACAGATTGGCATTGAGCGACATAAGTCGTCCCATACCACTCATATCACGCAACAACTGGCGAAGCGACAAGCCCTGCCATACCATGCGGTACTTGGTCATCAGTATGACTACGGATAGTAGCAGACCTGTCAGCTGTGCCACCACCGTACCATACGCCACACCCAATGCACCAATAGGCGTATAGACAGCCAACACGTAGCTGACTACCATATTCAGCACATTGACCAGCATGTCCATCATCATCGGACTAACCGTATCTTGCATGCCAATGAACCAGCCCTTGATAGCCATTAGACTGAGCGTAGCGGGAGCTGCCCATACACGAATGAAAAAGTATTCACGTGCGAAAGCATCCACCTCTGGCGAACAAGGTACAAGATACAAGACTCCCGTCACAAAGACCCATTGCAAGAGCCAAATAAGTAATGCACCTGACAGAGCAATACCCACGCTTTGCGTCAAAAGTCGTGCACAAGCTTCGCGATCGTTGCGACCATAGGCTTGCGCCGTCATACCACTGGTGCCTACACGCAAAAAGCCAAAATTCCAATACAATAAATCGAAGAGCATTGTGCCAATAGCAATACCGCCAATAGCATGTGCATCGGATATATGACCAACAATAGCCGTGTCAACCAATCCCACCAATGGAATGGTGATATTGGCTAGAATACTTGGGATCGCTAATTTAAGAATCTGTCGGTTCATCTCATCCGTCACTATATCAAACAGGGTGCAAAGGTACTACATTTTTGCGGAATACGCAAATATTTATGCATAAGTTCACAAAGATTTGCATACGTGCAAAAAAAATTGTACCTTTGCAGCGAAATACCATTGAATAGTATGCGAATTGCTTTTACAACAGAACTTCCAGCAGAAGGATTCGTCCGACTGAACGAACATGAATTATATGCTCCGCTGGAAGAAGCAGAGGTGCTGGTTAGTACCTTCGATAAAGCTGTGACACGCGACATGATTGCAATAGCTCCAAATTTGCAGTTAGTAGCTAATTTCGGTGTAGGATTTAACAATGTAGATATAGAAGCCTGTCGCGAGCGTGGTATTCGCGTGACCAATACGCCTCAACCCGTGATAGAGCCAACAGCAGAGTTAGCATTTGCGCTGATGCATGATGTGGCACGACGCACCGCTGAGTTTGATCGCAAACTACGCACAGGACAAGCAGAGCCTTTTGGCGTAATGAACAACCTTAGTCACTCGCTCTACGGCAAGACATTAGGCATCATCGGCATGGGAAGAATAGGACAAGCCCTTGCGCGCAGAGCATTGGCAGCAGGAATGACCGTCATCTATCACAACAGGCGACCTTTAGGCGACGAGGCGATGAGGCGATTAGGCAATGAGGTTAAGTATGTAACTAAAGATGAGTTGCTAAAAGAGGCAGATTTTGTAAGTCTAAACCTGCCCTACACACCAGAAGTGAAGCACTTGATAGGAGAAGAGGAACTGAAAATGATGAAGCAGAATGCCTACCTAATCAATACAGCGCGCGGAGCGCATGTGGACGAGGAAGCATTGGTAGAGGCACTCAAAAATGGCGAGATAGCAGGTGCTGCCATGGATGTGTATGAACACGAACCTCAAATTCATCCCGAACTGCTGAAACTGGACAACGTGGTACTCTCACCACATACTGGCACCGGCACTTGGGAAGGCAGAATAGCTATGTGCGAGAACGTCTGCGACAATATCCTCGCATGGGAAAAAGGTAATGTACAAAAGATGGATATTGTGGTTTAGTGTTTAGAGTTTAAAGATTAAAGATAAGAAGATATGAACATTACAGAAAGATTTTTGAAGTATGTGAGTTTTTGCACAACTTCGGACGACGAAACGAATATGACTCCGTCCACACCAGGACAAATGGAGTTCGCAAAGTATCTAGCAAACGAATTAAAAGAGATTGGTTTGCAAGACGTTACATTAGACGACAACGGCTATGTAATGGCTACTTTGCCTGCTAACGTAGAGGGAAAACCTACCATCGGTTTTATCGCCCACATGGACACAGCTCCAGATGCTAGCGGCAAAAACGTGAAAGCACGCATCGTAGAAAACTACGACGGCAACGACATCGTGCTCAATGCAGATAAAAACATCGTATTCGAGGTAGCAAAATACCCAGAAATACTTGATTACAAAGGACAAGACATCATTGTAACCGATGGTACTACCCTACTCGGTGCAGATGATAAAGCTGGTTTGGCAGAGATTGTAACTGCTTGCGAATATCTGGTACAACACCCTGAGATCCAACACGGTAAAATCCGCGTGGGTTTTACTCCTGATGAAGAAATCGGTCAAGGTGCTGACCACTTTGATGTGGCGAAGTTCGGTTGCGACTTTGCCTACACAATGGACGGCGGCGCTATTGGCGAATTGGAATATGAGAACTTCAATGCAGCTGGCTGCAAAGTGAAAGTACATGGTGTAAACGTACACCCTGGTTATGGTTATCACAAGATGATTAACTCAATGCGTATCGCCAACCACTTTGCTACTATGCTTCCTCGTTGGGAGACTCCAGAGCACACACAAGGATACGAGGGATTCTATCACCTCATTGCCATGAACGGAAGCGTAGAGGAAACGACCCTGCAATATATCATTCGCGACCACGACCGTGCTCGCTTTGAGAGCCGTAAGCGCGAGATAGAGCATTTGGCACGCAAAATTAACCAAGAATACGGTGAAGGTACAGTAGAGGTGGAGATTCGCGATCAATACTACAACATGCGCGAGAAAGTGGAACCAGTAATGCACATCGTGACGTTGGTAGAAGAAGCCATGAAAGAAGTGGGCGTAACACCCAAAGTACAACCTATCCGTGGTGGCACAGACGGTGCACGTTTGTCTTTCGAAGGACTGCCATGCCCAAACATCTTCGCAGGTGGCGTGAACTTCCACAGTCGATTTGAGTACCTGCCTATTCCATCCATGGAGAAGGCTATGGAAGTGATTTTGAAGATTGTTACTTTAGCGTAACATCTTCAAGACAGTTGAAAGTTTAAGGTTTAAAGTTTAAAGGCGAGAATATATGAAAACTACTCCATTTACAGACATCCATATCGCTCTGGGAGCGAAGATGGCGGATTTTGCGGGCTTTAACATGCCTATCCAATACCCTACTGGTATCAACCAAGAACATATGATTGTGCGCGAGGGCGTAGGTGTATTCGACGTAAGTCACATGGGCGAGTTCTGGGTAAAAGGCGAGAAAGCGCTTGATTTCCTACAATACATCACCACTAATGATGTAAGCAAACTCGAGGCAGGCAAAGCACAATACACCTGCTTCCCTAACGGCAAAGGCGGTATCGTAGATGATCTGATTATCTACAAATACTCAACCACCAAATACTTGCTCGTTGTAAACGCAGGCAATATTGACAAAGACTGGGCATGGGTGAATGAGCACAATACCTTTGGCGTACAACTGGAGAATGCCAGCGACCGCTATGGTCAATTGGCAGTGCAGGGACCAAAAGCTACAGAGATGCTTCAACTCTTGACTGATGCTGATTTGAGCGCGATTCCATATTACGCATTCCGCGAATGGTCATTCGCAGGTGTACAGGGCGTAATTTTGAGTAATACAGGTTATACAGGTGCAGGCGGTTTCGAGTTGTATTTCCCAAAAGAGCATAGCCAACAGATTTGGGATGCTCTCTTCGAAGTAGGCAAACCATTCGGTTTGGCACCAATCGGATTGGGTGCGCGCGATAGTTTGCGTCTGGAGAAATGGTACTGCCTCTATGGTCATGATATTGATGACACCACCTCACCACTTGAGGCTGGATTGGGCTGGATCACCAAGTTTGATGCCAAAGATTTTATCGACAAAGAGTACTTGCTCAAGCAAAAGTCAGAGGGTGTACAACGCAAGTTGGTGCACTTTGAGTGTCAAGAGCGTGCTATTCCACGTTGTGGCTATGAGCTTTGCGATGCTGAGGGCAATGTGATAGGTAATGTGACCAGCGGTATCATGCTGCCAACCACTAAGGTGGGTATAGGTATGGGCTATGTGAAGACTGCTTTTGCAAAGAAAGAAACTATCATATACGTGAAGATTCGCGAGAAACTGATTCCTGCGAAGATTGTGTAAGGGCATAATAATAGGGCTATCATTATGCAAGCTATGCTATATATCTGTATTCTGCTTATTTGCAGTGTCGTTGTTGCTGCCGTACTCATTGTACGCAGAGAGAAGCAATACACCATACAACTGCAAAATGAAAATCGCATCTTGCGCGAAGAAAAAGAAGCTGTTCTTCGACAAGAAGCCACGACAGCTGCACACCTAATCAATGCTCAACAAACACTAAAAAATGCAGAAGAACGTTGGCTGAAAGAAGCAGAAGAACGCAAACAAACCTTTCATACCGAACTGTCGCTCGCACGCGAAAGCATGCGTGCGCAGTTTGAGAAGGAGATGTTGGAACGTACAGAGCAACTCAAACAGACCAACAAAGAGCATATGCAGCAAGTGGTGGATCCTCTTAAGCGCGAACTGGATCTGCTACGCGAACTCGTAGCTAAAAGCAAGGAGAGTAGCGACAAGAATACAGCTTCGTTAGCACAAAGTATCCGCACGATAATCGAACACGATCAAGAGCGCGACAAGACGACACAAACACTTGCCAACGCCCTCAAAAATCGTGGCAAAGTGCAAGGCGACTGGGGCGAACAAGTACTGACTAACATATTGCAAGATAGCGGTTTGCGCCAAGGAGAAGAGTACTTTGTACAAGATAATGTAAAAAACGAGGAAGGCAAGAACCTACGTCCTGATGTAATTGTCAAAGGTGCAGACGGAACACGTATCATCATTGATAGCAAAGTGTCGCTGACTGCCTATACCGACTATGTGGGAGCCGAAAACGATGAGCAACGCAAAACTGCCATCAAAGCTAATCATGAATCCATATGGAAACATGTGGAAGAGCTATCTAAAAAGAACTACGCCAAATTGGTGGAGAACGCCGTACCTATCGTGCTGATGTTTGTTCCAAACGAAGGTAGCTATATCTTGGCGATGAATCACGACCCACATCTTGGTGCTAAAGCATATCAGAAAGGAGTACTGATCATCAACCCTACTAACTTGATGGTAGTGCTACAATTGATCTTCTTGACTTGGCAAAATACCCGCCAAGAGAAGCACTACGAAGCCATACGAAAAGCTGCTGCAGGCATATATGAAAAATATAGTACTTTCGCCGAAGGTTATGTGACACTCGGCAACCAAATCAACATCCTGCGTAACACCTACGAGAAAGGCGTAGGACAGCTGCGAGAAGGTCGTGGTAACCTGTCAAGTAGGATGGAGGCACTGTTGCAATATGGCGTTACAACCAACAAACGACTACCCGCAGAGATGACCCCCATCTTAGGAGAGGAGGACGAAAAATGAACAGCCTTGAACTGTCAACTATAAACAACTATCAACTCATCATCTTCGACCTCAACGGCACACTTTACGACAAGCGCAGTTTATCGCTACGCATGATGCTGCATGCGCTAAGCGAATCAGCACGGAAAACCAAAGCAAAATTCAACAAAATCACATACTAACTGCCATTTTGGCAGAGAAACTACATTTTGGCATACATTTTGAAACATCATTAGCGTATAAAAATTGGATAAAAACCAAAATTGTAGTAAATGGTAGTAAATTAACCAAAAATATTTTTCTACATTCAATTTACTGCAAACAATATAAAAATCGTTAATTATTAAAAAAAGAACAAATATGAGCAAAATTCAACCTTTAGCAGACCGCGTGTTGGTAAAACCAATGGCGGCAGAAGAAAAGACTATCGGCGGAATCATCATTCCTGATAGCGCAAAAGAGAAACCACTGCGTGGCGAAGTGATCGCTACTGGCGAAGGCACTAAAGATGAGAAGATGCTTCTCGCTGAAGGCGATGTAGTATTGTATGGCAAATATGCAGGTACAGAACTCGAATACGATGGCGAGAAATACCTCATCATGAGACAAAGTGATGTCCTAGCAATTTTGAAGTAAGCAAAATTGCGTAGATGGCGGTGGAGCCGCGAATGATGGCTACGCGAAAAATGGTCTTCGACGTAAACAAAGTGAAACCAATAACGTGAGTAAAACGAACAAAAAAATGGCAAAGAATATCAGTTATAACATTGAGGCGCGTGATGCCCTCAAACGTGGCGTTGACCAATTGGCTAACGCAGTGAAAGTGACTTTGGGGCCTAAAGGTCGCAACGTAATCATTGACAAGAAATTTGGTGCTCCACACATCACCAAAGATGGTGTGAGTGTAGCTAAAGAGATCGAGCTCGCTGACGCAGCAGAGAACCTCGGAGCACAACTCGTAAAAGAGGTTGCCTCCAAGACTGGCGACCAAGCAGGCGACGGTACAACCACTGCTACCGTCCTCACACAAGCTATCGTGAGTGTAGGACTCAAGAACGTAACTGCAGGTGCTAATCCTATGGACCTCAAACGCGGTATGGACAAAGCCGTGAACGCTATCGTAGCTAACATCAAAGCGCAAAGCGAGGAGGTAGGCAATGACTTCGATAAGATTGAGCAAGTGGCTACCGTATCTGCTAACAACGATGCAGAGATTGGCAAACTCATCGCTGATGCTATGCGCAAAGTAAGCAAGGATGGTGTAATCACCATTGGCGAAGCCAAAGGTATGGATACTACCATTGACGTAGTACAAGGTATGCAATTTGATCGCGGCTATATCAGTCCTTACTTCGTGACCAACACCGAGACCATGGAAGTAGAGATGGATCGTCCATACATATTGCTCTACGACAAGAAGATCAGCAACCTAAAAGAGTTGCTCCCAGTATTGGAGCCAGCTGTGCAAAGCGGTCGTCCGTTGCTTATTATTGCGGAGGACGTAGATAGCGAAGCGCTTACCACATTGGTTGTTAATCGCCTTCGCGCACAACTGAAGATTTGCGCAGTAAAAGCACCTGGATTTGGCGATCGTCGCAAAGAGATGTTGGAGGACATTGCTATCCTCACAGGTGGTACTGTAATCAGCGAAGAGAAAGGCATTAAACTCGAAAGCGCAACCATAGATATGTTGGGTACAGCAGAGAGCGTGACTGTGAACAAAGACAACACCACTATCGTCAATGGTGCAGGTGAGAAAGAGGCTATTGCAGCTCGCGTAGGGCAAATCAAAGCACAAATAGCTACTACCAAGTCCACTTATGACAAAGAGAAACTCCAAGAGCGTTTGGCTAAACTCGCAGGCGGTGTAGCACAACTGAATGTGGGTGCTGCGTCAGAAGTAGAGATGAAGGAGAAGAAAGACCGTGTGGATGACGCACTCAGCGCAACTCGTGCTGCTATTGAAGAAGGTATCGTAGCAGGTGGTGGCGTGGCATATATTCGTGCACAAGCGGCCTTGGAAGGTCTAAAAGGCGAGAACGAGGATGAGCAAACAGGTATTGAAATTATCCGTCGCGCTGTAGAAGAGCCACTTCGCCAAATCGTTGCCAATGCAGGCAAAGAAGGTGCTGTGGTAGTGGATAAAGTGCGCAATGGCGAAGCAGACTTCGGCTACAATGCTCGTAAGGATGTATATGAGAACTTGAAAGCTGCAGGTGTGGTTGATCCTGCTAAGGTAACTCGCGTGGCACTGGAGAACGCTGCTAGCATCGCAGGTATGTTTCTCACTACTGAGTGTGTGATCACCGATATCAAAGAAGAGAATCCTGCTCCTGCTATGCCAGCAGGCGGTATGGGAGGAATGATGTAATTTTACGAGCAAAATTATAGGATACCCTCTTGGGCTATCGGAGGCTAATCATGATAAAGAGAGTGTACCATGTGGGTACGCTCTCTTTTGTAAGCATTGCTTTGTAGGAATATCAGTGACCATCAGCCAATAAATTTGCATATCTCAAAAAAAAGTAGTACCTTTGCACGCAAATTAATTTAGCTGTATTATGTCAGAAGAAAAACATAACATCACAGGGCTTGCCAAAGGTATCTTTAAAGACAGAGGAAGCAAGTTTCTCGCTTTTGCCGAACCTATTGCCAATGAGGAGGAAGCCAAAACACGCATAGCATGGTACAAAAAGAAATACCATGATGCGCGCCATGTATGCTATGCCTATCGCTTGGGCGAAAATCTCTGGCGGACGAAAGATGATGGCGAACCCCATGGTACAGCAGGCATGCCTATTCTTCGCAGTATAGACGCGCAAAAAATGGATAATATACTTGTGGTTGTAGTACGCTACTTCGGTGGCACACTACTCGGAACTGGCGGACTAATGGTGGCATATAGAGAGGCTACAAAAGAAGCGTTGAAAAACGCTGAAATCGTGTAAGTGTATCAGGAAAAAATATGAACAAAAGAATAGCAATATTTCCAGGAAGTTTTGATCCCTTTACCATAGGACATCACGACATTGTAATGCGCGGATTGGAAATCTTTGACGAGATTATCATTGGTATTGGGCACAACTATACCAAACGTGAGAGTTTTTCAGTTGAGGAACGATTACGTATCATACAACGAGCATACAACGATCAGCCACGTGTACGCGTGGAGGTCTATGACAACTTGACTGTGGATTTTGCACAAAAGCACGAAGCGAAATTCATATTGCGAGGCGTAAGGTCGGTACAAGATTTTGAATATGAACGCAATATAGCCGAAGCAAACAAGCAACTATCTGGCATAGAAACCGTGTTACTTTACACCCGCCCCGAATATGCCCACATATCCTCTACCCTCGTACGAGACCTGCACACACACGGCAAAGATATCACTGCGTTTTTGCCCTAAAACGACCTTTACCTCCCACGGATTATCACAGATAGAATAATTTAGTGAGGGAAACAAATAAAACAAGAACAATGAAAAAGTTACTACTCATATCCTTGCTATTGCTGACAATCAAACTGTTAGCAGAAACGCAGACTACACGCATAGACAAGAATCTGACTATCTACACTGACGTGATGCGACAGCTGGATATCAACTATGTGGATACGCTCAACTACGACGACCTCATCGAAACGAGCATCAACTATATGCTTCACAAGGTGGATCCTTACACCACTTATATTCCCAAGCGTGAGGATGATGAACTGCGCCGTATGACACAGGGCAAGTACGGTGGTATCGGTAGTATCATCATGTATCGCGATAGCAATGTATATGTCAATGAGTTATACGAAGGCATGCCTGCTCAAGAAGCAGGTTTCCTACCTGGCGACCGCTTCGTGAAAGTAGATGGTATGGACTGCAAAGGCAAAAATACCAAAGAGGTTTCCGAAAAATTGCGCGGCAAGTCGGGCACAACTATTGAAATAGTTTTTGAACGTGATAGCCAATTAATCACTAAGCAAGTAACACGTCGCGATATACACCTGCCTGCAGTAGGATATGCTTGCGTATTGCAAGACTCTATCGGATATATTCTATTTAATGAATTTACCTCCAACTCAGCTCAAGAACTGCTTACAGTCTTAGACGGAATGGTACAATCCAATGGTATTAAACGTCTGATTCTTGACTTACGTGGCAATGGGGGTGGTATCATTGACGAAGCAATACAGATAGTGAGCTATTTCGTGAACAAAGATACCGAAGTGGTGGCTACCAAAGGAAAAACAGAACGCAGTAATAACTCTTACAAGACTCAAACATCGCCAATCTTCCCTGATATGCCATTGGTAGTCATGGTGAATGGTCAGTCAGCTTCCGCCAGCGAGATTGTATCAGGAGCATTGCAAGACCTCAAACGAGCCACCATCATAGGAGAACGCACATTCGGAAAAGGGCTGGTGCAAAATATACGTCCAATTGCCTATGGAGGACACCTGAAAGTGACAACATCGAAATATTACCTTCCTTCAGGACGTTGTATCCAAGCTATAGACTATGCAGAACGCCAACGCGGACATGAATTGCACCGCGATACAGCTGGAGGTATCTTGCCAGATGTGATACTGACCGACTCACAAAAATTGGATATCACCTACAACCTATACCGCGACCACCTATTTTTCGACTATGCTAACCTCTACTACAAACAACACCCGACAATCGCACCTGCAACAGAATTTAGACTGACGGATAGCGACTTAGACGATTTCTGCCAATTCCTTGACAAAAAGCAATTCAGCTACGAGACAGAAACAGGACGCCATTTGGGCGAACTCATCAAGATGGCAAAACAAGAGGATATTGACTCTACCCTGCTCGCCGAATTGGAGGCCTTCCAACCACGATTGAGCGAGGATTATCGCACCGCTATTCAGCGTAACCGCGAAGAGGTAGAGGAGATACTCGGAGGCGAGATTATCAAGCGATATTACTACCACCATGGTTATTATGCCTACATGCTACGTTATGACAAGCAAATCCAGCGTGCGCTAGAAGAGATTGTGCGGTAACCAATTATCCATTACATTGACGATTAAACAAAAATGCTCCAAGGTATAATCATAACAATCATCACAATAGCCATCTGTGTGGCACTACTTTGCGTGCGAATCATACTGAAAAAAGATGGTAAATTCAGTAGTGAACACATCTCACAAAACAAACGAATGCGAAACGACGGCATACATTGCGCCACTTCGCAAGATAGAGAGGCACGCAAAAATGCAAATAAGAAATTAAATGTCAACCAACTATAAAGATATGTACAATAGACTGATTACTTCTATACTATTGCTGATTACTATTGTAGGAATGAGCAGTTGCAGCATCAATGCTCGTATCAAAAAAGCGGATCGCAAATATGCTATCGGCGAATACTATGAGGCTAGTGAGATGTACCGACAGGTATATCGACGCATATCCAGCAAAGATAGAGCACTACGCGCCAACGTAGCATTTAAGCAAGCCGAAAGCCAACGTATATTGAACAATTCAAGAGCGGCATCGGCATACAAAAACGCTATCAAATATCACTATCCGGACTCTATCATGTACTTGCACTATGCACAAGTGTTGCAATACCAAGGTAAGTACAAAGATGCTATCAAACAATACGATACCTATCTTGAGGCACACCCTCAAGACTATGTAGCCTTGGCAGGTAAGTATGGTTGCACACAAGTAGAAGAATGGAAAAAACAATCGTCGCGCTACAAAGTGGCACTAGCCAAAGAATTTAATGAGAAACGCACTTCTAATTTCTCACCAGCCTTCATGACTGAGGATGGCGACGCACTGGTATTTACTTCTAATCGACAAG
Organism: Paludibacteraceae bacterium; assembly: GCA_017384225.1. Classification (GTDB taxonomy): domain Bacteria; phylum Bacteroidota; class Bacteroidia; order Bacteroidales; family Paludibacteraceae; genus Colicola. Next base: position 18,436 of record JAFNUD010000088.1, read on the forward strand.
AAAAATCCACAGATAAGAAAAAGAAAGTACGAACTTCACCTGTGACAGGCGCTGCTACATTCAACCTCTACTCCACTCGCAAGAATGCTGCAGGCAAGTGGGAAGAGATCATGCTATGCGAAGGACTATATCAGGAAGCCGAGGGGGAAGAAGAAGAGGGCACACAAACTAAGACAGGTACCGCCGAATTGGGAGCATGCTGCTTCTCTGCTGATGGCAAAACGATGTATTTCACCTATTCCTGCCCCGTCAATGGACAAGATTTAGGTGCAAAAATCTATACATCTACTCGCGCCAGCGGCGAATGGGGAGAGGGACAAGAACTGAAACTCTTCGCCGATAGCAGCATCACAGTGGGACACCCTTCGCTCAATGCTGATGGAGATACACTATACTTCGTAAGTGACGCTCCAGGAGGGTATGGAGGAAAAGATATCTATATGGCCATATCGGATGGCAGCGAATGGGGCGATATACAGAATCTCGGACCACAAATCAATACAACTGACGACGAGCTATTTCCACACTATCGTGCCGATGGAAGATTGTATTTCTCCTCCAAAGGACATCCAGGATACGGAGGACTCGATCTCTTCTACGCCGTGCGCCGTGACTCAGTCTGGGATCTATTTAATATGGGGGCACCATTCAACTCAATAAATGACGATTTTGGTATTACTTTTGCAGGTGCTACAGAGAATGGATTCTTCTCCTCTAACCGCGGACAAAAACGAGGTTATGACCAGATCTACTCCTTCACACTGCCCGCGATGGAGTTTATCGTAGAAGGAACGATCTTCGACACCGATGGCGAAGTACTTGCAGATGCTAATATCCGTTTGGTAGGTGACGATGGTACTAATGTAAAAGCACAAGTACGACGCGATGGTACTTATCGACTAAAACTTAGCAAAGATACACGCTACGTCATGTTGGCAACCGCACGAGGATACCTCAATGCTCAACAACAGCTATCTACAAAAGGATTGACCGATAGCCATTCCTACACACAAGACTTCAACCTAGCACTCATATCCAAACCAGTGAAAATGGGCAATATCTTCTTCAAATTTGGTAATTGGGAACTCACACCAGACTCCGAGAATGGACTTAATGCTCTTGTCAAACTGCTCAACGACAATCCTAATATCACTATTGAAATGGCTGCGCATACTGATATGATAGGTAATAATGCAGCTAACCAAGAATTGTCACTTAAGCGTGCACAATCGGTGGTGGACTATCTAATCAAACATGGTATTGAAAAAGAGCGTTTGACCCCTGTAGGATATGGCGAAGAAAAACCTTTAGTGGTAGATGAAACACTACACAAGCAACATTCATTCCTGCCAAAGGACCAAGTGTTGGACGAAGAATTTATTTCTACCCTTACTGCCGACAAACAAGAAATATGCAACTCGCTGAACCGCCGAACTGAGTTCCGAGTACTGAAAACAACGTATAACCTTTATTAATAGAGTCGGACAAGTCGGACCTGTCCGAAAAGTTAGACCTCAAAAAAGAATTATGAAACAATATTTGGATTTATGCCGCCGAGTGCTTGAAGAAGGTACCATTAAGCACGACAGAACAGGCACTGGAACTAAGTCTGTGTTTGGTCATCAAATGCGATTTAACTTGGAAGATGGTTTTCCACTCCTTACTACCAAAAAACTACACCTCAAGTCCATTATATACGAATTGCTGTGGTTTCTCAAAGGCGATACCAACGTGAAATACCTGCAAGACCATGGCGTGCGTATCTGGAACGAATGGGCAGATGAGAACGGCGAATTAGGTCCTGTATATGGACACCAATGGCGTTCATGGCCCGACTATCAAGGCGGACACATTGACCAAATAGCACAACTCGTAGAACAAATAAAGAACAATCCCGACTCTCGACGCCATATCGTGAGCGCATGGAATGTGGCAGAAGTCAACAAAATGGCACTGCCCCCTTGCCACACACTATTTCAGTTCTACGTAGCAGACGGACGACTCAGTTTGCAACTCTATCAACGTTCAGCAGACATCTTTCTGGGCGTACCCTTCAACATTGCTTCCTACGCATTGCTGCTGATGATGATGGCACAAGTGACAGGATTGAAAGCAGGTGACTTTGTGCACACCTTTGGAGATGCCCACATCTATCTGAACCACATGGAGCAAGTGAATCTGCAACTCACACGCGACACACGCGCACTGCCCAAAATGCTCATCAATCCAGAAGTGAAAGACTTGCTGGACTTCCAATATGAGGATTTCACACTCGTGGACTACGACCCATACCCACATATTCCTGGAATTGTAGCTGTGTAGTACCACTGCATTGAGAGACTGGGCTACGGGCTGAGAGGTAGTAGATCCGATAATCTAATAGCGACAAAAAAGTCGTGGTCTAATAGTGAAACGATTTATACATATGAAAATCATCGTAGCAATAGCAGAGAATAATGCCATTGGCAAAGCAGGCGACCTGCTCTGCCATTTGCCCAATGACCTCAAACACTTTAAAGAACTTACTACCGGCGCTACCGTAGTGATGGGGAAAAAAACCTTCTTATCCCTACCCCGTCGCCCATTGCCTAATCGTCGCAACATCGTTCTAACACGCGACACTGCCTTCACCTACGACCAAACAGAAGTAGCACACTCCATAGAAGAACTACAAGGCATGATACAAACCGATGAACAAGTATTCATTATCGGTGGCGGAGAAGTGTATAAGCAATTCATGCCATACGTAGATGAATTGCAAATCACACACATACACCACACATGGGACGATGCCGACACCTTCTTCCCACAAATAGATCCTGCAGAGTGGCAATGCGTAAGCAACGAATATCACGAAGCAGACGAGAAACACGCATACGCGTACACCTTTGCCGTATATACAAGAAAATAATACACTAATCGAACAGAATATAACATGCGTAAAATCATTTTCATGGCTACACTTGCACTGCTGGCAACTGCCTGCCAAACCCACAACGATAGCAGCAAAAGTGCTATCACCAAACCCGATATTACTATCGAAGGCGGACGACTCACACCCGAAGCCCTATGGGCTATGGGACGCATCAATAGCGTAATACCTAATGCCGAAACAGGCGAAATAGCATACACCATCAGTTACTACAGCGTAGAGGAAAACCGATCCACTTCGTGGATTCGAATCTGCAACCCCATCACCATGGAAATGTCCCGCGAGTTCGTAGGACATTCACCTGCTTGGTACAAAGACCAACTATGCTACATCAACAACGATGGACAAGTGGTGATAGGCAATAAGATACTCAGCGGTTTTGACAAAGATATTGACGGTTTTCTCCTCTCCCCACAAGGCGACAAGATTATCCTCGTCGCACAAGTTAAGACTATTCCTACCACTGCGGACAAACATCCTGACCTGCCACTGGCATCTGGACGCGTAGTGGATGACCTGATGTACAAACACTGGGACGAGTGGACAGAAACTGCACCACATCCGTTTTTGTGTGAGTTGAAGAGTTTGAACCGTTCTAAGGGTTTAGAAGTGGTTAGCTGCATTGATCTATTGGAGGGAACACCTTACGAGTCACCTATGAAACCATTTGGCAGCGTGGAGCAATTGGCATGGAGTCCTGATGGCAAACAGATTGCCTACACCTGTCGCAAGAAAAGCGGATTGGAGTATGCCGTTTCTACCAATTCGGACATCTATCTCTATGATCTCGCTTCAGGCACACATACCAACCTCACAGAAGGCAATGGTGGATACGATACCAACCCTAGCTACTCGCCCGACGGACAATGGATCGCATGGCAATCCATGGAACGAGATGGCTATGAGAGCGATGAGAATAGACTCATGATTCAAGACCGACAAACTGGCGAACGTCGTTTCCTCACCCAAGGCATGGAAACCAACGTAGATGCCTACTATTGGAAAGATAACAACTCGCTCGTTTTCAGTGCTGTATGGCATGGATGCTCTATGCTCTATGAGGTAAACGTAGAGCGTTCAGGAGTTGAAGAGTTGAGGAGTTTAGGAATAGAGCAATTGACTACTGGGCAATATGACTACGTACCAGGTGGTAATATCGGCGATACCTACTACTGCCTGCGTCACTCTATGAGAGAGGCGAATGAGATATTCGCTTTTGAGGCGATAAAGCAAGACGGCGATGAGGCGAAAGGCGCGGTGAGACAACTCACACACGAAAACGACAACATCTACTCACAAATAACCATGGGCACTGTAGTGCCTCGTTGGCAAAAGACCAGCGATGGCGAACAGATGCTTACATGGATCATCTATCCTCCACACTTCGACCCAACGAAGAAATACCCCACTCTGCTCTACTGTGAAGGCGGTCCACAATCACCTGTGAGCCAGTTCTGGAGTTTCCGCTGGAACTTCATGATGATGGCTGCCAACGACTACATCATCGTGGCCCCTAACCGTCGCGGATTGCCCGGTTTTGGCAACGAATGGAATGAACAGATTAGTGGCGACTACGGAGGTCAGTGTATGAAGGATTATTTGAGTGCTATTGATGAATTTGTAGCGAGCGAACCTTATGTAGATAAAGACCGTTTGGGCTGCGTAGGTGCATCCTTTGGCGGATTTAGCGTATATTGGCTCGCTGGACACCACAACAAGCGATTCAAAGCCTTCATCGCACACGATGGTATCTTCAACATGGAGATGCAATACCTCGAAACCGAGGAGAAATGGTTTGCCAATTGGGATATGGGTGGCGCATACTGGGACAAGCAAAACAAGATTGCTCAACGCACTTTTGCCAATTCGCCACACTTGTTTGTGGACAAGTGGGATACTCCTATCCTTTGTATCCATGGCGAGAAAGATTATCGCATCCTTGCTAACCAATCTATGGCAGCGTTCGATGCTGCAAAGATGCGAGGCATAGAGGCACAACTACTCATCTTCCCAGATGAGAACCACTGGGTACTCAAACCACAAAACGGTATCCTCTGGCAACGCACATTCTTTGCGTGGCTGGATAAGTATTTGAAATAAGAGAACAGAGGTTAATAGAAAGGTTAGGAAGAAACATGATAAATCTACAGGGAAAGACAGCCCTTATCACAGGCGCAACACGTGGTATAGGTAGAGCAATAGCACTACTATTCTCAGAAAACGGATGCAACGTAGCATTCACCTATCAAAGCAGCACAACTGCAGCTCAATTACTAACTGAAGAAATACAAAACAAAGGTGTCAAATCGCTTGCTATTCAGTCAGATGCAGCAGATTTTAACCAAGCACACGATGCTGTGAAACTGGTTGTAGATACTTTTGGTAGGATAGACATTTTAGTTTGCAATGCTGGCATCACACAAGACAACTTGCTTGTGCGCATGAATGAAGAGCAATGGGATTGTGTGTTGGATACCAATCTAAAATCTGTATTCAACTATTGCCATGCAGCTACACCACAAATGATGCGACAGCGCGCTGGTAGCATTATTGCGATGTCATCTATAGTTGGAATCAGCGGAAATGCAGGACAGGCCAACTATGCGGCATCAAAAGCAGGAATCATAGGACTAATCAAATCCCTTAGCAAAGAATTGGGAAGTCGCAATATACGTGCCAACGTGATTGCACCTGGATTTGTGCTAACCGACATGACGCTCGCATTATCCGAGCAAGCACGTACCGAGATCGTGCAGCAAATCCCAATGCGACGTTGTGGTGAAGCCGAGGAAATAGCCAAAGTGGCACTTTTCCTTGCTTCTGACCTATCGTCCTATGTATCAGGACAAGTGATTTCTGTCAATGGAGCTATGGGTTAATTACCTTGAGAATTATATACCTCCAAGGCCTTGCGAAGCACCAATACTGCTTTTGCAAGGTCTTCTTTATTAAGTATATACGCCATACGTACTTGTTGGCGTCCATCATCTGGATTGGTGTAGAATCCACTGCCTGGAGCCATCATCACTGTCTGACCTTCGTACTGAAAATCAGTCAGACACCATTCGCAAAACTTATCTGTATCATCTACAGGCAATTGCACCATCACATAGAAAGCGCCCATAGGCGTGGGGGCAAACACTCCTGGAATTTGATTGAGTTGGTCGATCAAGAAATTGCGACGTTCCAAATATTCATCATACACCTCTTCCATATATTCGTGTGGCGTAGCCAAAGCTGACTCCGCAATCACTTGACCTAATAATGGTGGTGAAAGACGTGCTTGGCAGAACTTCATAACTGCCTTATGAACTGCTTTATTTTTAGTAATCAACGCACCAATACGTACTCCACATAGCGAATAGCGCTTGCTCACAGAATCAATCAGCACCACGTTGTCTTCTATTCCCTCCAAGTGAAAAGCGGATATATAAGGACGTTTGGTGTAGATAAATTCGCGATATACCTCGTCAGAAAGCAGATACAAATCATATTTTTTTACCAAATCGCGAATCTGTTGCATCTCCTGCTTGCTGTAGAGATAGCCAGTAGGATTATTAGGGTTACAGATCAATATTGCACGTGTCTTATCCGTGATTTGCTTCTCAAACTCCTCTACAGGAGGCAATTTGAATCCATCTTCTATATGCGTCTTTACAGATTTAACAACCGCGCCACATGAGATAGCAAATGCCATATAATTGGCATAACTAGGATCTGTCACGATAATCTCATCTCCTGGATTTAGGCATGCCATATAGGCAAACATAATAGCTTCTGATCCACCTGTAGTGACTATGATCTCATCAGGCGAGATGTCAATGCCATATTCCGCATAATATTGAACCATCTTCGCGCGCAACGAAATGCCACCTTGTGATGGACTATATTGCAATATATCTTGCTGAAAATTAGCAACTGCATCCAAAGCACATTTGGGTGTTTTTATATCGGGCTGACCGATATTCAGAGAATAGATATGTACTCCATTTCGATGAGCAGCCTCTGCATATTTCGCCAATTTACGAATAGGCGACTGAGGCATATTTTGTGCGCGTTTAGAAATATACATATAACGTAGTTTTGTTGTTTTCGCCTGCAAAATTACACAAAATAATGCACATATGCAAGAGGTAGCAGAAAAAAATCGTTGGAATTTGCACATATGCAAAAAATTATGTACCTTTGCACATTATTTATACACAAACGTCAAACAATACTACACTATACAATTATGACTCGAGATTTAGAGATTTTTGACATCATCCGCCGTGAGCGTGAGCGTCAAACCAAAGGCATCGAATTGATTGCCAGTGAAAACTTTGTCAGCGACCAAGTGATGGAAGCTATGGGTAGCGTGCTGACCAATAAGTATGCCGAGGGATACCCTGGCAAGCGTTACTATGGCGGTTGCGAAGTGGTGGATGAGAGCGAGAATATCGCACGCCAACGCCTCTGCCAGCTCTTTGGTGCTGAGTATGCTAACGTACAACCCCACTCTGGTGCACAAGCCAACATGGCAGTGTTTATGGCATGCTTGCAAGCGGGCGACACATTCTTGGGACTCAACCTCAGTCATGGTGGTCACCTTAGTCATGGTTCGCCAGTGAACTTCTCTGGACTCATGTTCAACGCCCTCGAATACAATGTGAAAGAGGATACAGGTCGCGTGGACTACGAACAACTGGAGCAAGTGGCACGTGAGAAGAAACCTAAACTCATTATCGCAGGTGCAAGTGCTTATAGCCGCGAGTGGGATTATGCTCGTATCCGCAAAGTGGCTGACGAGATTGGCGCTATCTTCATGGTGGATATGGCTCACCCTGCAGGTCTGATTGCAGCCGGTCTGTTGGAGAACCCTGTGAAGCACGCACATATCGTCACTTCTACTACGCATAAGACCCTGCGCGGTCCACGTGGTGGTATCATTTTGATGGGCAAAGACTTCCCTAACCCATGGGGCAAAACCACTCCAAAGGGCGAGGTGAAGATGATGTCTGCATTGCTTGACTCAGCTGTCTTCCCAGGCACACAAGGTGGTCCATTGGAGCACGTGATTGCAGCTAAGGCAGTCGCTTTCGGCGAGGCACTCACACCTGAGTTCAAAGAATATCAAAAGCAAGTGCAGATCAATGCAGCAGCTATGGCTAAGGCATTGATGGACAAGGGATATAAGATTATTTCTGATGGTACAGACAACCACTCTATGCTCGTGGATCTGCGCACCAAATATCCAGAATTGACTGGTAAAGTAGCAGAGAAAGCGCTTGTTGCAGCCGACATCACCACCAATAAGAACATGGTGCCATTCGATTCTCGCAGCGCTTTTCAAACGAGCGGTTTGCGCTTCGGTACTCCTGCCATTACTACTCGCGGTTTGAAAGAGGACAAGATGGCATGGATTGTAGAGCTCATCGACCGTGTATTGAGCAATCCAGAGTCAGAAGAGAACATCGCAGCTGTACGCGCAGAGGTGAATGCCGAGATGGTGAAATACCCACTCTTTGCATGGTAAAATTCGAGTTCAACATTGTTCAATAGCGTTTCGCGCTGTTTAGAATTGTTCAACATTGAACTACTTTGAACAACAATGGTATTACTCGGAAAAACATTAGAAGAACTGCAAGCGGTAGCCCAAGAAGTTGGGCTACCACGCTTTGCTGGTAAGCAGTTGGCAGAGTGGATCTACGTGCGTCGTGCCACTTCGTTCGATGAAATGACTAACATCTCGCTCAAAGGACGTGAAGCACTCAAAGCCCGCTACACCATCGGTCGCCACGCCCCCGTAGCCGAAGCCATCTCCAAAGATGGTACAAAGAAGTACCTATTCGCCATAAAAGGCGAGAAGGCGATGAGGCGAGAAGGCGATGAGGCGAGGTATATCGAATCCGTCTATATCCCCGATGAGGATCGTGCTACGCTCTGCGTGAGCACACAGGCGGGTTGCAAAATGGGTTGTAAATTCTGTATGACAGGCACATTGGGTTTCCACGGGCACCTATCTGCAGCAGATATCCTCAACCAGATCTTCTCCATTCCAGATGCCGACAAACTCACCAATATCGTCTATATGGGTGAAGGCGAACCAATGGACAATCTAGACAACGTTCTGCGTTCGCTCAACGCCATGACTAGCCCTTGGGGATGTGCGTGGTCGCCCAAACGAATCACCGTTTCCTCAGTAGGAATAACCAAAGGACTCAAACGCTTTATTGAGGAAAGCGAATGCCACTTGGCAATTTCTCTGCATAATCCATTCGCTATTGAACGTCAGGAGATTATGCCTATTGAGAAAGCACAGCATCTAAGCGATGTGATTGCCCTACTCCGTCAGTACGATTGGACTCATCAGCGTCGCGTGAGCTTCGAATATATCTGCTGGGGCGGTGTAAACGATACCCCAAAACATGCTAACGAACTTCTACGCCTACTAAAAGGCATTGACTGCCGAATCAACCTTATCCGTTTTCACGCAGGAGTAAATCAAGACTTCCCCGGTTCAGACGAACGACAAATGGAGTGGCTGCGCGATTACCTTACCCAACACGGAATAACGACTACCATACGGCGCAGTAGAGGAGAAGATATATTGGCAGCATGCGGCATGTTGGTGAATTCCTTGGAAGGACAAAACAAATAAGCATACGTGATTTAACATAATAATTTGCAGATTTACAAAAAAAGTTGTACCTTTGCAGACTGATTTCGTAGAGAAAACAATTTATACCTGATAATATAGTAAAACAATGAATATTTCGTACAAATGGCTCAAACGCTACATCGCACTCACAGATAGCGCGGAAGAGGTAGCAAAAATCTTGACTTCCATCGGATTGGAAGTTGGTACTGTAGAGAAAGTACAAACCATCAAAGGTGGTTTGGAGGGATTGGTAGTAGGTGAAGTTATCACTTGCGTAGATCACCCTAACTCCGATCACTTGCACATCACCACTACCCGCGTAGCGCCTGATGCAGAACCTCTGCAAATTGTATGCGGTGCACCTAACGTAGCTGCAGGTCAAAAAGTAATCGTAGCTACAGTAGGTACTGTACTATACGACGGCGATGAGAAATTTACCATCAAGAAAGGCAAAATCCGTGGCGAAGAGTCGTTGGGTATGATTTGCGCCGAAGATGAGATAGGCGTAGGTACTAACCACGATGGCATCATGGTATTGCCAGCAGACACTCCTGTAGGAATGCCTGCAAAAGAGTATTTCGGCGTAGAAGACGACACACTCATAGAGGTAGATATCACCCCTAACCGATCAGATGCAGCCAGTCACTATGGTGTAGCACGTGATTTGTATGCATATTATCAGGCTAAAGGCGATAAGGCAATAAAGCTAGAAAAACCTTCAGTAGAAGCATTTAAGGTAGATAGCAACGAGTTGCCTATTGAGGTAGTAGTAGATAACGCAGAGGCATGCCCTCGCTATACCGGCGTGAGCATCAAAGGAGTAACGATCGCAGAATCACCAGACTGGCTCAAAAAAGCATTGTCCACCATCGGTATTCGTCCGATCAACAACGTAGTTGATGCGACTAACTTTGTTCTCCACGAGATGGGACAAGCACTCCACTCTTTCGATGCCGACAAAATCAAAGGCAACAAAGTGATTGTAAAGAACGCTACCGAAGGACAAAAATTCACTACTTTAGACGGCATTGAGCGCACTCTATCTGCTGCCGACTTGATGATTTGCAACGCAGAAGAGCCAATGTGTATTGCAGGTGTATTCGGCGGACAAGACTCTGGTATTACAGAGCAGACAAAGAACGTATTCCTTGAAAGTGCATACTTCAATCCTGTCAGCATACGTAAGACAGCTCGTCGTCATCAACTCTCTACAGATGCAAGTTTCCGCTACGAGCGTGGTTGCGACCCTAATAATACTCTCTATGTGCTCAAGCGCTGCGCACTACTCATCCAAGAAGTGGCAGGCGGTGAGATTGCTATGGAGGTAACCGACCAAGGTACTACATGCTTCGAGCCATTCCCTGTAGAACTCAATATCGACCGCGTAGAATCATTGATTGGCAAGCAATTAGGCGAAGAACTTATCGAGACTATCCTCTCTGCATTGGAAGTAGCAATCTACAGCAAAGAGGGCAAGATATGGCAGATTGGCGTACCTCGCTATCGCGTGGACGTACAACGCGAGTGCGACGTGGTAGAAGACATCCTGCGCATCTATGGATTCAACAACGTGGAGTTCCCAGAGAAACTCAACACATCACTCAGCTATAATCCAAAGCCAAACCCAGTAGCATTGCAAATCCGCCTTTCAGAGCAACTCACAGCTCAAGGCTTCAACGAGATTCTCAATAACTCGCTCACCAAAATGTCGTACTACGAGGCACTGGAAGCATACACGCTGGACACATGTGTAAAGATTATGAATCCACTCAGTCAGGATCTTGGTGTGATGCGTCAGACATTGCTCTTCGGTGGACTCGAGAGCATCCAACGCAATGCAAACCGCAAGAATGCCGACTTGAAGTTTTACGAGTTTGGTAACTGCTATCACTACGATGCACAGAAGATTGCAACTCGCCAGGCGAAAGACCCACATTGGACATATGACCCACTATATGCTTATAGCGAAGACCCACATTTGGCATTATGGTTGACGGGTAACAAGACCGCACAATCATGGGTAATGAAGGAGGAAAAGACCAGTTTCTACCAATTGCATGCCTATGTAAGCAATGTACTTCGTCGCTTGGGCATTGCCTATAAATTGGCTCCATTGGCAGCGAATGATTTATTCGACGATGGTATGGAGGTACTCGCACCTAACGGCAAGCAAATAGGCGTGATAGCTATCGTAGCTAAGAAACAACTGAAAGCATTTGATATTGACAATCCTGTATATTATGCAGACCTCGATTGGAACATGCTCCTTCGTCTGCACAAGCAATACAAGCCAGTCATCAACGATCTGCCTAAGTATCCAGAAGTAAAACGCGACTTTGCACTCTTGGTGGATAAGTCGGTGAAGTTTGCCGACCTAGTGCAAGCAGCCTATGCTGTAGAGAAGAAACTGCTCAAGCAAGTAAACCTCTTCGATGTATATGAAGGCAAGAACCTCGAGGCTGGTAAGAAGAGCTACGCACTCTCTTTCATCCTACAAGATGCAGAGAATACCCTCAAAGACAAGCAGATAGAAGCCATCATGACCAAACTGCAAAAGACCTTTGAGGAGAAATTCAATGCGAAACTGAGATAACAGACCAGCTACGCTGACTTCTAACAGCGAAGCGATCAAAATATGACCTACGAGGAATATATACAAGAACAACAAACAGCATTCAACGAGGAACAATCGGACGAATGCTGTTTTGTTGAAAATCAAGCTGAAGGTGTATTCGTCAGGGGACATTAAATGGATTGTCCCCCACTCTCTGTTAAAATAATCCTATTTTTCGAATAAGGCGCAGCAAACAGGTTGGTACCAACGCCACAAGCGCTATCAGCACAGCGTTCCACACACATGGTACGCTCACTTTTGCACGTCCACGGAACATACCTCTCAAACCGCGCTTGGCAAGATATTGTGGTTGCACAATATAACCCAACACTAAGCCCAACTTTGTAGCCCAAGGACGGATATTGTACAATCCTGTATTGATAGCACCAGGTGTAACATCTGTGATTATCACACCTTTATCTTTGAGTTCCACGTAAGTAGAACGACTAAAATTCTTCAAGAAAGCCTTGGTGCTAGCGTAACTACCCAAACGCTGAACGGCAATATCGGCAGTCACCGAACACATATTCAGCACGTATCCTTTGCCGCGTTTTGCCATGTCTGGCGCAAAATAATAGATCAGCATAGCAGGTGTTATCATATGCAAATTGAAAATCAGCATATTGAACGCCACGCTATCTTGCAAGAAGTCGCGGTCATGATATACTCCAGCATTGTTAATAATCACTTCTACTTCCAAGTGTTGTTCTTGGCAATAGGTATAGAGTTCTTTGGTAGCAGTTTGCGTGCCTAAGTCCATCACTAAATCAACTACCTTTACGGGAAAATCAGCGCGAAGCAATTGACCTTTCTCATGAATAGCATCTTCGTTGCTCACGATGAGCAAATCATATCCTTTGGCAGCTAACTGACGGGCGTATTCATAACCACAACCCGAGCTGGCTCCTGTAACAAGTGCGTACATATCAAAATTATAAATAAAAAAACACCACAAAAGTACAACAAAAAATGCACATACGCAAGCGGAGCGAGGAATTTGTTGAAAAATAATAGATTTATAAACAAATACACCATCAAATCATTCACTTGGTGGTTTTCGGAAGATTTATTAAAAACAAAAATTAGATAAAATGGGATCCCAGCAAAGTTACAACATGTTTCTGAATTATGCAAAAGATTTGAGCAAAAAATCGTGCATAAGAATTGGCGAGTGATTGAAAGTTCTATAACAACAATCGCCACGGGGAAACCGTGGCGATTGCATTGTTTATAGTGGATAACTGAATTACTCAGCCATCAAAAGCTCCATGATGGTGCAAGCTGACTTAGCCACTGGACTACCAGGACCGAAGATAGCAGCTACACCTGCCTTGTAGAGGTACTCATAGTCTTGTGCTGGGATAACACCACCAGCGATAACCATGATATCCTCGCGGCCAAGCTTCTTGAGCTCCTCGATCACTTGAGGAACCAAAGTCTTGTGACCAGCAGCCAAAGAAGATACACCGAGTACGTGAACATCGTTCTCAACCGCTTGCTTAGCAGCCTCCGCTGGAGTTTGGAACAATGGACCCATATCTACGTCGAAACCGCAGTCAGCGTAGCCAGTAGCTACCACCTTAGCACCACGGTCGTGACCGTCTTGACCCATCTTAGCAATCATGATACGAGGTTGACGACCCTCTTTCTTAGCAAATGCTGCTGTGAGTTCTTGTGCCTTAACGAAGAACTCGTCATTCTTAGTTCCTGATGCGTACACGCCTGAAATAGTTCTAATAGTTGCTGAATAGCGTCCAACC
>JAFNUD010000089.1 GCA_017384225.1 Paludibacteraceae bacterium
AGGTACATGGGCCGTACCGTCGAACACATAATCGGTAGAGATTTGGATGAACTCGGCTCCGTTGGCTTCGGCAGCCTTGGCCAAATAACCTACCGCATCGGCATTCAGTTTGGTGCAAAGTTCTACGTTATCCTCGGCATTATCTACGGCTGTATAAGCCGCACAATTCACGATGACGTGGATATTATTCGCCTTCACAAAATCCGACACTGCCTGCTCATTGCAGATGTCGAGTTCGGCTACATCGGTAAAGAAATAGGTATACTCCGGATTCTCTGCCGAAAGTACTCGCATTTCATTTCCCAATTGTCCGTTAGCGCCGGTAATAAGTATATTCTTCATATCCTTAAAATGATAGATGATAGTTGAGAAATGATAGATATTCTGACAAAATAAAAACTATCATTTATCATTTCTCAACTATCATTTGTCTAAAATTCAAGTTCTCCCTTCTTATCTTCTATATAATAAGTGGAAAGCATGGAAAGCATCGTAGTGATTGTTTCCTGTGCCTTCTTGGTTTCCTCTCCTACTTCCTTCTTCTGAAGTTTCAGCAACAAGATGCCATACAATGCCTCAAAGCAAGTTTCCAATTCCGGTTCTTCCTTGTTTGCTCCCTTGGCACGGAGTTCCACGATGAAAGGCAATGCCTTGTAATAGGCTGCATGATAATAAGGGAACTTGGAAGAAGCCAACAACTGCAAATGCAAGTCGGTGAGCCAAGTAATCACATTCTTGTTAATCTGTAAATGTCCTTGCTGCATCACTTCTTCGCGACGCATCATTTCAATCAAATCTTCGTACCATTGAGCCAATTCCCCCTGCTGTTCTGCCGGGAAACGAGGCACCAACTGTTCACGGATACGTTCCAAATCGCATCCATAAGCACGAATCAAATCCTCTACCTGCCACATGTAAATCAGGTATTCAGCAATGTTCTGTTGCTTGAGTTGTTTAGAAATAAACATGGATGATTATAGAGATTAGTAGATTGTTTTTCCTAAAATAGTATACACCAAACTAATGACGGATGCCAACATCACGACACTGCCAATGGCGCGGTTGAGTATCCAAATACCACGTACATTGAAACGGGTACGCACCTTGTTCACCAAATAGGTAATACCGAACCACCACAACAAGGCTCCTAACACAATCGCCAAATATCCTACCAATTGGAATCCAATCGCACTACCCGGCATCACAAACGAAAAACGGGCAAAAAGACCGATAAACAGGAAGATGATCAGCGGATTGGAAAGCGTGACGAAAAAGGCGGTCACGAAATTATGCAGATAGGTGCCCTTGCTGGCCGAAACCGGACGAATGGCACGAACAGGATTGCTACGGAAAGTGAAAATACCGAATCCAAACAGCATAATACTCCCGACAATCTGAAGCAACACCTGATGTTTAATCAGGAACTCATCCATGAAACTCATACCATAACCAGTAATCAACGCATAGATAATGTCGCTCAAACAAGCACCCAGCCCAGTGACAAAGCCATACCAACGGCCTTTGTTGAGCGTACGCTGTATACAAAGCACGCCCACAGGACCCAAGGGTGCAGAAACTACCACACCTATAACGAGCCCTTTCACCAATAAATCGAGTATGGTTACTTGTTCAATCCAATTCATGACTGCAAAGATGCTACTTTTTTACGAAAGAACCTATATTTGACCT
>JAFNUD010000090.1 GCA_017384225.1 Paludibacteraceae bacterium
CAATATCACGGCTAATGCTTTGTTTTTCTGCGCGATACAGTATGTCGTAATATTGGCTATTCTCACTATTCCTGTGCTGCTGCGCAGGCGCTTTATGATTCAGATTCCGCTGATTATCACTGTAATCTGTGCGCTCTTTGGTTTTGTGACTATGATTATGGGTGATGGACTGAATTTCTATGGCCGTTTCACTTGGTGGGACTCTGTGCTGCATTTGTTTTCGGGTTGCGTCTTGGCGTTTGTGGGATTGTGGATTATCAGTATTCTATTTGAAAATAGCAATCAGGTTGTATTGGGTAATAAGACTTTTCTCGCGTTTTATGTATTGCTCTTTGGGCTGAGTTGTGGAGCCGTATGGGAGGTTTGTGAGTATGCATATGATGCGTTTTGTGGCACTAATACGCAGCAGTTTATGGCAACTACTACCGCATCTATCACTTCGGCGGACGATATACCGCTATGCGGTCATGAGGCATTGCGTGACACGATGAGTGATATGATACTAAACTTGTTAGGTAGTCTATTGGTGTCAGTGTTTGTTTTTCTCCGCTACGACAAACTCATGGCTATGCACCAATCGGCTATAGAGGGTGGGTGAGCAATCTAAATTATAACAGAGTGATGTGTACCCATAGGTATACATCACTCTGTTATATACTAATCTACCATGTATCTATCTCAATTGATAGCGGTAGTTTATATGATTTGTCTTATTCCTCAGGGTTGCAACCGTCGAAGCAGAAGGTGCAGACTTTGCACTTAGGTAGTCCGATGGCGGCGATGAGGTCCTCTATCTTGGTGTATTTGAGGGACTTGAGCGCGAAGCGATCACGCAAGGCACGAATCATGCGTTGGTACTCCAACGAATCGGTCGTTGCATATGCCTTGATACGCTCTGGGTTGTTAGCAGCCTCTTCGCCTTCCAAGTCCGCAATGATGCGGCGGGTGATGAGCTCCATATCCGACTTAGAGGTGGTGAAATTGGTAAATGGACAACCATACATGATAGGTGGACATGCAATACGCATATGTACATCTTTGGCTCCTGCTTCCAATAGGCAACGGGTATTGTCGCGCAATTGTGTACCGCGCACAATGGAGTCGTCGCAGAAGAGAATGCTCTTGTCGCGAAGGATGGAGTAGTTATGGATAATCTTCATCTTTGCCACAAGGTCGCGTGTCGCTTGTTGCGAAGGGGTGAAGGAGCGAGGCCAAGTAGGCGTATATTTGGTGATAGCGCGTTGGTAAGGCACACCCGAAGTGTGGGAGTAACCAATCGCCATAGCAATACCTGAATCAGGAATACCGCAGACAATATCTGCTTTCACATCGTCGCTCTTACCCATTGCATGACCGCAGGCATAGCGCACTTGCTCCACATTGCGACCTTCGTAATCGGAAGTAGGGAAACCATAATACACCCAAAGGAAAGAGCAAATCTGCATCTTCTCGTTAGGTTTGCGCAGTTGCTCCACATGGTCGGCATATACGCGTACAATCTCGCCAGGGCCGAGGAAATACTCGGTTTGGAAGCCGAGATTGAAGAAGGAAGATGATTCGCTGGCAATAGCATAAGCACTGGCACCCCACGAACCCTCGTGGTTCGTCGGGGACCCCGCACTTTCGCGCTTACCTAATATAATAGGTGTGCGTCCCCATGAGTCGCGGGCAGCAATGATACCGTCTTCTGTAAGGATAAGAATGCTGCACGAACCTTTGATGTGTCGATAGACATTCTCTATTCCATCCACGAAGTCTTTGCCTTGCACAATGAGCAAACCTACTAATTCTGTGGGGTTTACGCGTCCGCTACTGAATTCGGAGAGGTGCACTTTTTGCTCGAGCAAGTGGGCAACCAAATCGTCTTGGTTGTTGATCTTGCCTATGGTGCTGATAGCAAAGCGACCGAGGTGCGAATTGATGAGTAGTGGCTGTGCATCGGTATCGGAGATGATACCAATGCCCGCGTTGCCACTGAACTCGTCCAACTCGTGTTCGAACTTCGTGCGGAAGTGCGAGTTGGAGATATTGTGAATGCTTCGTTTGAAGCCGTTCTCCTTGTCGAATGTTGCCATACCCGCACGGCGTGTACCGAGGTGGGAATGGTAGTCGGTGCCGTAGAAGACATCGGTGACGCAAGAAGTTGTAGATATTGTACCAAAAAATCCAGCCATGTTATTTGTTATGTGCGCTTCGCGCAGGTTATGTCACTTCGTGAGGTTGTGTCGCTTCGCGAGGTTATGTCGGCTTTGCCGAGGTGTTAGAATGGGGTTGAGCCCATTGTCTAAGTCCATTCAATTGCCGACCAATTGTACAAACCATATTATGTATATCTTTATATTGTTCCTCCGAAATAAATCCGAGGTCTTTGGATATATCTAATTGGCTGTCCATCTCTAACATAGAAGCATAAGCAATATCTAAAAAGTGAACTTTTTCTTTGTTGGATGTTCTACTCATTACTTCGCTTTAGCGACATCACTTCTTGCGCAGCAAGACTTAACCTAAATATTGTTTTACGTTGTTCTCAATACGAGCGGTGAGGTCTTCGGCGGTAGTGTCGAGGACGAGTTTTTCGCCAGTGATACCTTCGTAGAGCTCGATGTAGCGAGCAGTGATACCTGCTACCACTTCGTCGGTCATCTCTGGTACTTGTTGCCCCTCTTGACCTTGGAAGCCGTTGTCCATTAACCACTCACGAACGAATTCTTTGGAGAGTTGCTTTTGTGGCAGACCTGCCTCAAAGCGCTCCTCGTAGCCCTCTGCATAGAAGTAGCGGCTTGAGTCTGGGGTGTGTACCTCATCCATGAGGAGGATTTGATCGCCGTGCTTACCAAACTCATATTTAGTATCCACGAGGATAAGTCCTTGTTTGGCAGCAATCTCTTGTCCACGGTTGAAGAGAGCGAGGGTGTATTTCTCCAATTGCTCGTACTCTGCCTCTGGGATCAAGCCTTGAGCGATAATCTCTTCGCGAGAGATATCCTCGTCGTGTGCACCGATCTCAGCCTTGGTAGTAGGGGTGATGATTGGGGTAGGGAACTTCTCGTTCTCGCGCATGCCCTCTGGCAGTTGTACGCCGCAGATCTCACGCACGCCGCTCTTATAAGCACGCCATGCAGAGCCGCATAGGTAACCGCGAACGATCATCTCTACTGGATAACCCTCACAACGAACACCTACGGTTACCATAGGGTCTGGAGTGGCTTGCTTCCAGTTAGGAACGATATCCGCTGTTGCATCGAGGAATTTAGCCGCGATTTGGTTGAGAATTTGACCCTTGAATGGAATACCCTTTGGAAGGATTACATCAAAAGCAGAAATACGGTCGGTGGCTACCATAGCAAGGCAGTCGTCACCAATGAAATAGACATCACGCACTTTGCCGTGGTACACATTGGTTTGACCAGGAAAGTTAAAATTGGTTGCTGTTAAAGCGTTCATAAAAACAAATATTTATTTGTAATAAAAATTATTATTCGCTCCAAAAATTGTAGTATATTATAGAAAATTATCCAAAATTATTTATATTCGTCCCACGATTGGATAGCTTGTCCAAAGTCTTTATAGCATTTGGATTCTTCCGTAAATACCGCTGCAAAGGTACGAATTTTTGAGCATATTCGCAAGCAAATGTGCAAAAAGTTTTGCGAGAATCTATATTTTGCTAAATCGGGTATGAAATTCCCTGTGAGTTTCGGAATCACCATAGGAGATCTGTGGGAGATCTATGGGCTTTCGGTGGCTTTCTATAAACGTGTCTCTATAATAATGCTGCAAAAATCTTCGGCACGGAAGGTGTTTTGTGCCGAAGATTTGTAAATTTTGCTATAAAAAGGTGCTTAATGCAAGCAGAAGGTGTTGATTACCAACGCCTCCCGCTTGGGTGATTTTTTTGTTATTTTATCCTTCGTGCCGAAGATTGTGCCGAAGATTTTATCCAACTTAATACAAGAAGCCAAACAACCAAAGCGGAATTTTATTACCTAAAGCATATTCAATATCATCTGCTGCAATAAATGCATTATCAGCATTAGCGATTTGTTTGCCATCTTTGCTCGCTCCTCCAACCTCAATAGTGTACTTGCGATCAATCACAAAATCACCTTGTTTAGCATATTCCACAGAGTGTGCATAAGACAATTGATTGACAAAAAAGGTCTCTCGCTCCGTACCAACCTCTACATTGGTCAGCGAAAGGGCATGCAACAAATTGCAGTTCTCCAAATAAATCTTATCTGGTTTTTGCATGCGTTTTAGATTGAGCGTATCGCTATACAACAGGTTAAGTAGTTTCGCGCGATGCAGGTGTGCTAAATAAGTAATAATCGTATTGCGATTCAATTCTGCCGTTTGCGCCATCTTGCTGATGTCCACTGCAAACGGTACACCACTACTCACCACAGAAAGTAGGCTTCTCAGTTTGCGCACATTGGCAATATCTACATTGCTGAGTTGAGGTAATTCAATCTCAAGAATCATTCCCACCACTTTTTGTACTTGTGTCAAATAATCAATACCCTCTTCGACAAAGAACGGATAATAACCTTCTTTAAGGTATTGCGAGAAGTATTGCAGGGGTTTGCATTTATCTACGATTTGCTGGGAACATTCCAATCCGTGCTGCAGAATATCCTCCAACGACATAATAGGCAAATGGATATTTTCCTTAATGCTTAGGTATTCGCGGAAAGAAAGTCCCTGCATGTCATAACTAACGCATCTGCGGGATAGGTCAGCTTCTGCGTTTAAGATATTGAGCAATGAGGAACCTGTGAATACGATTTTTAACTCAGGGAATCCGTCATAGATATTTTTGATTTCACGGCTCCAACCTTCGTATTTGTGTACCTCATCCAAACACAGGCATTCGCCTCCTCGTTTATGAAACTCCTCTGCCAACTCCAATAGTGTATGATGCGAAAAATACAGATGATCCATGCTGGCATATAATGCCTTTTGTGGATTTGAACCGTATGTTTTTTTGATGTGTTGAAGCAACATGGTTGTTTTGCCTACGCCACGTGCACCACGGATGGCAATCAATCGAGACTGCCAATTGATTTGTTCCATCAGACTGCGCTCAAATGGGGCTTTTACATGCGATAAAAGTCGCACATGTTGTGCTTGAAGTTGTTCCATAATTCACTCTTTTATTGAAAATCGCTGCAAAGGTACAACTTTTTGCTTAATAAAACAAGCATTTTGAGATAAAAATTGCTTATTTAATTAAGCATTTTGTGTTTTTATATATTCCGAATAGCTATTGTTACTATGATTCATATTCAATAAGATTGGAGAATTTGGAGAGAAAAGTGGTATATACAACACACGGGAAGTGTAGTATTTACTAAGCTTCCCGCGTGAGTGTA
>JAFNUD010000091.1 GCA_017384225.1 Paludibacteraceae bacterium
ATTTACATTTTTTGTAGTACCTTTGCACCGAAAACAATAAATTTTCATAGGTAAGGTTTAGGTTTAATGGCAACGAGAGGCTGGGAAGTTTCTCGTTGTTTCTTAAACAATCGTTAAAGAAAACGTATTGTTTTCACTATTTTTTTTGTAAAAACTCGAATGAATTTTGACCATATGAGTACAGCAAAGAAACAACAAGAAGAGATTCAAGAAGAAAATCCATTGCTTCTTGATTTGACAGATGTGGATGAGGCTCGCAAAGCATTTATCGCGAGTGAGATTTTTACACGTAAATACTAAATAATAGATATGGCAACAACGTACATGACCGCAGGCGGTCTTCAAAAACTGAAAGAAGAATTACAACATTTGGAAAGCGTGGAGCGTCCACGCGTGATCGCAGCCATCGCAGAAGCACGCGAGAAAGGCGATTTGAGTGAGAATGCAGAATATGATGCTGCAAAAGAAGAACAAGGCATCCTCGAGAGTCGCATCGCGATGCTCAAGGCAAAAATCGTGGATGCACGTATCATCGACGAAAATGATGTGAATACCGATGAGGTACAAATCTTGACCAAAGTGCGCGTAGAAAACTTGAAAACAGGTCAAGAGAAGGTATATCAATTGGTAACAGAAGGCGAAGCTAATATTTTGGAAGGTAAAATCGCTACTACAACCCCTATCGCAAAAGGTTTGATGGGTAAAAAAGTAGGCGATGTAGCAGAAGTGATAGTGCCAGCTGGTAAATTGGAATTTAAGATTCTAGAAATCAGCATCTAATCACACCTTGTAGAATATATAAGTACAACAACTGATTTACTATCCAAAGCCCTATGACTATCTTTACAAAAATCATCAATGGCGAAATTCCTAGCTATAAAGTGGCTGAGAATGATAAGTTTTATGCCTTTTTGGATATCAATCCCCTACAAAAGGGTCACACATTGGTCGTGCCAAAGCTCTCTGAGCCAGAGGCAGACTATATATTTGATCTGAGTGATGACATCTTGAGCGAAATGCTGGTGTTTGCCAAGCAAGTGGCTCGCGGTATTCAAGGCGCAGTAGAGTGCAAACGCGTTGGTGTAGCAGTGATTGGCTTAGAAGTGCCACATGTACACATGCACCTTATTCCAATCAGCAAAGAGGGCGATATGTCATTTGCTAATCCAAAAATGACCCTGCCAACAGAAGAAATGGCCGAGATTGCTAACTCAATTGCAGCAGCAATAGGACGTTAAGAATAGCAATACAACAGCAAAAAAAAATGACTGCAAATCGCAGTCATTTTTTGTTTTAAAACACTTTACGTTAGTTCTTAGGGAGCCAAGTTTGGCTTCTTCCCAAGAGTCCTGCTTTGTCCAAAGAACCACGCAAAATCAGTTTGCCATCTTTGAGGAAAACCTTAGCATAATAGAACTTACCATTGTCAGGATCAAGGACTTTACCTCCGCGCAGTTCGCCATCCTTGAGCTGCATGTCGCGAATAATAGTCAATCCTACAATAGGTTGATTGTGGTCCTCACCTACACAGGCTGTACAAACAGCCGTGTCACTATTCTCTTCCAAAAGAGCAACGATTTGGCCATAATACATGCCATTGTCCGCCTGATAAATGCGTACCACTGATTTGTGTTCGCCAGTAGCATCATCCACCGTTATCCACTCGCCCAAGATAGGAGTTTGAGCCCAAAGACATGCACTCATTACAAGAGAAGCCAAGAGAAAATAAAGTTTCTTTTTCATGTTGGAATGTATTTTTTCGCGGCAAAAGTACAAAAAAATTGTGGAATATACACAAAGTGAGGCAAATAATTTTGATATTTGCCTAAAAAATAGTAATTTTGCAGGCAAGATTTGAAAATTCAGGAACGATGAAATTGGTATTTGCATCAAATAATGCTCATAAATTGGATGAAGTTCGCAACATTCTCTCCGATGTGGAGATTGTGAGTTTGCGCGAAGTGGGTTTTGTGGATGAAATAGATGAAACAGGATCTACATTGGAAGAAAATTCCCATTTGAAAGCCCAAACCATCTGGAACTGGTTGGAAGCTCATGATTTGGCGAAAGATTGTGATGGCGTCTTTGCAGATGATACTGGTTTGGAGATTGATGCGCTGAATGGAGCACCAGGTGTATATTCTGCCCGTTGGGCAGGAGAACCATCTAATGATGCAAATAATCGAGCAAAAGCTTTGCGTGAATTAGAAGGCACGACCAACCGCAATGCACACTTTCGCACCGTAATCACCTGGATTGGAAAAGACATAGATATTCAGGTAGAAGGTATTGTAGAAGGCATCATATCTACAGAGGAACAAGGTAATGGCGGATTTGGATACGACGCACTGTTTATTCCCAAGGGATATACAGAGACCTTTGCCACCCTACCTGCAGAAGTGAAAAATAGTATTAGCCACCGCGGACGAGCAATGGAATCCCTGAAAAAGGTAATCCAGAAAGATAGCAAATGTATATGAAACGAATAGCAATATTGACTATTATTGGTCTTGTGAGTATGATTACACTCGCAGGTTCCTATATTGACACCTCAGAAGAAAATTGGACATATGGAAATATGCACCAATGGCGTGCACATTTGGCCTATTCGGTAATTGACGAAGTGGCCGTGACAGATAACAAGATCTTTGCCCTATCAAACCACTCGTTGTTTTCGATAGACAAACAGTCGGAAGAAATAGAGTACTACAGCCGATTGACCGGATTAAATAGTGCAGTGATTGATCACCTGTATTATAACCCATTACTCAACTATCTGCTGCTGTGCTATCAAAATGGTCAATTGGATATTATTGACGCAAAGGATGATGTACACAACATATCTGATTTATATCTAAAACAAAGCAATATATCCAAACGAATCAATGATATCCAAATCCACCAAACTAAAGCATTTATGGCTATGGATTTTGGTGTTATCTGCTTGGATATGAAGAAGATGGAGGTGGAAGATACCTACTATATCGGGGAACAATCAGAAGAAGTGCAAGTAAATTATTTGACCATTTTTGGCGACTCGCTATATGCCGCATCCCATCAGTATCTCTATTCGGCGCATCTGAACGACAACTTGATGGACTATGCCTATTGGCATACCTCCCCCCTACCTGGCGGCAATGCACTACAAGGAATGTGCGCACATGAAGGTAGTATATGTGTCATTCGTGATAGCGTACTATGGTCAAGACAAGAAACAGGATGGAAAAAGCACGAATCTATATATGCACTGCGCGGATTTTGCCAGACAGACCATAATCTATTTGCATTGATAAACAATCACTATGGTACCCTAGAAGTGCAACCCGATTTTTCGCTAGCAATGAGTATTCCTTATGGCTATATTCACGATATCGCTTCTGATGGCAGTAAATACTGGTTGGCAACAAGAGATAATGGATTGGTACGTGTAGATAATGGTAACTATCAAGAATATCACCCAGAAGGTCCACTCAACAATGTCGCCTATCGTATGAAATTCTTTGGAGATAGATTGTATGTAGTGCCAGGAGGGCGTTGGGCAACGCAAAACGAGACATATGGAGAAATCATGTACTACGAAAATGGTATGTGGACGAATATTACGAACGGAAGATTGACCGAAATGGCAGAGCATGCACTATATGACTTTATGAACGTAGCACAAGATCCCAACGATAAAAACCATTATTTTGTGACTAGTTATGGAACAGGTATGTTGGAGATGTATGACACCACTCTGATCAAACTACACCTTCCTCATAATAGTGGTTTGCAATCAGAGATACCTAGCAACCCTGATGCATATACACGTACGGATGCTGCTATGTACGATGATTTCGGCAATTTATGGGTATTAAATGCAGGTGGAAGTGTTCATAACGTACATGTCATCAGTCCAAATGGAGAATGGCATTCGTTTAATTTATCCAATAAAGAATCTGCTATTCGTATAGAGACTCCCGGTGAAATTCTCGTAGATAGGCGCAATACACAGTGGAAATGGATTCCACTATGTCGTTGGAATACAGGACTTGTACTACTTCAAGATAATGGTACACCTACTGATAATCGAGACGACTACGCTATGTATCGCAACAAATGGTATGATCAGTATGGTAATCTCATTACCCCAGAAGAGATTTATAGTATCGCACAAGATCATGACAATACTATCTGGGTAGGCACCTCACGTGGATTGTTTACAATTCCTGCTACAGTTGACTTTCTGACATCGAATAGTTGTAGACGCATTGTAGTAATGCGTAACGATGGAACAAACCTAGGAGATTATCTGTTGGATAGTGAGCAAATCAACTGTATTGTGGTAGATGGTGCCAATCGCAAATGGATTGGTACGGCAGCATCGGGTGTCTTTTTGATTAATCTTATCCAGAACGAAAATAGCGACCCTGATGTAGAAACTGTAGCACATTTCACTACTGAAAATTCGCTATTACCAAGCAATAATATACTATCTATTGCTATTCAACAATCTACTGGCGAAGTGTTTTTTGGTACTAGCGAAGGATTGGTGTCTTACATGAGTGATGCAGTAGAACCCCAACCAGATTTCAATAGCTTGTATGCATATCCAAACCCTGTTCATCCAAATTATAAAGGCAATGTGGTGATTAAAGGTCTAGTAACTGATACACAAGTTCGAATATTGGATGCCAGTGGAAATCTCGTGAAAACAATACAAGGTAATGGCGGTGAAGTAATATGGGATGTTACGAATACGTATGGACAACGAGTAGCATCCGGAATCTATACCATCCTATGTAATTCCATAGATGGCAAAAATCATGGAAGTGTGAAAGTGATGATTATGAACTAAAAAGTGGAGGTTTGACCTCCACTTTTATTTTTTATACATCATCCTCTGATTAGATTCATAAACTCTTCGCGTGTTTCGGGGCGGTTGAAAGCTCCTGTGAAATCACTAGTGGTTGTTACCGAGTTTTGCTTTTGAACACCACGCATCTGCATGCACAAATGCTCTGCCTCAATCACGACCATCACCCCTAATGGATTAAGCGTGTTTTGAATGCACTCTTTGATCTGAGTTGTCAAACGCTCTTGCACCTGCAATCGACGAGCAAAGACATCAACCACACGAGCTATCTTGCTCAAACCAGTAATTTTGCCATTAGGAATATACGCCACATGCACCTTTCCAAAGAAGGGCAACAAATGATGTTCGCATAGCGAATAGAATGTAATATCCTTGACAACTACCATTTGACGGTAATCCTCTTCGAAAAGAGCAGCACGAAGAATCGCCTCAGGATCTTGATGATAACCCTGTGTAAGAAACTGCATTGCCTCACCCACACGATGAGGTGTGCGTTTTAATCCTTCGCGGTTAGCATCTTCACCTATATGAGCCAATAATTGCTCTACATGCTGAGCAATTGCCTGCGTAGTATCTTCGGATGGAATAAAAGGAGGGGTCATTGTACTAAAATAATTTTATCTGGTACTACATATGTACTACCAACCATATCTGGAAACATATTCAACAATACATCTTTATAAGCATTGGCATCTTCGCGAGTGAGAAAGTTGCCTATTCTCACTTTCCAAAAAGGAGGTTCAGAAAGAGCATAGACAGGCACCTCTAGAAGAGGTTCTATACGCTGCTGAAGCATAAGTGCCTCGTTTTTTGCCACTTGCTGACGGTTAGAAGCATATACCTGCACACGAAATCCATCTACGATTTGCTCACCTCGTACACGTCCCAAACGCTTGTCTGTCATCAAACGTATTATAGCAGAATCTTGATGGACAATGGCATTCGACATGTCCTCTGTAATCAAAACGACATGTACAGAATCCATCAGAGCAGTGTCATTATCCAATACCGTATCTACTGGCAGCACAACGTCTTGCGCTGTTATTATAGTAGGCAAATAAATTGCAAGTATGAAAAGTATTTTTTTCATTTGAGGTGGATTTATCTTATTTTGTTTAGGATATTAATAATGGAACGAACTTCCACCGACAAACTCACGCAAGAAGGATGTTGGTGGTATCTCTCGCTCTGGTATGGATTCGAAATAACTGAGATACTTCTTTAGTCGATGAGCAGTTGTATATTCATCGCAGTATTTTGGCACCTCATCCAATATTGGTTCTGCATGGCGTTTCAACACAGCCAACTCAAAGAGTAATGCTGAATTAAACATCACATCTGCCTCCTCTTGGAATGGCGCAATCCAACGATCTTCACCTCGCTGTACACTATCCAAACGAGCAATCGTTTCTAGCGCAGAGTAGCCACGATAACGATAATCACGCACAATACGGCGAATCAAACGTACATCACTGGTTGGAATCCAATTGTGGTTGTCAAGGTTGACAGTAGTAAGCGAACTCACATAAATCTTGAACATTGCTTCTCGTGGAATATTCGGCAGCAACTCTGGATTAAGTGCATGCAATCCCTCAAGAATAACTACGGTATCCTTTTCCAATTTTAAAGTATCACCACGATATTCACGCAATCCTGTTTCAAAATTATAAAATGGCAGGGATACCGTTTCCCCCTCCAACAAATCTGCCACTTGCTGACGGAAAAGAGGTAAATCAAGGGTGTGCAAATGCTCAAAATCCCAATTGCCATTCTCATCACGAGGAGTATCTTCGCGATTCACAAAATAGTTGTCCATTGAGATCACCACAGGGCGAATACCATTCACCATCAACTGAATAGTCAAACGCTTGGAGAAAGTTGTTTTTCCCGAAGAGCTAGGTCCTGAGATAAGTACAAATCGTGGTACACCACTCTCTCGATGGGCAATTTGGTCTGCTATCTGCGCCACCTTTTTTTCATGGAGTGCCTCAGATAGTTTGATCATCTCGAAACTCTTTTGATTTTTGCAAGCCTTATTAAATTCTCCTACATTGCTGATATGCAGCAGTTTGTTCCATCCAACATACTCTTTAAAAATACCAAACCGTTTATCTTGCACAGGGCGCTCCTCCAAGCAATTAGGGTCGCGACGACACGGAATCCGCAATAGGATATTATCATGGTACAACTCCAAATCAAACAAATTAATATATCCTGTAGAAGGCATCAGTGCCCCTGTATAATAATCAATATAATCGCCTATGCGATAATATCGACAATATGGATTTCCGAGCGTCTCAAATAGCGTTGTCTCACCTTCGTTGCATTCGCCAAACAGCCGAATTACCTCTTTTGTTTGTCGTTCCTCCGTAATAATAGGACGATTTTCGTTAATAATGGTCTGCATACGCGCTTTGAGCTGCAACACAATCTCTGGTGTAATCACCTTGGTTTCTTCGCGAGATTCACGAATGGTGCAATAGAACCCATTACTAATAGGGTGCTCAATACGCAAATCACAATCTGGCCATAATTCGCGAACAGCACATGCCATTACCATATTCAGCGTACGGATATAACAACGACGACCGCTTTCGCTGGTAGCATCAATAAACTCAATATCCTTGGGCTTGTAAATCAAAAAGTTGAGACTCTGCACTTTGTAATTTACACGCGCTGCTATCACAGGATAAGGCAACTCCAATTGGAGTTGATTGTAAAGATCATTCAACGATGTGCCACAAGGAATTTGAACAAATTGCTTGTTATTCTTGCAATAGATGGTAACTAAATTTTGCATGTTTTCTC
>JAFNUD010000092.1 GCA_017384225.1 Paludibacteraceae bacterium
CCGTGTAACTGCAGAGCGTAACCCAGCTGATTTGAAATGGGATGAAGTAGGTGCAGAGTACGTAGTTGAGTCTACAGGTTTGTTCCTCTCTAAAGATAAAGCTCAAGCTCACTTGGAGGCTGGTGCTAAATATGTGGTTATGTCTGCTCCTTCTAAGGACGACACTCCAATGTTCGTTTGCGGTGTAAACGAGAAGACTTACGTTAAGGGTACACAATTCGTATCTAACGCTTCTTGTACTACCAACTGCTTGGCTCCTATCGCTAAGGTATTGAACGACAAATGGGGTATCACCGACGGTTTGATGACTACTGTTCACTCTACAACTGCAACCCAAAAGACTGTTGACGGTCCTTCAGTAAAAGACTGGCGTGGTGGCCGTGCAGCTGCTGGCAACATCATCCCTTCTTCTACAGGTGCTGCTAAGGCTGTAGGTAAAGTTATTCCTGAGTTGAACGGCAAATTGACTGGTATGGCTATGCGTGTTCCTACTTTGGACGTTTCTGTTGTTGACTTGACCGTAAACTTGGCTAAGCCAGCTACATACGCTGAGATCTGCGCAGCTATGAAAGAGGCTTCTGAGAACGAGCTGAAGGGTGTACTTGGTTACACTGAGGATGCAGTTGTTTCAGCTGACTTCTTGGGTGACACTCGCACTTCTATCTTCGATGCTAAGGCTGGTATCGCACTCACTGACACCTTCGTTAAGGTTGTTAGCTGGTATGACAATGAGATCGGTTACTCTAACAAGGTTCTCGACCTCATCGCTCACATGGCTACTGTTAACGCATAATCCTTGTGGTTTAAAATATAGAGAAAATAGGCACGCTCGCGTGCCTATTTTTTTGTATATAGTCAATAAGAATATAAACATATCCCAACAAAATCAACATTACACTTGCATATTTGCTTTTTTTTCACTACCTTTGCAGCGTAATTTATATAGTTATGCACTAATACGACAAAAACATGAAACACATTCCATCAATCATCGTAGCAACGCTACTATTCTTCTCCTTAAGTGCAAGTGGAGCGAACGTTAAAACTGGCATCGAAGTCCTCAGGGAACAAGGGTTCAAACTTTTAGAGGGCAAACGCGTAGGATTAACGACCAACCCTACTGGTGTGGACAGCCACCTCAAATCTACCATTGACATTCTATGGCAAGCTCCCAACGTGAATCTCGTGGCCCTGTATGGTCCTGAACACGGGGTACGTGGCAATGTACACGCAGGAGATATTGTGGATAACGAAGTGGACAAAAAGACTGGTCTAAAAATGTACTCCCTCTACGGAAAGACCAAGAAACCTAACAAGGAGATGATGGACGAGATCGACGTAATGGTCTATGATATCCAAGATAATGGTTGCCGCAGTTATACCTATATATCCACTTTGGGCATGCTGATGGAAGCATGCATTGAGCACGGAAAGGAACTCGTAGTTTTAGACCGACCTAACCCTCTGGGAGGAAACAAGATAGAAGGCAATCTGGCAGAAGACGGATACATTTCCTTCGTTAGCCAATTCAAGATTCCATATCTCTATGGCCAAACACCTGGTGAATTGGCACTCTACCTTAATGCCACCGACTACAAGAATAAATGCCAACTGACAGTCGTAAAGATGAAAGGTTGGAAGCGATCAATGACATGGGATCAAACAGGATTGGAGTGGGTCGTAGCTTCGCCACACGTACCACAAGGCAAGTCGGCTGTATTCTATCCTGTGACAGGTATCTTTGGTGAGTTTGGCTATATTAATATCGGCGTAGGCTACACCCTGCCTTTCGAGATTATGGGAGCACCATGGATTAGTGCAGACACCTTAGCTGATGCACTGAATGCACTTCAGTTACCAGGTATTGAATTTCGTCCTATACACTTCAAACCATACTATAGCGTATTCAAAGGCGAATTGTGCCAAGGCGTACAAGTACATATCCTTGACTACAAGCAAGCACGTCTAAGCGAGATTCAATTCCTCATCGTACAAGAGATGATGCGCCTGTGGCCAGAGAAAGATTGGTTTAAACTTTGCAACCAAAAGCGATTTAGCATGTTCGATAAAGTATGCGGCAGCAATCATATCCGAGAAGAGTTTGGCAAACGCTATCTTTGGGAAGATATTCGCGACTATTGGTACAAAGATGTAGAAGCATACCGCAAAGCATCAAGCAAGTACTACTTGTATAAGTAACTCATCAAGTCCTATAGAGCGTATTAATCCAACAAGTCAAACAAGACATTAAAAAAATGAAAAGATACATAGAACGATTGGCATGGGGAACCGATGCAGGTTTCTACCGTCTAATACCGCAAGAAGTACTGCACCCAGCTAACGAACAAGAGGTACAAGCCATCATTGCACGCGCACACAAAGAAGGCAAACATATTACATTCCGCGCAGCAGGCACATCACTCAGCGGACAGGCAATCAGCGATAGCCTACTGGTAGTATGTGGCAAGAAATGGGAGGCATATAGCATAGAAAATCAGGCAACGGCAGATACCATCACCCTGCAACCAGGTATCATCGGACAACGCGTCAACGACATCCTACGTCCATATGGCAAATATTTCACACCAGATCCAGCCAGCATCAAGTCGGCCATGGTAGGCGGAATCGTGATGAACAACGCGTCGGGCATGTGCTGCGGTACACATGCCAATAGTTATCGTGCTCTCAAATCTGTACGTATTATTCTCTCAGATGGTACACTATTGGACACTGGCGACAAGAAAAACCGAGCAGCATTTGCGATGAGTCATCCGCAATTCATCCGTAAGATAGAAGAGTTGCGCGACAATACACGTAAGAATATTGCACTCTGTGAGCGCATCAAACGCAAATATAGCATTAAGAATGTCACAGGATTAACTATCCTACCCTTTGTAGAATACAACGATCCATTCGACATTATTGCTCACCTGATGGTAGGCAGCGAGGGCACACTAGCCTTTCTGTCATCAATTACCATGACCACTGCTGACATCTGCCCATTTTCCGCATCAGCTCTGTTACTTTTCCCTACTACCAAGTCGGCATGCGAAGCCATCACAGAGATGAAAGCTACACACATGTTATCCGCAGCTGAGTTCTTTGACAGAAAAGCCATACAGACCGTAGAACAAGAGTTTCCAGAGTTGCAAGGACTGCCCGAAGATGCTGGCGCAGTCCTGATTCGCACCGATGCCACTTCGCAACAAGAATTGGACAAGAAAAACGCCACATTGCAACAAGTACTCAATAGCTATATCCTATGCCAAGAGGCTCAGTTCACATCCGATCCTGCACTGACTAGCAAATATTGGGCAATGCGTTCAGGTATATTCCCTGCTGTTGGCGGCACACGCGAGATTGGAACGACCTGTTTGATTGAAGATATAGCTTTCCCTATTGAGCATTTAGCAGAAGCCACACTCGACTTGCAACAACTCTTCCGCGAGCATAACTATCCCGAAGCAGTCATCTATGGACATGCTTTAGAGGGTAATTACCATTTCATCCTCAATCAACGCTTCGATACTCCAGCAGCTATTGAACAATACGACCGTATGATGCGAGCCGTAGTAGATTTGGTGGTAGATAAATACCAAGGAAGTCTAAAAGCAGAGCATGGAACGGGTCGCAACATGGCGCCATTTGTGCGTCGCGAATGGGGAGATGACGCCTACGAACTTATGTGCGAAGTGAAGCATCTCTTCGACCCACACAATATAATGAACCCTGGCGTCATATTCAACGAAGACCCAGAATCCTACTTACAACACATTAAACCACTGCCAGAAGTACATACAATGATTGACCGATGCATTGAATGTGGATTCTGCGAAGTAAACTGTGTGAGTTGCGGATTTGCTCTTTCAAGTCGCCAACGCATTGTCGTTCAACGCGAACTCAAACGCCTACAACTATCAGCAGCAAATGGCAACAAAGCCGATGCTATTCTTGCGAAAAAGCTCAAAAAAGAGTTCAATCGTATAGGAAGAGACCTCTGTGCTGGTGATGGTCTATGTTCCACCTCATGCCCGATAAAAATTAATGTCGGCGATTATATCCATTTGGTACGCGAGCAAGACATGGGAGAAGTAGGAAAAGCAATGGGGCAATGGGCAGGCAAAAATCTTGCCTCTATTGGCACTGCCCTAACAGGTATCTTAAGCGTCGCACACGTAGCTAAACAGATTATCGGTAACAAGATGACGACTACTGCTGGCAAAGTGATGCACAATGCATCAGGCGGATTAATACCATTATGGACGCCATCACTTCCTCGCCCTGTCAGAGCAAAAGAAATCAAAACTGCCAAAGAGTACGGAATGGTGAATGGTCTCAAAGGACTACGCGATAAGCGCGTAGTATATTTCCCATCCTGCCTCAATCAGCGATTGAGCACACCTGGCAAACCGCTCATCAACGATATGACAGAGTTGCTCAACAAAGCAGGATTTGAGGTTATTTTCCCTGCCAACATGGAAAACCTATGTTGTGGTACAATCTGGGAAAGCAAAGGTATGCCCGTTGAAGCACAACGCAAAGCAGCCGAACTGGAGTTAGCTCTACATAAAGCAAGTGACAATGGACGTTGGCCTATCCTGTGCGATCAAAGTCCATGTCTGCACCGCATGCGACACACTATGCAACACCTGCATCTATACGAGCCAGCAGAGTTCATCGATAAATACGTATTGGAGGAAGTGGATATTACCCCATTGGATACATGCGTGGCAGTACATGTAACATGTTCCACTCGACAAATGGGTTTAGCACAGACCATCGTACGCGTCGCACAAGCATGCGCAAAAAATGTACTAGTTCCAGAAGAAATAGGTTGTTGTGCTTTTGCAGGTGACAAGGGTTTTACCGAACCCGAACTTAACGAATGGGCACTGCGCAAACTAAAGCCACAAATATCAAAAGCAGGAACTACGATGGGCGTAAGCAACTCTCGCACATGCGAAATCGGTCTTACCACCCACTCAGGCATTGAGTACCATAGTATCGCACACCTTGTAAACATGACAAGTAAAAGACGAGACAATTGACTACAACGTTAAACTATAGAGGCAAGGATATGCAAGAATACATTGAAATTGAGCGAAAGTTTTTAGTGCGGAACGAATCGTATAAGCAGTTGGCGACCAACCACTATACCATTCAACAAGGGTATATCAGCAAAGATCCAGACCGCACAGTTCGTGTGCGAGTGAAAACCCCGAGCAATGGTGCAAGTACCGCATTTCTAACTGTCAAATCCAAACCTAATCAGTGGGGATTCTCTCGTTTTGAATGGGAAAAAGAGATTGATGTAGCAGATGCCATGCAACTGCTTGAGATGTGCTTGCCAGGCGTAATTGAAAAAACACGATGGCTTATTCCCACCACACAGCCATGCGACTCTACACAACTTGTATGGGAAGTGGATGAATTTCATGGAAGATTACAAGGACTAACGATTGCAGAATTAGAATTGGAAAGCGAACAACAAACATTCAGCAAACCCGACTTTATTGGAGAAGAAGTGACTGGTGATACACGCTATTACAATGCAAATATGTAATATTTTTTCACTTTTTTCACCAAAAATGAAAATAAATTTGGTCAATTCAATAAAAAGTTGTAATTTTGCAGGTCATTTTGGCGCAAAATGCATCAAAAAAGTGAAATAAACAACAAAAAAATATTATGACAACATTACAAAGAATTAGAAATCATGGCGTTATTCTCCTCGTAGTAGTGGGAGTAGCTATGTTGGCGTTCATTTTGGGCGACTTTTTGAACTCAGGTAGTAGTTTTTTCAATCGCAGCCGCGAAAATGTGGCAGTGATTGCAGGTCACAAGGTACACTACACCGAGTATGAGGCAGCAAAAGATCAATTGACCGAAGTGTACAAGATCGAGAGCGGAAGCAATGACATCAACGAAGAAATGACACTTCAAATCCGCAATCAAGTGTGGCAAATGCTTTTGATGGATTATACACTCCAAGAGCAAGCTGACAAGATTGGAATGGATGTAACTGCAGAGGAGTTGAGCGAATTATGCATTGGTGCAAACCCTCACCAATTGATTCGTCAACGCCGCGCTTTCTATGACGAGACTGGCAATTTCAATCGTTTTGCACTTATCAATTTCTTGAATTCTTTAGCACAGGTTCCTGAGACTCAAGAGCAAGCTGCTAATATGCAACAGGCTAAGACTTATTGGATGTATTGGGAGAACGCTGTTCGTTTGACTCACTTGCAAGAGAAATATGTAGACTTGTTGGGCAAACTCGTAACCGCAAACCCATTGGATGCTAAATATGCTTTTGAAGCACGTCAAACAAGCACCAACGTGGAGTTTGTAGAGCAACCATACTTCGCTGTAGCAGACTCTCTGGTAAGCGTAAGCGACGCTGATATCAAAAAACTTTACAACGCACAAAAAGAGCAATACAAGCGCACTCCTAATCGTGCATTGGTGTATGTAAGTTTCCCTATCGTTCCATCAGAGAGTGACTATGCAGAGATAGAGAAATTGATGAAAAGCATTGAAAACGACTTCCAAACCAAAGAAGACATCACTGCTCTTGTAAACAGCAACTCTGACATTTTGTATGACGGTCGTGACTATTCTGAGAGCACAATTCCTGCAGAATACAAGGAGTTTGCATTTAACAAGAAAGCCAAAAAAGGTCAATATACCGAAATGACATTTGCAGATGGCACATATGCTATGGCTCGCATCATGGATTGCGGTTATACCAAGCCAGACTCTGTAAAACTCGTTTTAGTAGCTAATGGTGAAGGAACTGAAGATGTAGAACTCGGTTGGTATCAAGCTAACGAATTGCAAAAGAATATTGCAGGTCCAGCATTTACTGGCAAGAAGGGCAGCCAATTCACCGTATCAACTGGTATGGGCGAGCAAACGTTTAAGATTGCAGACAAGAGCGCAGCTACTCCTAAGGTAAAATTGGCTATCTTAAGTCGCAAAGTGACTCCAAGTAGCAAAACCTATGGCGTACTCTATAACGAAGCTAAACAATTTATTGTAAACAATGGCAACGTAGAACTTTTACGCCAAGCTGCTCAAGAGCAAGGTTTGAGCGTTACTCCAGCTTTCGATTTGAATGTTAATGCAGACAAAGTCAATAACCTGAAGAATAGCCGTGGCATTGTTCGTTGGGCATTCGAAGCAAAAGAAGGTCAACTCAGTGATGTATTTGAGTGTGGCGATCAATTCGTAGTAGCAGCATTGACCGAGGTAAACGAAGGAGACTATCGTACTTTAGATGAGGTTCGTATGGAACTTACCTTACAAGCTACTGCTGATAAGAAAGCAGAATACTTGATGGCACAATTGAAAGAGGTTAAAACATTGGAAGAGGCTGCTGCATTGTGGAACGTAGATATTCAAAGAGCGGAAAACATCAACTTGGCATCCACACGTATGGGTGCTGCAGGTGTAGAACCAGCTGTAATTGGTACAGCATTAGCATTAGAGAACAATAGCACTTCTGCACCAGTGAAAGGCAATGCGGGTGTATATATGGTACGCATTGGCGAGAAGACCACAGCTGAAGGACAACTCAATACAGAAGCGGAGATTAGCAGTTTGAATATGCGTAGCTCATACTCTATCCCTTATCAAGCAATCGCATTGATTGAAGAAAACGCAGAGGTAGAGGACAACCGAGCTCGTTTCCAGTAATCTTCCCACTGAAACACAACAACAATTCATAAGATTAGCACCAAGCCATATGCTTGGTGCTTTTTTTATACAAAAATTTGTATATCTCAAAAAAAAGCAGTACCTTTGTGCGCTTAAAATTAATATCATATGAAAAAGTTTATATTATTATTGTTGCCTATTATGAGTGCTTCTGTTTTTGCACAACATGGCACTATCAGTATCCAAGAAGATTTGGATAGCACAAAAATCCTTCAGTATAGTATTGACACATTAGAGAGTTATCAAGCAGGTCCTGGTATTATCTACACATGTTTTGACATTACGAACTCTTCCTCCACTCGCCACTGCTATATCTACGAGGTAGATCTTACCAATCCCTATAACACCATAGAGGAGAGCCATAGCACCACGATCGGTAATACCGAGCGTATGGTTGATGCACATGCGCGTCTGGACTCCGCAGGACATCGCTCTATCGGATCTGTCAACTGCAATTTTTGGATTGTATCTACGCAGGATGATGGTAAATACAACAATCTTACAGGTGTTGCCTGTACGGGACAAGTACGCAATGGCAAGATTGGCACCAATATCACCAACTGGAATATCGGTCATGGCAATCCAGACCCCGAATTAGGACGCACACAGGATATTGGTTATCTGATGATTGATGATCAAAAGCGCGCACACATCGACCAATTTTCTTGGGACGCACACCTAGCTATCGGTGACCAAGCTATGCCTATCAGCGAAGTGAATCGCAACCGAAGCAATCCAAGCGACAACGAAGTTGTCATGTTTAATTCCGACATGGGTACCAAAGCCACATTAACCAAAGCTGAGATTGACACACGCTTAGGCACCGATCTACCAATGATAGAATTGATTGTAAAGTTAGATCAAGATTGGGCTATAAACCAACATCTTTTTGCTGAAGTAGTCAGTATCAACACCACAGGTGGAACCAAAATAGAAGAGGGATACGCTGTATTCCGTGGTCGCGGAACTGGCAAAACTTTCCTTGAGACTGCTAAAGTAGGCGATAAAGTACAATTCATCATTGGCATGTACGAATCATATTCAGGCAATCGCCCAAATATCAGACAACTCAGCGCAGGTAACTGCTACGTACTACGCAATGGCAGACTCACCAACCGCAACTGGAACGAGGATTACAACAACAAGAACTACCCCCGCACAGGTTTCGGCGTGAGCCGCGACCACAACACCCTTTGGATGATGGTCATGGAGAAACCTGGCATGTACACCCACGAGATGGCATCTATCCTTCGCCATTTCGGAGCATGGGAAGCTGCAGGCGCAGATGGTGGCGGTAGCGCACAATTCAATTTAGATGGACAAATATTAAATCCTACGACAGAAGGCACACCTCGTTCTGTCGGTAATAGTATTTTCCTCTTCTCTACTGCCCCCGACGACACGGTTGTCACGGAGATGCATACAACATCCACATTCCTACGACTACCTAAATATGCAGCCATCAAACCCGACTTTTTGGGCTACAATCAATATGGTATGTTAGTAAATAAAAAACTACCAGGTATTACACTAACATGCTCTCCTGAGACAGGTTATATTACAGAGGATGGATATTTTGTATGTCTTGGAAATGGCACTCTCACGGCCACATACCAACAAGCTTCACTACCTATCGAAATTGTATTGGTCAACGAAAGCAACCCACAGGTACGATTAGATAGCGTATTAATATCTAACAACTCCAATTATAAGATTGAAATCAATGGAGAAGTTAACGGCAAGAATTTTCTATTGCTCCCTTCTGCTTTCGATTGGACCATAGAAGATCCTACAATTTGTAATATTCAAGACGGTGTACTAAATGGAATCACCAATGGACGAACAATGATAACAGGTATTCTCAATCAAGACACACTTCACCAAATTGTTCGTGTAGAAATTCCTAAGTCAGACCCACTATTATGGGAAAATATGATTGACATTGACCAACGTTGGAATGTAAAACCTTCAAATAGCAAATGGGGCACAGACATACAGACAAATACAGATGGGGTAGCTACAGTTTATATGAATTTCACCGGAGGACGACAAGCTAATCTTAAATTTACGGCAGATTCATTGCTCTACTCAACACCTAAAAAATTTGCTCTTTCATTAACTCCACCTGATAATTTGATTAGTGAAATAACAATTGGACTTCGTGCAAATAGCCAAAAAAACACAGAAAAATTCAATACAACAAATATTGTACCTAACGAAAAATTACTCCTTGAGATTGATTTAGACAGTCTATTTGGGGTAGAGAATGATATATCTATTTACCCAATATTATTGGATTTTATTACATTGTATTTTAATACCGGTGCCGATAAAAAAGAATATCATATTCCTATTGAGGGTATTTACCTCTATTATGAAAAAGCGATAGGAACGTATTTAGAAGATGCAGTTTTTCCTGAGACATCTTCCGACATCAAAAAGCTTCTCCACAATGGACAATTAATCATTATTAAAAACAATAAACTTTACAACATTTTAGGTCATGAAATCACAGAAAAGTATTAATCCTTGGCTTTGGGTACCTACTTTGTATTTCTTAGAGGGTATTCCTTATGTACTTGTTAATCAAGTATCTACCATGATGTTTACCAAAATGGGTGTTCCTAATGGTCAAATGGCATTGTTTACTTCATTATTGTATTTGCCATGGGTCATCAAGCCATTCTGGAGTCCTTTTGTAGATCTTATCAAAACGAAGCGTTGGTGGACCATCGCAATGCAAATATTGCTTACAGCAGCATTTATTGGACTTACAGTCACAATTCCTCATCCAGATGTAACCATGATTGCAGCACAGCAAACGCCTATGAGTATGTTTAGCGTCATGCTGATTATCTTCTGGATTACCGCATTTGCGTCTGCCACCCACGATATTGCTGCGGATGGATTCTACATGTTGGGATTATCTCAGAGCGATCAGGCATGGTTCGTAGGTATTCGTTCTACCTTCTATCGTATTGCTACTATTTTTGGTCAAGGTGCTATTTTGTTCATCGCAGGACGTTTAGAAACCAGCACTGGTGACATCCCACTTGCATGGCAAATCTCATTACTTATCACCTCTATTATCTTTGCAGTGTTTACTTTGTGGCACACCTTCTTCTTGCCAAAACCTGCAGCGGACGCTCAACGACAATCTGAGACTGACAAGGAGGATTCTACCGAAAAAGCCAAATTCATCATTTACGAATTTGCACGCACATTTATTACATTCTTCAAGAAGCCTGGCGTTTGGCTGGCTATTATCTTTATGCTTCTTTATCGTTTGCCAGAAGCATTCTTGATCAAGATGATCAATCCTTTCCTTGTTGCGAGCCGCGATTTAGGTGGTTTAGCGATGAGTACCGATCAAGTAGGATTAGCTTATGGTACTATTGGTATCATTTTCCTCACCATCGGTGGTATTCTTGGCGGAATGTATGCTTCAAAAGTAGGTTTGCGCAAGTCTATGTGGGTAATGGCTGCCTTTATGACTCTACCTTGCTTAAGTTTCGTTTATTTGGGGGTATATCAACCAGCAAACATTATTGCTATTACAGCGGCTATTGCTGTTGAACAATTTGGTTATGGCTTTGGTTTCACCGCATATATGCTCTACATGATTTATGTATCTGAAGGTGAATACAAAACGGCCCACTACGCATTCTGCACAGCATTTATGGGATTGAGTATGATGATTCCTGGTATCTTTGCAGGCTACATTCAAGAAGCGTTGGGTTATAAAGATTTCTTCTGGATGGTTATCGCATGTTGTATTGCTACCATTGCAGTAACATACTTCGCATACCACAAAGTTGATCCCGCATACGGTAAAAAATAAAATTAACTTCAGATGCAACTCAAACGCATTATACCTAACAGCCTGACCTGCGCAAATCTTTTGTGTGGGTCAGTAGCTGTTTTTATGGCGACACAGGAGCAGTTCCTCTGGTCATTCGCTTTTATTTTGGCAGGTGGTCTATTCGACTTCTTTGACGGAGCCTCTGCTCGTTGGCTCAAAGTGCCATCTCCATTGGGTGTACAACTTGATTCGCTCGCCGATGACATCACATTCGGTCTCGCACCAGCCATAGCACTCTTCTGCTACCTCCAACCTATCATTGGTTGGTGGGCACTTATCGCGCTACTCATAGCTGCTTTTTCCGCGATACGCTTGGCAAAATTCAACATCGACGAGCGTCAAACGACTTCTTTCATAGGACTAGCCACCCCACCCAATGCCATTTTCTGGACATCACTTATCTGCTATCTCCATAGCATTGCAGTGCCCGTTTGGATAGCATGGGTATTACTAGCAGGCAGTTTACTGAGTTGTTACTTGCTCATCAGCGAGATTCCGTTCTTCAGTTTCAAGTCTGCGGGAGAAGGCAAAATGCGTATGATTGTTTTTCTCTTTGGGTGTTGTGGCATCATGGGAACTTGCACCACAATAGCTATCACCAATCACCAAATTGCCATCGCTGCTTTCGCTGGCGCGATTTGTGTATTTTGGTATATTCTCATTAATCTACTCACGCTCACGCAGGCTAAAAAATGAGCTTCACTCCTGATAACAAGTCTATTGCGAAGCCTTGGCTTCCGTTTCTAGTGCCAACACTTGTGTTGGCGCTCATTTTAGGTATAACTTTGCTCCGTGTGCCTAAAGCCGATATGCACCTTCAACTCTGCCAGCCACACACAGTTTTTTTAGATTCATTGATTCCTTTCTTTACCAACCTTGTAGATTGGCTACCCTACCTCACCGTTGTCCTACTGCTTTTCTATCGTGCAGGTTGGTCCACCTTTTTAGCAACTAACCTACTACTCTCTACGCTCATTGTGCAACCCATCAAACACCTGCTTCGTGCTCCACGTCCGCTAACATGGTTCGCAGAGAACATGCCTGATGTGGTGCTGCCATTGGTAGAAGGTGTTAAAATGAACCTATGGCTCTCTTTTCCATCGGGACATACTACTACGTTCTTCGTTCTTTTCTTCACATTGAGTATTATCGCGTGCGCGCAGAATATAAAAGGTAAATATGTTGTATCCCTTCTCTGCTTTTTGGCTGCAAGTTTTGGGGCATATACCCGAATTTACCTCTCACAACACTTTGCATTGGATATTTTTGCAGGAATTTGTATTGCCATTTTTTCGACCCTCATTTTATACTATTTTCTCGTTTTAAGGACTAAAAACACCCATTTTTGGGCTTGGAACGTACAAAAATTAAAAAAATAACACTTTTTTTGCATTTTTTTTCGAAAATATTTGGTCATATCAAAAAAAAGCAGTACCTTTGCACTCGCTTTCGAAAAGGAAGTGCTCATACAAAGAATGAGGGCGTTTAGCTCAGCTGGTTTAGAGCATCTGCCTTACAAGCAGAGGGTCGGCGGTTCGAATCCGTCAACGCCCACAAAATATTGGTTAACAAAAAGTTAACCAATATTTTTTTCATGTAATATCAATATCTATTTCTGACATTTCGTTTTAGATTAAGCGATTTTCTGTTCATACTAAAGCTACACCTATTATACTTTATTTACTTTTAATTTGCATATATGCAAAATTTTCTGTACCTTTGTGCGTTTAATTTGCCCTAGTAGGGTTTAACGATTATAATTATGGCAAAAACTGAGATTTCTACATTAGGCGAGTTTGGACTAATCAAGCACTTGACCAAAGACATTCAACACGTACAAGAATCCACCCAAAAAGGTATCGGAGACGATGCAGCTGTCCTCAACTTCGGCAGCAAACGCTCTCTTGTCACCACCGACCTATTGCTCGAAGGCATACATTTCAACCTCGAATATGTTCCACTCAAGCACTTGGGTTACAAAGCAGCTGTCGTAAACTTTTCTGATATCTACGCCATGAACGCTACACCTACACAAATTACTGTATCTCTCGGTGTTAGCAAACGTTTTTCCGTAGAAGACCTCGAAGAACTATATAGCGGTATTCGCCTTGCATGCGAACGTTATAATGTAGATATCGTGGGTGGTGATACTTCTGCCTCCATGACGGGTCTAACTATCTCCATCACATGCCTTGGTACAGCATACGACTCAGACATTGTCTATCGCAACGGAGCCAAGGTCAACGATCTTATCTGCGTAACGGGTAATCTCGGCTCTGCATACATGGGTCTGCAACTTCTTGAACGCGAGCGTATCGTCATGCGCGCGAATGAAAATGCGACTCCCGCTTTTGAGGGACGCGAATACTTGCTCGAACGCCAACTCAAACCAGAAGCACGCCGCGATATCATTCAACAGCTCCACGAGGCGGGTATCAAGCCAACCGCTATGATGGATATCTCCGATGGGCTCAGTAGCGAACTCATGCATATTTGCACCCAGTCTAACGTCGGTTGCTCTATATATGAAGATAAACTGCCTATTGATTATCAAGCCGCAGCACTCGCCGAGGAGATGAATCTCAATATCGTAACCTGCGCCCTCAACGGCGGCGAGGACTACGAACTCCTATTTACCTGTAGCTTAGACGATTACGAGAAACTAATTCCGTTGGAGGATGTCTATCTAATTGGTCATATCACCAAACTTGAACATGGTACCAACCTTATCGGTCGCAATGGCGAAGAAATCGCCCTCAAAGCCCAAGGTTGGAACGCATTTGACGCCCAAACAGCAAAGTGATGTCACACTCGCCAAAGGCACACAACCTCGCGAAGCGACATAACCTCACAAAGTGACACAACATGAAAATAATCATACTCGGCACAGCATATCCCTTCCGCGGTGGTCTCGCCACCTTCAACGAGCGCCTCGCGCGCCAACTGCAAGCGGAAGGACACACGGTGGAGATCATCACTTTCACCCTACAATATCCGTCTTTCCTTTTCCCAGGCAAGACGCAATACTCCACCGAAAAAGCACCTACCGACTTGCACATCAGCCAACAGGTCCACTCCTGCAACCCGCTCAATTGGATCAGAGTCGGTCGCCGCATTCGCGACATGCAGCCCGACCTGCTTATCTCGTGCTACTGGATGGCGTTCTTTGCTCCCTGCTTTGGTACTATCCAACGCATTGCCCAACACAACGGCAAGACGCGCTGTATTGCATTAGTACACAATATGATACCGCACGAGCCTAGCATTCTGGACAAACTCTTTTCGCCCTACTATGTTCGCTCTACCGATGGCTTTGTCGCCCTCTCCGAAAGTGTCGTGCAAGACATTGACCGCTTAGACCGAGCCCACAAACCCAAGACGTCCTATCCTCACCCTATTTACGACCACTACGGCGATCCTATATCCAAAGAACACGCATGCCAAGCACTCCAACTTGCCCCCGAGAAGCAGTACATGCTCTTCTTCGGCCTCGTGCGAGCATACAAGGGGCTCGACCTGCTACTGGATGCTTTCGGAAAAGTCAAAGACCAACTGCCTAACTTGCAACTGATTATCGCAGGCGAGTTTTACGAAGATGAAGACAAATACCGCGCACAGATTGCGAATAATCAACTGACGGACAGAGTAATACTTAAAAACGAGTTTATCGCCGATGCCGATCTGTGCAAGTACTTCGGCGCAGCCGACCTGATTGTGCAACCCTACAAATCGGCCACGCAGAGTGGTGTGACGCAGGTGGCTTTCCACTTCGAGAAACCCATGCTTGTCACCAATGTCGGTGGCTTAGGCGAGATTGTCCACGACCGCAAAATGGGCTACGCTGTAGAACCCAACGCGGAAGCCATAGCCGAAGCCCTCACCGACTACTACACCCACCAACGCCAATCCGACTACACCCAGTACCTCATCCAGCAAAAAGACCGCTACTCATGGACAGGCATGGCACAAACATTTTATACCATTTACAACCAACTAAAATAACGCTTTAGCCACCAACGCAAAGTATGTAACGCTATAGCAAACAACAATTTAAAATGTAACGCTTTAGCATACAACGTGAGCGCAGCAAACCAAAAAAATATGAACGAAGTGAAATTATTTTTAACCGACGTAGATGGTTGCATGACCGACGGCGGTATGTACTACACCGAGAGCGGTGATGAGTTCAAACGCTTTTGCGTATATGACGGCATGGGTATTGTTCTTCTGCGCAAAGCGGGTATCCCTTGCGGTATCCTCACCAGCGAGAACACAGCCATTGGCTTGAAACGCGGACAGAAACTCGGTTTGGAATATATATACACAGGTGTCGGTCGCGTAGTGGATGGCGTGAAGAAGACCAAGTTGGATGCTGCTAACGAGATTTGCAAGGAGTTGGGCATCACATTGAAAAATGTCTGCTTTGTGGGCGATGATGTCAATGACCTCGACCTCCTCCAACACGCAGGTATAGCTGCTTGTCCTGCCAACGCTGTAGCCGTAGTAAAAGCCGTTCCTGGTATCATTCATCTTACTAAGAATGGTGGTGATGGCGCCATCCGCGAACTCTGCGAAATGATCCTCGCCGCAAAAAACAATGCTGAACAACTCTGAACTTCTGAACAGCCCGCAGGGCGTCTGAACAATATTAAAAAATGTACAACATCGCTGT
Organism: Paludibacteraceae bacterium; assembly: GCA_017384225.1. Lineage (GTDB taxonomy): Bacteria > Bacteroidota > Bacteroidia > Bacteroidales > Paludibacteraceae > Colicola. The sequence continues at coordinate 16,254 of JAFNUD010000092.1, forward strand.
CATATTAGCTGGAGGCATCGGAGCACGCGTGGGAGGTAATACTCCTAAGCAATTGTTGCCATTGCAAGATGGCAAGAGTGTCTTGGAGCACGCAGTAGATGCCTTCGAGCAATCGCCTTATATTGATGAGGTCTGCATTGTCATGCATCCTGACTATATTGTCCATGCCGAGCAGATGCTTCTTGCCAACGCGTGGCAAAAAGTACGCCACATAATCCCTGGCGGCAAAGAACGCTGGGAATCCAGTGTGAATGCTATTCGTGCCTTTACACCCTACACTCTACACCCTACACCAATAATCAACCTACTCCTCCACGACGCAGCGCGTCCCTTTGTCAGTCAAGACATTATTACTCGCATGTGCGAGGCGCTAGAGGACCATGAGGCGGTGACAGTAGCTATCCCAAGCACCGACACGGTCTATGAGATGCTGGATGGCAAAGTAGCTCGTATTCCACAGCGCTCCACCATCATGCGTGCACAAACACCCCAAGCCTTCCGCTTAGAGTTAATAGCAGAAGCATATACCAAAGCCTTGAGCTTGGATAGTCTGAGTGCAGAAGCATGCGCAGAGGCTCATCTCCCCGCTACCGACGATTGCGGTATTGTGCATGAGCATATGCCTGAGGTACCAATCTACATTGTAGAGGGCGAAGAACAAAACAAGAAAATAACATTCAAAGAAGATATATAAATAATTATAGGTATAGCTGCTGATACTGACCATTATATAATCTATGAGAGACTTACTCGTTAAGATAGCCCTTTGTTTGGGTATTTATCAACTGATTGTTGAATACATCAATCGTGTCAAATTTGCCATTCAGTCACGCCGCATGCGCAAGAATGGTTTGCAAATGCTTGATGCCGCTACCCAAGTGTTTGACGCTATGCACATACCTGCTTTCCTCACCTACGGAGCGCTCTTAGGTGCCTATCGCGACAAGGGATTTATCTCATATGACCCCGATATAGACTTAGGTGTATTGGCTGACCAAATCCCCAACGATTTACACGAACAAATGGCCAAAGCGGGCTTTCAACTGCATTGTCAAAGCGTATTAGCCAACGGACAAGTATTTGAGGAGACATATATCTACCGTAAACTACATTTGGATATCTTCTACTACTTCCAGGAAGGCAATGACTACTATAGCATCATTGCCCGCAAGCACGAAACTAAAGAGTGGAAAGAAGCCAATGCTACCGATGGTTTTCCATGCGATAGAAGTTATGTGCCTGCATGCGACTTTGAGAAACGAGAATTCCTCGGGCTACAAGTCTATATGCCTATAGATACTGACGGATGGCTGCGTGCCATATACTCAGATTCGTACATGACACCTATCAAAAATTGGAATGCTAAGGATTATGTAACGCGTATCGTGCATAGCAACGATCGCAGCTATAGACGCTTCTTTTAGCCGCCCAACAATCCCTTCGTTACATTCTTGCGGAAAAGTACTAGTTTCCATCCTTTCATAGGGTGGAGTTGAAGTGTGTAGATACATAGCAACGCTAATGTGCCACCCCATTTCACTGCCTCCGCAACCAATCGAGAGAGGTATTTACCTTTAGATATAGCGCGCGTGCGCATGCGCTCGCTACGACCAATCTGCAAGGTCAAGCGATTGAAATAATCTTCCTCCAACTTCGCCTGAGGAATACAGTGGTGCAACACAGGAGTTGGCAAATAGAGCACCTTCATATCTAATGCCTTCATCTTATCAAAGATATCCTTCTCCTCAGACGCCAAGAGCAAATTGCCTTTTCTTCCCAATTCTGTATTAAACAACCCTACCTTATCAAATACCACTTTTCTGTACGCAGCGTTGCCACCTCCAGGATAACGACCTTTGGGGTACTCTCTTACCTTATCGCCATAGTTCATCCATGCCGTTAGCAAAGCTTTGGTGTAAGGAGACATCCAAGATGGTTCTTGCGTTTCGTATAATGGCTCTATAGGACCACCTGCCGCCATTGTTTCGGGATGAGTAGCAAAGTGTTCTGCATAAATACGGATATAATCGCTGTCCACTAAGGCATCATCATCCACATAAATGATAATATCACCCTTGGCCTCTTTGATTCCCTTATTACGAGCAACGGATAATCCTTGTTCAGGCTCTACGACATAGCGTAATGTCACTTCAGGATGCGCTGCGGTAAACTGCTCGCACACTCCATGCGTATTGTCGGTGCAATTATTATCCAACAACAAAATCTCGTATTCCGTTGTTGGATAGTCATTCTTAGCAATACTATCCAACAGCGGACGGATATATTTCTCGCGATTATATGTACAAATAATGAGAGTTATCATAGTGCATGGTGTAGAGTGGAAAGAATTGGTTATTTTTTCTTTCGCCACAAAGGATAAGTCAATCCGCCTGCACTCAAGAGCAATGCCAAAATCAAGATGGCCATACTCCATTTATCCGTTTTTAACGCATGTGGTTCAAACACCATACGCAATTGATGTGCACCAGCAGGGATAACTGCGGCACGCAATGTATAATTTACGCGAGCCAAAGGAATCTCTACGCTATTATTCCCCTCTTTGTCCAACATATACAAATGCCAATCATGTGGGTAATAAATTTCGGAGAAAACTGCCACCTTATTTTGCTCAGTCATAGCCACATACTCCAAACAGTTTGGCGCATACGAAGTCAATTGAATTAGAGTTGTATCAAAGGCCATCAATGGTGTCACCTCTGGTTTAGTAATATCCAATGTAGCAGCGAACTTCTTGTCCGCAACAGCTTGCTTGCGCAAATCGATCTCACGCAACATTGCGCACTCCTCGTCGGGGGTGTCCACTAGAATCACTTCATCCACAAACCAACAGTTACCCATCGCATAAGGATTCTGCACAGGAGCTTGCTTGCCACCTTGCAATGGCACCACCGCATACTTCATATTCAGCATATTCAGCACAGGAAAGTCCTTACCCCCATTAGCATCAGGCTCTGCAAATCCTTGTGTACGCATCACCGTTTGCATCAGCGGATTCATCTCCTTCGATATATGCTCATCGATCAAGTCTTGATAACGACGCAGTTTAGCAGCAGAATAGCCACCAATTGACTTCAATCTGTAGCTCGTGCGAGCGTCGTTAAAGGTATTGGCTGCCAAGTTTAAGACGCGGAAGTTAGGGTCTTTATCTTGCAGAATCTCCTGCTCGTATGGTTGCATCGCAAAATACGCATCTGCATCTTTAGCTTTTACAAAATGGTCATTGCCAAAGAAACGCTTATTCACTGGCACCATATCTGCAAGCACCAATGCTGCGAAAGCAGTATAGAATATCCATTGCCTTTCGCCTTTCGCCTCTAACCTTTCGCCTCTCCATGCATACCAATACACCACCGCAAAGCCCAAAGCGATAAAGATAAACGAACGCCAAGCATCGGCTTTGATCATAGCTACACGCTCATCGTAGATTGCATCACGCAGCCATGCAGGCACTTGGTTCACCCATTGTGCATCATAACTACTCGTCACATCCACTATGCCCGTGAAGAGAGCAAAGATAAGGCACAAGCCCATGGTAATACCGCCTGCAATAAACATATTCATACGCAGTTTCTCCCATGCCACTTTCTTATCCACTATCTGTTGCAACGCGAGGATACCCAATAATGGCATCGTAATTTCTGCCACTACCAAAATGCTTTCTACCGCGCGGAACTTATTGTACATAGGGAAGTAGTTGAAGAACAACTCCGTCAACCACATCATGTTTCTACCCCATGCCAATGCCACAGAGAATAGTGTAGCCACCAGCAATGCCCACTTATATGGTCCAGGCACTATCAGCAAACCCAATACAAAGAGGAAACAGATAATCGCTCCCATATATACAGGACCACTCGTAAAGGCTTTTTCTCCACGATAAGTAGGCACTTGTTGGCAGAACTGCTCGGCAGAACGTTTAGGCACGCCATTATCCTTCATTGTCTCGCAAAGTTGCGACTTCTCGCCCACATTATAGCCACTTGCACCACCTTCCCAGTTAGGGATGAGGAAAGTCATTGTCTCATCCACGCCATAGCTCCATGCAGTAGCATAATCCAAGTCTAATCCTCCGCCTCTCGCCTCTCGCCTTTCGCCTAATTCCGAATGTCCGCCACGCATGGTCTCTTTGAGGTAGGATTGGTTCATTTCGAGCCAACTCAATTTGGTGCCAAAGACAAGCAGCAAACTGATAGCCAGCACTCCTACAGATATGCCCAAATCCTTCCATGCTTTGTCCTTAATATGGATATAGAGTTCGGCACATGCCATCACACCTATGAGCATGAAGATATAATAGGTCATCTGTGGGTGGAGATTAAGACTTAGTGTCCCATAGATAGCCACAAGTGGCGCTCCTAACCAATATTGTTTACGAAAAATGGCATAGAATCCACCTATCACTGGAGCCAAGAAGCCCAAAGCAGCTGCTTTGGTCATGTGCCCAGCAGGAATAATGAGCAAGAAATAAGTCGAGAGGCCTATTGCCACTCCACCTATGATACTCAACCAAGGATTGACTTTGAAGCAACGAAGCATTAGGAAGAACCCAAAGAAGTAGGCGAAAATGATACCCACAATGGTCCAATCTCCTGCAAAACCAGCATGAGAAATCTGTTCCAAGGTAGCTCTCAATTCACTCGTTGGCAAGTTTCCCGTAATCTGATAGGTTGGCATACCACTAAACATCGAGTTAGTCCACCATGGACTATATCCGTGTTCATCATAGAAAGTACGTGCCTCTTGCGCAGCACCTTTCCAATTGTTAACATCACCCTGTACTAGCACCTTGCCCTCCAACACAGGAGCACAATAAATCATCGCTACTGCTACAAAGGCTACTATAACCACAACATAGGGCAAAATTTTCTTCCAATCTATCTTCATGTTCGTATTGTTTACATTATTTTCTGCCTGCAAAGGTAGTGATTTTTCTTGACATACGCAAATATTGGGTTAAAAATGCAGCATCTGGGTTATTGGTTTTAGGCGGCATGAATCATTTTCCCCTCTATATAATGCTGCAAAAAGTAGCGGCAATGGTGGATAAAATTGCCGCTGGTTTGGGATTTAGGGCTTATGAAGTGCGATGGTTGCTGCATAAAATGTTTTTTAAGTTTGCCGCTATTTCTGCCGCTTGTTTGTTGTGTGCCCCTATATATTATAGTAGTGCTGTATCTTCGGCATTTTAGTAGTTTGTGCCGAAGATTGGAGTTTTTTGAGTGGAACGTAACAGATAAAGCATGCGAAAGTGGCTGTACTATAATCACTTTCGCATGGCTTTATTTTTCTAAAAAAAAGTTTTCGTGTGCTGAAAAATCGCATGCGATTAATCGTTCGAGCCTTTGGGCGAGATAAGACGATTGTGCCGAGAATAGCACATTCTTTTGAATATTACGAGCGAATTTTATTTTTCTTTTAGTTTTTTTATTTCGCGGTCGAAATCGCTTTCGAGGAGTTGCATCTCGCGTTGGCGGTAAATCTCAAACTCTTTTTCGGCTTTCTCGATAGCTTGTTGATGAGAGATATTCCCTTTGCCCATCAATACCTTGCGTTTGTGAGAAAGAATCTGATTATCTAGTGCTTCTATCCAATTCTGCATAGTCATTGGATTCATCTCTAATGCTTGGAACTCGGCAAAATCCAAGAAGCCCGATACTAAGAGGTTGAGGCGTTGAAGTTCTATTTCTGAAAGATAGTTTTTGGCTATCTTCACATCATCTTTGGTCACATAGTTACCTCGGAAGTTGGTCATTCCAACAAAAGGTTTCTCATTGTCCACGCGCTCATAGATCACTTCGGCGGCAGTGTGTTCGTGTACTGCATAGTGCAATTTATTCTGAACGGTAGCGAAGAACATCTTTGTCATTTCGCTGCGTGGATCATAGTCCACTGAAGTGGCGTAGATATCGGTTATTTGTTGGTAGAAGTTGCGTTCGCTACTGCGGATATCTCGGATTCGTTGCAGCAACTCACGGAAATAGCGATTGCCCCCTTGTTTAAGTCGCTCATCATCCATGGCAAATCCTTTTTGGATATACTCGTGCAAACGCTGTGTAGCCCAACGGCGGAAGCGTGTCGCGACTTGCGATTGCACACGATAGCCGAGCGCAATAATCATATCCAGATTATAGTGAGCAATATTGCGCTTTACCTGACGATTACCCTCTTGGCGAACTGTCAAGAAATCCTTTACAGTTCGATTTTCTTCTAATTCGCCATCAATAAGAATATGCTCAATATGTTGACTAATATTTTGTTTAGTCGTACAATAGATTTCGGCTAACTGATTCTGTGTCAGCCACAAGTCCTCATCTGCAAAGCGTACAGACACGCGAGTTATATCGTTGTCGTCTTGATAGAGGATTATTTGATTTTGGTTGTCCATAGTCTTTTAATTTTTCCGCTGCAAAGGTAGTATATTAAACTGCTAAAAGTTGACATTCCTTTGTTTGTTCTGATTTTCAACTATGTTCTGCTGGTACTCATATATTTTTTTAATTTAAATACCTATTTAAGATTTCGCTCTTTTTATTAGCAGTTTGCGCCATAACGGCTTTTGCTTTTTTTATCTCAGTTTCATATTGTTCTACTAAAGCAATTGCTTGACGTTGTGCTTCTATAGGTGCGACATCTATTGTCAAACTTGATATACGATCAATCGAGGCTCTATAGCTGCGTTTAAAACCTGCGCGTTCGCCTTCTTTTTGCAACAGGTATGCCATATATTTGGGAAGTACATCATCTGTTTTTATTCTCAATACTCCGCAATGATCTGTTGGATAAAAAGGCGTGTTTGCAGGTATTACATTTACCATCCAGTCTCCATCAATTCCCCATAAAATGGAATCTTTTGAGAAATCTGTAAGCAACTGCTTATTTATCATTCCAAATGGCTCAAAAACATTTGCACTATATACTGGTGTTGTATACTCTGAACTAACTTCTGAATTTAAGACACGTTTTCCAATACTAATGTCAAAGATATTTTGATTACTCAATTTTAATTTACCCCCCCCCGTTATAACTTGCAGATTTTCAAACACTTGCACTATTTTTCTGCGATATTCTTCTGCTGCCATCCTACTTGTGTTATATTCTTCGTCCACTTTTTTACATTCAGAAACCACTTTTTTCATTAACTTCTCATCAATCTGTGGAATTAATAATTCTGCTATATCATCTGGATAAACATGCGGTTGAGCTGCTCCCTTTTGTAAATAGTAAATTTGATCTTGTATAGAGTGTAAAAAATTATATAAGAATAAAGTTTCTATGTCGCTTTTTCCTCTAACCGTAGTACAATCAGAAGCAAATATTGGCTCTGACCAGAAATTTACGAAACCTGCATTTGCTCCACTAGCGCTAATGGTAATCGTATTTGCTTTCCTATTTGCAACGTTGTGTAAATAGGCATAATTTGTTCCACCCGCTACAACTTTTATATTACCCTCAATTGTTTGTGCTTTTGTAATAGACTTACCCTTTAACACTTCTGCTATGGTACCTAATTTTACGAGTGGGTATTTACTTGATATGAGAATTTTTTTATCTGCCGTTAATTTTATTTCTTTATTAAACGTTGGTCTTGCAAATTCTATCATATCTTGTAATCTCGCAAAAGTGTAATATTGTTCCCTTGCGGGAATGGCAGGTTGCATCTCATTATATGCATGCCTAATGACAGTTGCCAATGTATCTGTAGCATATCGATTTTGATCATTATATAACATACCGCCAGGGGTATGAATTTGTATGCCTTCATTACCTCTACGATTACTCCAATCATAACCTAAGAAACGTTTCTGTTCGTCATTAGTTGATGGTGCTGTAATGATCAGTGTATTTTGTTTGTATATCAAAGCAAAATAATATAATTTTTCTTGTTCTGCTACCATTTGTTGGATATAAAACAAGTTTAACACCATCTTTTGTTGATCTGTATTTGTTACATTTTTATAGTTTCTAGTGGTTTTTAACTTCTGCAAACGTGTGGAAGCAAGATAGTTTATAACATATTCAGAAAAATATGGAATAGCTTTTAACTCTTCTATTGATAATCTTTGATTTAAAAATGCCTTATAATCTTTTTCTGTTACATCGATCTTTTGCAAATATGCATCAAAAATTTCTTTATCCTCCCAATCACTACTGATTTGATCATTCAAGATTGCTTGAACAGAATCTTGAATTTGTTCTTTCCTTTTGGGTGGCTCGTTATATTTTTCAAGAAAAAATACTATGGTACCTGTATTAGTTGCCCCAAATGTTTTACCACCAAATTGAGCAATAGCCCTAATATTAAAATTCTGCAAGATTTGTTCACGTGCAGCTATTTCACTATTACTATCATTACTCAAAATGGAGATAGGCAATATCACTGCTGCTATTCCTTTTGGCCGTAAGAGTTGTGCAATACGCTCTACAAAAAGTGTTTCAATTTCACTACCTGTATTGCTAATAAGCGGTAATATTTCAAAAGTATTATTTTTAAGCTTAAGATGTGCTTTGAAAGCATCTACAGAATATGGAGGATTTGCAACAAGTATATCAAATGTACCATTCGTAACACCCTTTTCAGGGTATTGTTCAAGACCATCACCAAAAATAATTTGCCCTTTACCCGCACCATTCATATGCAAACAAACTTTTGCTACTCGTGCCAATCGGTAATCTTTTTCTATACCATAAATACATTTTTCTACCCAAGCATTTTCTTCTACTTGTTCTGCACAGTCTTTATGCCTAAAATATGTATTGATTGCTTCTACAGCTTCAGTAAGAAAGTGTCCTGCTCCACAAGCATAGTCAATCACCTTGGGAAGTTTATACCCCTCGTTAGTATGGAGAATCTTATCAAGAGGTAAACTATCCCATATAAAACGAGTAATTGGCATTGGAGTGAAGAATTGCCCCTCATTTTGTTTAAATCCTTTGTTAAGCAACTGCTCAAAAAGATCCCCTAAGAATTGATGCTTTGCAGAATAAACAATTCGATATTTTTCAAATAGTTGCACTACCTCTACAAGAATTTTACCATTTTGATAGAACAACTCTTCATTGTGAACATCTTTAAATGTAAAATCATTATTCGTATAGTATTTCAATATTCGAATGGTATTTCGCAGGTCATCTATAGCACTTTGGCGTTTGCTTTGTGATAGCTGTGCAAAGACACGATCTGCATATTCATCATCAATATAATTGATTTCTTCTTGCATAAATTCTTCCATACCGATTTTATGCAAACGTTGTAAACGATCTTGCAAACTTTCGTAAGTATCAGTTCCAACTTTATATTGGAATTCTACCTCGTCATAATCGTTTTTTTTGATTTCATCTACAAGTTTGCAAATAAAGAGAGCAATCAATCGATTGAATGCGTTTTCTTTATCGCTAACATTGTTATGGCGTAGAATTTCTTCAAAACGATTTACTATTTTGTCATCTGGTGTAAAATCACGCAAATCTCTTTTTTGCAAAGGACGGATACCTATTTTATATGCTTGCGTATCTTCTCCAAAAATAAGATTATCGTAAGTTGCTTGTAAATAAGTTTCTTTCCAAACTTCAACTAATTCCTCTACAGTGTGTGCGTTTTTATATGTTGGTTGAGACTTGTCTTTTTCTGCCATCTTGAGGATATTGGCATCATCAGAGCATTTTATGATAGTATTTTGATACTCAACATTGTCATCTTTCCAATCAGAACAATAAAGTACTAGCCATTGTGTACTTCTTTCTTGTTGCAGATAGGAGAACAATTGACCTCCATCTTGTTTCGTGTTTTTGAGTGCTTTATTATATTCTTGCCCCGCTGTTTTACATTCAATAATCAAGAGCATTTGATCGCCTGTTTCATTGCTAACACAAATATCAGCTTTTCCTCCAGATGCATTATGACCTAGTTGCCAACGTTTCTCCAATTGTATATGCTCAGGACGATATCCCTTATCCATAAGGCGCGTAACACATTCCAATACAACAAAGTTTTCTGGATGTTCGAAATTACCGCTACTAGTAGCATCCCACACCTTTAATACTTCAGGATAGATAATCTTTTGTGCGTTAAAATCAACCTTTAATTCTGTAAAATTAAAGTGTGGGTATTGTTTAGTGAAAATATTGGGATTATTTTCCTCAAAACCAATTTTGAGCAATAAACTTTTGAAGCTTGGTATAGTCATAGTAATAAATTTTTCCTTTTCTGGGTGCAAAGGTAATGAATTTTCTTCGGATTTGCAAATATTTAGAAGATTTTCTTCTAAAATAGGGGACTGTTGAGGGTCTTGGGGTAAGTCTTCTTGTGGTAATGCAGCAAAAGTAGCAAATTCTGGGAAAGGGATGGATAGAGATTGGGCGGTTTGCATACTAGGTGATTTTTAGGGGTTAAACATTGTTTTTAGGAGGCTATAGGCATTGGATGATCGGCTATAGTTTTCCGAAATCGGCTGCAAAGGTAGTATGAGAAACTGCTAAAACTTGTCAGTATGTAGAGAAAAATGCAAAAAAATCGTCTTTTTGGTGATTTTTCTGGTGTAGGGTGTAAAATGTAAGGTGTAAAGGCGGCGACTATGTCGCAGTTTAGAGGACGGCGTTTCGCGCCTACAGTTTAGAGGTTAAAGGCTGGGAGTATTTGCCAGAACACTGGCAACGGTACAACAGGTATAACTGCAACAAAAAAGCACCTACCGAAGTAAGTGCTTTTTTATCAAATATCCCGTTAGCAGGATTATACTACGCCGCTAAAGCCCATGAATGCCATAGCCAAGAGGCCGGCGGTGAGCAGGGCAATAGGAGTACCTTGCAATGCCTTAGGCACTTTAGCCAATGCCAATTGCTCACGCATACCTGCGAACAATACCAATGCCAATGCAAAACCAATAGCTGTAGCGATAGCGAAGAGCATACCTGTCAACAAACCTGGCTCTGCGCCCATAGGCAACTTATATGTGCCGCTGGCTACCATGATAGCCACACCCAATAAACAGCAGTTCGTGGTAATCAATGGCAAGAACACACCCAATGCTTGGTACAACGATGGAGAGATCTTCTTGAGGATAATCTCAATCATCTGCACGAGCGCAGCAATCACCAAGATAAACAAGATGGTTTGCAAGAAGCCCAAACCCCAGGCGTTCAAGAGTTGTTGCAAGAGGTAGGTCACCAATGTTGCCAATGTCATGACAAACAACACGGCAGCACCCATACCCAGCGCAGTATTGATTTTCTTACTTACGCCCAAGAATGGACAGATACCCAAGAACTGGCTCAATACGATATTATTCACGAATATCGCAGAGATAAATATCAGAAAATATACCATAATTCTTTTATTTTTTTTAGATCACTTCGTTGTAGATTGTTCGCGATGCTCACTGTAGTTCGCTAGTTTCACTCGCTGTAGATCACTCGCTGCGCTCGTTGTAGTTTATTTTCTACAGCCACAAAGTGGCGAACTACAAGGGCTTTAGCCCGATCTACCATCTACAGGCGAAGCCGATCTAATAATTATTTCTTCAAAAGTTTTTGTACCAATGCCATCAAGTAGCCCAATACGATGAACGCACCAGGAGCAAGCACGAAAATCAACATACCATAGGTCTCGCTGTAGAGGTTCATGCCGAACAAACTACCAGTACCTAACAACTCGCGCACTGCACCAATCAAAGTCAATGCCAGCGTAAAGCCAAGACCCATACCCAGACCGTCCAAAGCAGACAAACCTACAGTATTCTTAGCAGCAAATGCCTCTGCACGACCAAGTACGATACAGTTCACCACAATCAGCGGGATAAACAAACCAAGTACCTCATAAATGGCAGGCAGATAAGCTTGCATCAGGAGTTGTACCATGGTCACGAAAGTAGCAATCACCACGATAAACGCAGGGATACGCACTTTATCAGGAATCAAATTCTTCAAGAGTGAAATCACCACATTCGAGCAGATAAGCACGAAAGTAGTAGCGAGTCCCATAGACATACCATTGATAGCAGAAGTGGTAGTCGCCAAGGTAGGACACATACCCAACACGAGAGCGAATACTGGGTTCTCGCGCAAGATACCGTTAAGAACGGTGTTTAATGCTTTATTTTTCATTGTTGGCCTCCTTCCTCTGTTGTTAATTGTGTTGCACCACTAATGGCCTCAAGTGGCATTGGTTGTTGTGCGATACCGTTGTATGCTTTGAACACTACTTCAAGGAACGCGCGCGAGGTAATGGTTGATGCGGTGATAGCATCCACATCGCCACCGTCTTTGCTTACGCTGAAGTTGGTAGTAGCAGGGTTCTTACCAAGGATGTTGGATTTTGGTTTGTCAGGGTTGCAGAACCATGTGCTCATCAGTGCACCCAGACCTGGGGTCTCGGCTTGCTCCAATACCACATAGCGAACTACATC
>JAFNUD010000093.1 GCA_017384225.1 Paludibacteraceae bacterium
GATGAAGAGGTTGCCCGTTGCGCCTTCGCCAATATAGCGATATACGAAGTTAGAGCGACCTTGGATCATACCTTGGTTGATGAGTTTGCGGAATGGCTCGTCCTCGCAGATATAGCCGAGGTCGAAGAGGAACTTGTTCCAGAAACGACTATAAATCAAGTGACCCGTAGCGTGCTCGGTACCACCGATATATAGGTTGACTTGACGCCAGTAGTCGTTGGCCTCTTTGCCTACGAGCGCAGCATCGTTGTGGTTGTCCATATAGCGGAGGTAGTACGCCGACGAACCCGCGAAACCAGGCATGGTGCAGAGCTCGAGTGGGAAGACATTGACATTATCAATCAACGACTTGCTAACTACTTGGTTGTTCTTCTCGTCCCACGCCCAGAGGTCAGCATTGCCGAGAGGTGGCTCGCCCGTGGTGGTAGGTTTGAAGTCAGACACCTCAGGCAAGAGGAGTGGCAAGCACTCTTCTGGGAGCATGTATGGCATACCGTCCTTGTAATATACAGGGAATGGTTCGCCCCAGTAGCGTTGGCGGCTAAAGACCGCATCACGGAGGCGGTAGTTTACTTTCACGCGACCGAGACCAGTATTGGTGATATGCTCCTTCATCGCTTGGATAGCATCTTTCACCTGCATGCCGTTGAGGAAGCCGGAATTGATCATCACACCCTCTTTGGCATCAAAGCTCTGCTCGCTTACATCTGCGCCCTCAATGAGTGGAATGATAGGCAGATTGAAGTGCTTAGCGAACGCATAGTCACGGCTATCGTGTGCAGGTACCGCCATGATAGCGCCCGTACCATAACCGCTAAGTACATAATCACTTATATAGATAGGTATCTCGGCTTTGGTGAGAGGGTTAATAGCATACGAACCTGTGAACACACCTGTCACACGGCGGTCAGCAATACGCTCACGCTCGGTACGGTTCTTCACCATTTGCAGGTACGCCTCTACCTCTGCTTTTTGCTCCTCGGTCGTCACACGAGCCACATACTCGCTCTCTGGAGCCAATACCATGAAGGTCACACCATACACAGTATCTGCGCGGGTAGTGAAGATAGTGAATGGTTCATCTTGACCCTTGATAGCGAAGCGCATCTCTGCACCCTCGCTGCGACCGATCCAGTTGCGTTGAGTCTCCTTGAGGGAATCGGTCCAATCCACAGTATCAAGACCTTGGAGGAGGCGTGGCGCATAGGCACTCACGCGGAGGTTCCATTGGCGCATGACGCGTTGCTCTACAGGGTAACCACCACGAACAGAAAGGCCTTCGCTCACCTCGTCGTTGGCAAGTACACAACCAAGTTGTGGGCACCAGTTCACCTTGGTATCAGCCAGATAAGCGATACGATAGTTCATGAGGCGCTCTTGTTGCTCTTTCTCGGAGAGGGTTGCCCATGTTGGGTCGGTTTGCTCGAACTTCTCAATCAGTTTGCTAATAGGTTGTGCCTTCTGCAAAGAGGTATCGAAATAGGAGTTGAACATCTGGATGAATGCCCATTGTGTCCACTTGTAGAAGTCAGGGTTGCAAGTCTTCACTTCACGATCCCAATCGTAGTTAAAGCCAATCTTTTGGAGTTGCTCAATGTAGTGAGCGATATTCTCCATGGTTGTTTTCTCTGGGTGTTGACCTGTTTGGATAGCGTATTGCTCCGCAGGCAAACCGTAGGAGTCAAAGCCCATTGGGTGGAGGACATTGAAGCCCTGTAGGCGTTTGTAACGGCTGTAGATATCGCTGGCGATATAACCTAGAGGGTGACCTACGTGCAAACCTGCGCCCGATGGGTAAGGGAACATATCGAGCACATAGAATGGCTTTTTGTCGCTTTGGTTACTTACGCGGTAAGTACCTGCTTTCGCCCATTCGGCTTGCCATTTCTTTTCAATTTCGGAAAAATTATAGTCCATTGTCGTATCATTTGAGGTCAGACATATCCGATATGTCAGACATGTCGGACAAGTCTTATTATTAAAGAAGTTTCTTAACTTGATTATATACATTCTCTGCAGTGAAGCCGAGTTTCTCGTCGAGCACTTTGTATGGCGCAGAGAAACCGAAGGAGTTGAGTCCCCATACAGTACCATGCTCGCCTACAAGACCTTCGAGATTGCAAGGCAAACCTGCGGTCAAACCAAAGCGAGTTACGCCTTGTGGCAATACCTCTGCTTGATACTCTTTGCTTTGTTGGCGGAAGATAGCCTCTGAAGGAACGCTCACGATTTGGAGGCGGATACCCTCTGCACGGAGGAGCTCAGCACCTGCCATGAGGGTAGAAACCTCACTACCAGAAGCAATCATCACCACTTGTGGATTCTCGTCTTTGCTCACGATATATGCACCTTTCTTCACGCCAGCCTCTGAGGTGTTAGGCACAGAAGTAACATCTTGGCGAGAGAGGATAAGGGCAGTTGGGGTATAGATATTCTCCATTGCCATCTTCCATGCAGCAGTTGTCTCCTCTGCGTCGGCAGGACGGAGCACCATCACGCTTGGACGACCTGAGTGGTTGTGGAGTTTCTCCATGAGGCGGATTTGTGCCTCTTGCTCTACTGGCTCGTGGGTTGGGCCATCCTCACCTACGCGGAAAGCATCGTGGCTCCATACGAACATCATTTGAATCTCCATGAGGGCTGCCATACGGATAGCAGGTTTCATGTAGTCAGAGAAGACGAAGAAGGTACCGCAAGCAGGAATGATACCGCCGTGGAGTGCCATACCGATGCAGACGCAAGCCATGGTAAGTTCGCTTACACCTGATTGGAGGAAGCGACCAGTGAAGTCATCGGCTGTGATGACATGGGTATGCTTGAGGAAACCGTCTGTCTTATCTGAGTTGCAAAGGTCGGCGGAGGATACAATCATGTTGCCTACATGCTCAGAAAGGAAAGAGAGGGCAGACGCAGAAGCGGTACGGGTAGCTACATTGTCTTTTTGTTGGAGCAAACTCCAGTCGAGACAAGGGGTCTCGCCGCTCATGAAGGTCTCGTACTCGTTGGCAGCCAATGGATTAGCCTCTTTCCACTCGTGGTAAGCTGCATAGCGTTGGTTGGTAATCTCACGAAGTTCTTCAGCACGTTTGTCAAAGAGTGCTTGTACATCAGGGAAAATTTGGAATGGGTTCTCAGGGTCGCCGCCGAGGTTCTTGACTGTTGCCTCGAAGCTTGCGCCAGACTTGCTGAGTGGTTGACCGTGGGTCGAGGTCTTGCCCTCCCAACTTGCGCCTTCTGCATTCACGCAACCCTTACCCATAGAGGTATGACCAATGATGAGCGAAGGACGAGAAGTCTCGTTTTGTGCGTTGATGATAGCTTGGCGAATCGCATCAGGATCGTGACCATCGATGTCTTGTACATACCAACCCCATGCCTCGTACTTCATGGCTACGTTCTCAGAACTTACCTCATTGCAAGAGGTAGAGAGCTGAATCTCGTTGGAGTCGTAGTACATGATGAGGTTATCAAGTTTGAGGTGACCTGCCATACGACCAGCACCTTGACTAATCTCCTCTTGGATACCACCATCAGAGATAAATGCATATATTGTTGGGTTGTGGATCTCGCCGTAACGAGCGTTGAACCACTTGGCTGCGATAGCTGCACCAACAGCAAAGGTATGACCTTGACCAAGCGGACCAGAGGTGTTCTCGATGCCACGCTCTACATTACGCTCTGGGTGACCAGGAGTAACACTACCCCATTGACGGAGTTGCTTGAGTTCGTCCATGGTGAAATGACCTGTCATGCAGAGTTGTGCATAGAGCATGGGTGACATGTGACCAGGATCGAGGAAGAAGCGGTCGCGCGCCTCCCAACATGGGTTCTCTGGATCGTGGATAAGGAACTCAGAGTAAAGCACTTGTACGAAGTCTGCTCCACTCATGGAACCTCCAGGGTGACCACTCTTAGCTTTTTCTACCATAGCAGCAGCAAGAATACGAATATTATCTGCCGCTTTTGTCATTAGTTGTTTTGAATTCATGATTGTATCGTGTTATATTGTTTAGCGTTGTGTAGTGCCCGCATGCGGGCTGTGTAGTATGGTGTTGGGTTGTTAAAATTTATATGCGAGATAGTAATTAAATCCCCAATTAAAATCCCGACGATAACCAAAACCAGGTAAGTAAGCAGGGAGAGCATCACCTTGTTTGTCTGTACGAGTCATCAGCAACTTCATTCGCACATACCACCCCATCTGAAAGCCTTTCCATATCTGTACTTGACAACCAGCCACCACTTCACCCCAACAATCGAATTTATGTTGATTATAGTAATTCACTTTTCCCATTGGCCAATAATCGCCATAGACAGGAACATCCGTTATCTGAAAGCCCTGATACGCACCTGCCAATCGCAATCCCACCATCAGGCAATTATCGCCCCCTCTTTTTTTCAATGCGCTCAAGTCCATTCCCACACGCGCAAAACCACCCTGACCCGTATAATGTCCTCCGTCAGCTGTCACATCAGCTAATGCATAGCCTACTTCTATAGTAGGATAAAAGCGATTTGCCAATCGCACATTAAACGCCAATTCGTAATCTTGAATTTTTCCTTTAGAACGAGCGAGTTCCAAAATAGGCATAGCAATATCCACCTTTACACTCATACCTTGATATATGCTATCTTTTGGTAAGCGTTCTTTTTTCTTCTCGCTCGCCTGCGCGCTCGCGCACAACGCGAAACTCAAAAAAAGTAATATCGGAATCAAACGATTATTCATGAAGGTGTATACGAAGACTTTCTTGCATAGTATTTTCTACACTGGCATTGATAATTTGCACACTATCCACACGCGAATCAGTGGACCAAGCCTTGGTTATAGTATGATAGACTGCGCAACCACATGCCAAACTGACAAAATATTGCAATGGCGTATGTGCTACGAAGAGCGTATCTGTCTGATTGTGATAAGTCAACAAAAAAGCTGTAAGATTTGTATCGGGCTGCAGAAACAGAGGTATTTCCTTAACATTCTTATTATTGTGGAGGATATACATCTCGTTTTCTATCGGGCGTATGCTTACATTATCCCATGTAGTATATTTTACCGAATGTCCTTTAGTGTCTAAAGAATCTGCCTTCAAGGTCATAAGCGCACAAACGCTCATATCCTTGCGACAGGTAGTATCCGTGGTGCAAGCAACCAGCGCTAGGGCAAACAACAACGCAAAAATAATATGGATTCTATTTCGCTTCAACAGTGTATATATTATAGCAACGCTCGTGCTTCATCGCGCAAAGCTTGTATTGCTTGGTCGTTAGCTGTTTTTCCATTTGCACCATATGCTGTAATCAGCACTTTGGCATAATCCAACGCACTACTCTCAGGAGGTATCTGTTGCGCCATACTATTGACAAACGCCACCATCTGATCGCGTGCGGACAAAATGAGTTGCCAGACCTCATCGCTCACATATACTTGCTGACTGAGATTATGCTCATATTCCATACGAATGGTACGCATTATATGTTGTTGCACTTGCAAGATAGTCATTTCTCCCACATTTAGCTCTATGAGCAAATGCTCGGGGGTAGTACGCTCCAGCAATAGTGCTAAGCGCTCGTAAGCGCGCATGCGGAGAGGCGAAATTTCCTTCTGCGACAAACGCTTGAGTTCCCAAAGGCGTTTTTCCTCTTCACTCTTGTAAAATTTGTGCATTACCAACCATGTTGCGAGCAACACACACAACGCTGGCACACAGTATTTCAGTAGTTCTATCATAATCGACCAATATTAGCGTGCAAAATTACAACTTTTTTTTGAATTATGCAAATACTTTCATGCAAAAGGTAGAATAAATTTGCATAGTCCCTAGTTTTCCTTGATACAGGCAACGATTATAGCACAAAAAGCCATCTCGTTCAAACAACGAAATGGCTTTTTCATCTGGCAACACCACCACAACGGAACACGATTGAAATACCGTATTAACTAACCCATTGAGTGGTAGAGCATTATTCCATTACAGGAGTTTCTTGGCAAGTATCTGCTTGTTTGCAGCACTCCTCAGCCTTTGGGCAGCAGTTTTCTACCTTCTTGCAGCAAGAATCTACCTTTTGGCACTCTGCTGGACACTCTGCCTTAGGGCATGCATCAGTTTTTTGGCACTCTGCCTTTTTGCAGCACTCTATTGCAGGTTTATCACAACATTTACCCTCTTTGCAAGATGCTTTCTTGCAGCAACCCATAGCAGCAACTGCGATGGCAACAATTAATAAAATCTTTTTCATACACATAAAAATTTAATTGTTATTATTAAGAATTTTGCTTAGAACGTTAAGAATTTTATCATTCCTAAACAAAATCCGTGCAAAAATAGTCTATTTTTTGCAAATACGCAAAAAAAATCGTAACTTTGCAGCAAAATTCTGCTTTTTAATAGATTTCAACCTATAAAAATATAACTATGGCAAAGAAAAACAACCCCACCTCCGCTTGGAAAACTATTCTTATCAACCTACTGATAGCTGCTGTCGCTGTAGCATTATTAATACTTACTTTAGTGCTCTATTTGCGCCATTATACCCAACATGGAATAGAAATTGAGGTTCCTAAAATCACCGAACTCTATTTAGAAGAAGCGAAAATCACGCTTGAAGCAGAAGGGCTTCACATCGAGGTTATTGACTCTACTTATTCCACCAAAGTGCCTTTAGGTACCATTGTAGAGCAAACACCGATAGCAGGCAGCAAAGTTAAACGAGGTCGTACCGTCTATGTCATCCAAAACGCTCAGATGCGCCGTCCTGTTCTGCTGCCAGAACTACGTGATCTCAGTCTCCGACAAGCACAAGCCACCTTATCGTCATTGGGGTTGCAAATAGATAGCATCATCTATGAGCCATCTGCTTATCGCGACATCATATTGGACATTCGCATGGGAGATAGTATCCTCAACGCAGGCAATCGTTTGGAAGAAGGTAGCAAGGTGCTGCTCATCGCAGGAAGGGGAAAAGGCACTGAAGAAATAACTATCCCTACCGTACTGGGCAAAACACTCAGCGATGCACGATCTTGGCTTATGGCTCACGCTCTGACTGTCGGAATAGTAACCTACGACATTCCTCCCACAGAAGAGAACAAACATGAATATATCGTTTACTCGCAAGAACCTACAAATGGCACAATTGTTGTGGAAGGTAGTAGTGTAAACCTGAAATTATCGTTGGACATCGAAAAAACCATTACTGCGGACAACGAGCAAGACGAGGAAGAGTTTTTCTAAGCCTCTTTCTTAATATTTCAGACAGAGAAGAATAGACAATCAACATGACAAACGAAGATATATTAGACAACGAGCAGACCGAAGTATGGGAGCGTTGGCGCTCAGAGGTGGACAAGGGACAGACACCACAACGCGTAGATAAATACCTGGCAGAACACATGCCAGGAACCTCGCGCAACCGCATACAGAACGCTGCTGATGCTGGCCACGTGTGGGTCAACGGCAAACCCGTAAGCAGCAACTACAAGGTCAAACCCTTCGATATTGTACAAGTGTTGCTTGACCACGAGCCACACGACTATACCATCCACCCCGAGGAGATACCTTTAGAGATCATCTACGAAGATGATGATGTACTGGTCATCAACAAACCCGCAGGCATGGTGGTTCACCCTGGACATGGCAACTACGAACATACCCTGCTCAATGCCCTGGCGTGGCATTTCCGCGACAAGCTGGACATCAATGACCCCAATATCGGTCTCGTTCACCGCATCGACAAGGACACCAGCGGACTGCTGCTCATCGCCAAGACCCCCGAAGCCAAAACGCACCTCGGTAAGCAGTTCTTTGACCACACCACCGAGCGCACCTACAACGCCCTCGTTTGGGGCACTTTCACCGAAGACAGCGGCACGATTGAAGGCGCTCTGGCACGCGACAACCGCGACCGAACCATCTATCGCATTTGGGACTTGGAAGAAAATCCAAATGCCAAAGAGGCCATCACTCATTGGCGCGTCTTGGAGCGTTTCCCATATGTCACCCTCGTGGAGTGTCGCTTGGAGACGGGGCGTACGCACCAGATACGCGTACACATGAAAAGCATTGGGCACCCATTATTTGCTGACGAAAAATATGGCGGAATGGAGGTACTCAAGGGACTGCGCACACAGAAATACAGACAATACATTCAGAACTGCTTTGCCCTTTGTCCACGTCAGGTGTTACATGCCAAGACATTGGGATTCATCCACCCACGTACAGGTGAAAGAATGCACTTTGATAGCCCTTGGGCTGAAGATATGTTAAACCTAATCAATAAATGGAGAAACTATGAACCGAATACTTTGGGCGGACGATGAAATTCATCTGCTGAAGCCCTACATCATTTACCTACAAGAGAAAGGGTACCACGTTACCCCAGTCAACAACGGACAAGATGCTATTGATGCTTGCCGCGAGGAGCAGTTTGATATTGTTTTCTTGGATGAGAACATGCCTGGTCTGTCGGGTTTGGAAGCGCTACAAGAGATTAAGGAGGCACACCCTACCCTGCCTGTAGTGATGATTACCAAGTCCGAAGAGGAGCATATCATGGAGCAAGCCATCGGTCAGAAGATTGCCGATTACCTTATCAAGCCCGTCAATCCCAGCCAGATTCTGCTCTGCCTCAAGAAACATATCCACCAACGCGAGATTGTCGAGGAGCACACCAACACCACCTACCGTCAGGAGTTCTCCGACATCACCTATATGATTGACACCGCCAACACCATCGAGGAGTGGATGGCGATTGAGCGTACCCTCACCCGCTGGGAACTGGAGTTAGAGAAGGTGGACTCCGCCATGCACGACATGCTGCGCATGCAACGCGAGCAAGCGAACAAAGCTTTTGCAAAATATATTGCCAAGAATTATGAGAGTTGGTGGGCTAACCCTGCCACACGCCCTACCATGTCGCAAGATGTGATGAAGAAATATATCTTCCCGTTGCTCGACGAGGGCGAAAAAGTGTTCTTCGTGGTGATTGACAACTTCCGCTACGACCAATGGAAGATTATCCAACCTCTTCTTTCCGAGTGGTTTACCGTCAAGGAGGAGCAGATGTATACCTCTATGCTCCCCACTGCCACGCAGTATGCGCGCAATGCTATCTTCTCGGGACTCAGTCCCTTGCAGATACAAGAGATGTACCCTCACCTATGGATCGACGAGGACGAGGAGGAGAGCAAGAACAACAATGAGAAAGACCTCATTCAGACCCAACTCGACCGCTTCCGCAAACGCTATGGCTATAGCTATTTCAAGGTCAACGAAAGCGACTTCTGCGAGCGTATCACCAAACAGTTCAAGGGTTTGCAGACACCGCTCAATGTGGTGGTACTCAACTTCATTGATATGCTATCCCACTCACGCACAGAGAGTAAGATGATGCGCGAACTGGCCAATGATGAGGCTGCCTACCGCAGCCTGACACTCAGTTGGCTGCGCCACTCACCTACAGCGGAGATGTTCCGCCGCATCGCTTCGTTGGGCTACAAAGTCGTACTCACCACCGACCACGGCACCACGCGTGTGACCAATGCGGTGCAGATCATCGGCGACAAGAACACCAATACCAACCTGCGCTACAAAGTCGGCAAAGCGCTCAACTGCCAGTCCAAGAACTGCTTTGAGATCACTCGTCCAAAGCAAGTAGGTCTGCCTTGCCCGAATGTCAGCAGCAGCTATGTCTTCTGTACAGGAGAGGACTTCTTTGCGTACCCCAACAACTTCAACCACTACGCACAGTTCTATCGCGACACCTTCCAGCACGGAGGAATATCCTTGGAGGAGATGCTCGTGCCTATCGTAACACTCGACCCTAAATAAGCATGCGCAATCTTTGGCGAACGATAAAAATAGTGATACTACTCCTGCTCATTGGGGTAGTATCCCTTTTTGTTTCTCACCAGTGGAAA
>JAFNUD010000094.1 GCA_017384225.1 Paludibacteraceae bacterium
AAAACGCCTTACAGGTTCTTGAACATATGGCTCATCGAGGAGCTGAAGGTGCTGATAACAAAACCGGTGATGGAGCTGGAATTATGATACAGATTCCACATGAGTTTATATTACTTAATGGAATACCCGTTCCAGAACGAGGACGCTATGGCGTAGGAATGCTGTTTATGCCTAAAGATATGTTGGATTATGAAACATTCATAAATATTATTCGTGAAACTATATCTGAAGAAGGGCTTACTTTAACACACCTAAGAGATGTGCCGGTTAATTCTTCAGTCTTAGGACACGATGCAGCTATGTGTGAGCCTCAAATTAAACAGATGTTTATATGTGGAAAAGAAGATATAGGTATTGATGTAAAAAGGTATGAAGAACATTTGCAAAGCCGTTTGTATGTCGTTGGGAAGAAGATTGAAAGACGTATTATGGAGTCGTCTATTAAAGATAAGGATAACTGCTATATCGTTAGTTTGTCTACCCGTACTCTTATTTACAAGGGAATGCTCACATCAAGGCAATTGCGATATTATTACCCAGATCTGATGAACCCATATTTTACAAGTGCAGTCGCTCTTGTTCACTCTCGATTTTCTACAAATACATTCCCAATGTGGCGCTTAGCACAACCTTTTCGTTTTATAGCCCATAATGGAGAGATTAATACGATAAAGGGAAATCGATTATGGATGCAAACGCGAGAGTCAATTCTCAAACCTTATAATTTAGGTAAAATCGAGGAGATCTCGCCTATCATACAAGAAGGTATGAGCGATAGTGCATCGCTCGACAATACGGTTGAGTTCTTCGTAAAGAGTGGAATGTCGCTTCCGCATACGTTGGCTATGCTTATCCCTGAAAGTTATGGAGAGAAAGATCTACTATCCAATCGAATCAAAAGTTTTTATGAATATCACAGCATATTTATGGAACCTTGGGATGGCCCTGCTGCTGTTATGTTTTCTGATGGGCACTATGCAGGAGGACTGCTTGACAGGAATGGATTACGTCCTGCGCGCTATGCAATAACTAAAAATGGGATGTTAGTATTGGCATCTGAAACAGGTGTATTAGATATAGATCCTTCCATAATTACAGAAAAAGGGCGTTTGCAACCAGGAAAGATGCTTTTGGTTGATTTAGATGATGGTCGAATTATAAGCAATAATGAGATAAAATCAACCCTTGCTGAGGAACATCCATATCGCGAATGGCTGCAAAAAAATTTGGTGGTACTTAACGATATTCATAGCGGGCGTAAATTAAAGCATAGTATAGATCATTATCAAGAGAGATTACATACGTTTGGGATTGGGAAGGAAGATATTGAACTTATTCTAAAACCAATGGTGAACACACATCAGGAGCCCACAATGTCTATGGGGGCGGATATTCCCATTGCAATTCTCTCCAAGCGGCCACAACGATTTTTTGACTACTTCCGCCAAATGTTTGCTCAAGTGACAAACCCTGCTATAGACCCATTACGTGAATACTCGGTTATGTCTTTAACTGATTATATAGGTGGTGTCTCTGGAAATATCTTGGAAGCAACTCCAGAAATGTGCAAAGTTGTGGAATTACCAAGTCCAATAATTTCTAATACAAATCTCGATAATCTAAAAAACCTGACATATAAAGGTTTTCGAACGATAACACTCAATATGGTATTTGCAGCATCTAAAGGAGTTGTCGGAATGCAGCAAGCAATAGACAATTTGTGTTTAGAAGTTGAACAAACCGTTGATAAAGGCTATAATTATATCATCCTGAGTGATAAGGCTATTAATGACACCTATGCTCCAATCCCTTCTTTAATAGTAATGTCGGCCGTGCATCATCATCTCATTAAAAGCAAAAAACGTTCACAAACGGCAATTATCATCGAAAGTGGTGAGGTTATGCAGGTTATGGATGTCGCTTTACTCACAGGATATGGTGCCAGTGCAGTAAATCCATATATGGCTTTTGCTATACTAAACGAGTTGGTTAGTCATCAAGAATTACAACTGGATTATGCTACGGCAAAACGCTATTACATACAAGCCATTGATAAAGGCTTGATGAAAATTATATCAAAAATGGGCATCTCCACTATCAGAAGTTACAGAGGCTCAATGCTTTTTGAAAGCATCGGGATATCATCCTCTTTACTCGAAAAATACTTTGGTGGAGGCATATCCAAGATTGAAGGCATCACTTTGGAAGATGTGGCTCAAGATACATTGCTTCGCCATACAAAAGGTTTTTCCAAAACAGACACGCAAGTTCCTAATCTTGAGGATTTTGGAAGGTATCGTTATAGGAAAGATGGTGAACGACACGCTTGGTATCCTCAAATAATTACTACACTTCAAAAAGCTGTGCGTGAAAACGATTATGACCAATATAAGCTATTTTCGGCAATGGCTGATAATACCGAGCAGCCGATATTCATACGCAACCTTATGGAATTATGTAGTGACAGAACACCCATATCGATAGATGATGTAGAGTCTGAAAATGAAATTGTTAAACACTTTGTCGGAGGAGCAATTTCATTTGGAGCAATCAGTCGCGAGGCTCATGAGGATATTGCGTTGGCAATGAACTTTCTTGGTTGTCGAAGCAATACCGGTGAAGGAGGAGAAGACCCTAAACGCTTTTATGAAAAACGTAATGGAATAGCACTGAGAAGTGCGACCAAACAAGTTGCATCAGGCAGATTCGGAGTTACTACAGAATATTTGGTAGATGCCGATGAGATACAAATAAAAGTGGCTCAGGGCGCAAAACCTGGCGAGGGAGGTCAATTACCCGGTTTTAAGGTTGATGAGATGATTGCGAAAACTCGTCATTCAATCCCCGGAATTACACTGATTTCCCCACCTCCCCATCACGATATATATTCAATAGAGGATTTGTCGCAACTAATTTTTGATTTGAAAAATGTGAATCCACGAGCAACGATAAGCGTTAAACTGGTAGCCGAAAGTGGTGTCGGAACTATCGCTGCGGGAGTTGCAAAGGCTAAAGCGGATACCATTCTTATCAGTGGTGCCGATGGAGGAACAGGAGCTTCACCTGCTAGTTCCATCCACTATGCAGGTCTTCCTATGGAATTGGGGTTGGCGGAGATTCAACAAACCTTGATATTTAACAATTTACGAGGAAAGGTTAAGATACAATGTGATGGAGGTCTTAAAAATGGGCGCGATGTTATTATCAGTACACTACTTGGTGCAGAGGAATATGGTTTTTCGACGGCACTTATGATTTCTCTTGGATGTATTATGGATCGTAAATGCCATACAAATACGTGCCCAGTAGGCATAGCTACTCAATGTGCAGAATTACGAGTAAAGTACAAGGGTCATTATCAATATGTAGTAAATTATCTTTTGTTTGTTGCTCGTGAAGTTCGTGAATATCTTGCTCAAATGGGCTATCATTCACTATACGAAATTATCGGACGATGTGATTTGCTTAGTCAAAAACATAATGAAGGCAGAATGAGCAAGATTGATTTAAGTAAAATACTTCATAAAATAAAAAATAAAGATAAACCCATCAAGTGGCAAGGAAAATATCAGACATTGCCCTCTGGCTTGAAAGACGAATCATTGATAACAGCATCAGAGCACGCTATTAAAAGTCGTTTGCCAATGCAATTCATATCACCTATCGCAAATACAGATCGAAGTGTAGGAGCTATGTTAAGTGGTTATATTACAAAAAGCTGTACAGATAATAGTTTGCCAGATAATACAATAACTATAAATTTCCGAGGTTCTGCAGGACAAAGTTTTGGTGCTTTTTTGTGCAAGGGAGTAACATTCCGACTTGAAGGTGATTCAAATGACTATTTAGGTAAAGGCCTTTCTGGTGGGCATATAATTGTTGTCCCTCCTGTTGAGGTAAATTACTCTCCTGAGACTAATATCATAGCAGGGAATACAATACTTTATGGTGCAACTTCGGGTGAAGTTTACATAAGAGGACGCGTTGGTGAACGATTTTGCGTTAGAAATAGTGGTGCAGTAGCTGTTGTTGAAGGAGTTGGTGACCATTGCTGTGAATATATGACGGGAGGTCGAACTGTTGTTCTCGGCCCAACAGGTCGTAATTTCGCGGCAGGTATGAGTGG
>JAFNUD010000095.1 GCA_017384225.1 Paludibacteraceae bacterium
ATCAATTGAGGAATAGCTGTCTGAGGGTTTAAGGATTTTTGATAGCACATCTGGATTAATGTTGATTTCGCCTATTGGGTTCAGTTTTACAACCTCTGCTGGTTTCGTTGTGGGGAGTATTATCTTCTGTCCTTCAGCGCATGCATCATCATAAAACATTTTGTTTTGTTTCAGCGAAGTGATAATCGGATGTTCTCCAAGAGATTCACCTAAATGGTATTTAGGAGCAATAAGAATCCAATCTTTGATACGATTGAGCGTCGTATATAACCACTTCATCTGCATTGCGCTACGTGTTTCCATATCTATGATGCGCAGTGCGTCTCTCTCTTCAGATGACAAAAAAGCATAAGGATCATATGTTAATCCATTGCCTGCACAGTCCAACCAAACAAGTTGATCAGGAATACCCTTCTGGTCAAAGATGGTTGCTACAGGATGCGGACATCCGACGCGATCCGTTCTCCATTGTTCACCACCAATGGCTTGCATCGTATCATTGAGTCGTCTTTCATCAGCGCAGACCAACATTGTCTGTGCGTCATACGGCAGTTTTGCCAATAATTGCCATGCCTCATATTGTTCGTTGGCATTAATAACCGTGCACGAATGCCCTTCAGTGTTGAGAACTTCATCCAAGGACTCCATTGCGTACGAAACATTTGGTAACAATTCTAATACCTTGGCAATCATTGGCGGTATCAATGCCTTAGGGATGCGAACTTCAATAGAATCCTTGTCGTTTAGAATCTTATTTCCGTCTTTCAGGAATTGATATACTTCTCTCCATCTATCCGCGCGACTCGGATATGTTTTGAGAGCTTCGTCGCATGACTCGAAGACTCGCAGTTTGGCGTTTTCTGCATTCATGGCGTCCGCTGTAGTCCAACCAGCCATAACCAAGAGATCACGCCATTTCAATAGTAGCTTGGCAGTACCTTCCGGGTCTGACTCAAGAGAGTTAGAGAAGATAGTAGTTCCTTGTGCCTTTATTGCCTCAGCATAGGCTTGAGCTCGCGCTTTTTCCGCCTTCTCGGAATCGTCCACTACAGTTTGCGGCAAACCTGCTCGCATAAGGAGTTGCTCCAAAAGAGCCGCATCGCCCACAGTTACTTCATCCCACAAATTCTGTGAGATGTACACATTACCTGTAAAATAAGGATTGTAAATGATATTCATGGTATACAAATTATTACAAAGGTACAACTTTTAGTTATCTACAAGAAATATCGTGCTTAGGTTCCCATGCACCAGCCGTCTTCTACCATCGATTCCAAAGAGTCATATTCGGCAAGCACCTTGTCGGTTCGATGGAGTTGGCAAAGCAGAAATTTAACTTCCTCATTGGGAATTGCACATACCACGTAGTTATTATCCAACAAATCCTTGATGGCGATAATTGGAGTGTAATCCTCAAGGTCTAGAGTTTGATATTTCACGTTCCATTTCAACTGAGGCGAGCATATCACCTCCTCATAACGTTCATTGAAATACTTTAACTGCCTTTTGATTTCTGAATTCATATTCATTACTTTTTATTATAGGTTCTATTTGTCCCATTTTCCCACTCAACCAGCGGAACCAATGTCTGTTCAAGCGAGCCCCTCTGCTGACCACCAAGGGATTTTTATATCAAAAACGCTGCAAAGGTAGTATATCAAACTGCTAAAACTTGTCAGTATCTCAAAAAATCTTACAAAAAAATGCAATTTTTCTTTTACTATCATATAATTTGATAGCGTAATTCTGCTAAATTGACTAATGATGGCATATTACTGGTTGTTGTTTATTGACTGTTAATGCTTTTTTTATTAACACTAGTTGCTAGCGGTTTTAACTAAATCTTCACCAACCCATCGGTGCATTGGACGAATTTGGCGATGATGCCACTGATCCATTTATCAGCTAAAGTGTCTTTTTTGACTTTTTTCCATTTGTCTCGTGTACCATTGTAGGTGATTGCTTCAAGCGAGATGCAATTGTTGAAAACCTCATATCCAAGACTCTTGACACTATTGGGAATAGTGATTTCGGTCAGCGATTCACAACGATAGAAAGCATTACTTTCAATACTCTTGACATTATCAGGAAGAGTGATTTTTGACAGCGATTCGCAAGACATGAAAGCCCCAAATCCAATACTCTTGATGCTGTCGGGAAGAGTGATGGAGGTTAGTGATTTGCAATCAAAGAAAGCGTTTTTACCTATACTCGTGACGAGATAGGAGGCCCTATTAGACACTACAGTCTCGGGAATAATAATATCCCCTTCATAACCATTTCTCTTAGCTATCACCTCTGCGGTCTGAGTTTCCTCGTTGAGGCTGTATTTGATACCTTTGATAATTTTTTCTAACATGGAATGTTAATGATTGGTTGACTGGTAAGACTTTTTAATCAATGCTATAGCTTGCATTGTGAATATCCACTATATCTCTATATGCCCATCGGTGCAACTAACAAACCAAGGATGAGACCAAGCACAAAAAATTTCATCTTCAATAATTTTTATCCATTGTGCTTTAGTGCCATCATAATGGATTTCGTACAACGATTTGCAGCCATCGAAAGCATGATATCCTATATTCACTACGCTATCTGGAATAACAATGTATTTCAGTGATTCGCAATCCTCAAAAGCATGATCTTCGATATTCGTTACGCTGTCGGGAATAACAATAGCTTTCAGCGATTTGCATTGATTGAAAGCACCCCATGAAATAGTCTTTATGCTGTCGGGAATGATAATAGATTTTAGCGATTCGCAGCGATAGAAAGCACTCTTTCCAATAGTCTTTATGCTGTCAGTAAAAGCAATGTATTTCAGCGAGAAACAATTACAGAAAGCATTCTCTTCGATGGTCGTTACGCTTTTGGAAATGATAATGGATTTAAGCGAATGGCAATCATGGAAGGCATTCTTTCCGATAGTCGTAACGCTATTCGGAATAGTGGTATTTTGACAACCACGAATAAGGGTGTTAGTGGCTGTATGAATCAGTGCGTTGCAATTCTCACGACTATCATATACTGTGTTGCCTTTAGCGACTTCGATGGCGGTTAACGCGGAACAGCCATTGAAAGCATCCTCGCCAATACTTTTGATGCTATTGGGGATAGTAATGGATTTAAGCGATTCGCAATAATTGAAAGCCTCCTTTCCAATGCTCGTGACACTATCAGGAAGAGTAATGGAGGTTAGCAATGCACATTTATGGAATACACGATATCCTATACTCTCAACGCCTTCAAGAAGAGTGATGTGTTTTAACGATTCGCAACAACAGAAAGCCTCATCACCAACACTAGTGACACTGTCAGGAATGATAATGGACTTCAGCGATTTGCAACTATCGAAAGCCTCCTTTCCGATACTCGTGACACTGTCAGGGATAATGGTGTTTTGACAGCCACGAATAAGGGTGTTAGTAGCTGTATGAATCAGCGCGTTGCAATTCTTGCGACTATCATATACTGTATTGCCTTTTGCTACTTTGATGGCGGTTAGCGAGGAGCAAACAAAGAAAGCCCTCTCTCCAATACTCTTGACGCTATTGGGGATAGTAATGGATTTAAGCGATTCGCAACACGAGAAAGCCTTCTCTCCAATACGCGTCACGCGATAGGTGACGTCGTTCAACACTACGGTCTCTGGGATAATGATTTCATCCCCATAATCATTATAAATCCCTTCACGTCTTTTGATGACCTCTGCGGTCTTAGTTTCCTCGTCAAGGCGGTAGTTGATACCGTTGATGATTTTTTCTATCATGGTATGTGTGTGTAATTAATTGTTATTTCTTATTACAAAAACACTAGGTATTCTTACCCTGACAATCGTGGGTTAAATACGGGCGCAAAGATAGTGAATTTATTTCATATACGCAAATTATTTTGGTGAAAAAGTGTAGGGTGTGGCGGCCAAGTCGCAGTTGAGTCGCTACGCGAGGTGGAGTGCGCGAGGCACAGGTTGTGCGCCTTCAGCGGGTGTGGAGGTGGGCAGCAGAGCTGCGGCGTAAAGTGTTTTTTTTTTGGGGGGGTAAGGTGTAAAGGCAGGGAGTAATCGGCATGTACGCCGGGAACTGGACAGGTGGCGGAAGCTCCGGATGTACCAGAGGACCAGAAGGGAACTCGCGGGGATAGCCGCGAGCACTTAATAGCCAATGGCGATGGCAAATATTAACAAACAGCACTTTTTGTTGGCGGGGAGTTGTGCCGTTGTTCTCTCGGTCTTCTCCCGCTCTTCTCTCGGTAAAATAGGGGAAGGTAAAGAGAAAATAAAGAGAAGAGAAATCTTAAGAAAAGTGCTTTTTCGTGAAAAAGCACCCGAATATCATTCGGGAGCAATAAACAAAGAAAAGCATCTGCAAGGCAGATGTTGCGGACGAAGGACGCAGGAATGTTTGGGTAGTCGAAACATGCTCAAAAACGCGAAGCGAACACAAGAATTTCTTCCCCACGCGAGCAAAGCGAGCGAACATTGAAAGAAAAAAAATATTTGAAAAGAAATCGGAGAAATGTACCTTGAATATTGGATAGCCCGCATGCACGAAAGAGAGCCGACCTGAAAGGACGGCTCTCTTTTGCATATTCTCTTGTTGATAGGAATTCTTGAATTACTCTTGAGTGTTGTCCCAATTTGTGGACAACATGCGCAGGTAGCTGCGGTAGCGCCATTGAGCGTTCTCGCGAGCGGCAGCGAAGAGTTCGGCTGCCTCTTGTGGATATTGCTTAGCCACAGAAGCGAAACGAACCTCACCCATCAAGTAGTCTTGGAAC